>VGRE01000049.1 GCA_016875435.1 Deltaproteobacteria bacterium | reverse complement strand
CCCGAGTCGGTGGTGGCGGGGATGAGTCTCGACGCGGTGGTGCTCGCCGACGACGCGCCCGGCGTCGGGCGCTCGCTCGCCGAGGCGCAGCTCCGCCAGCGCGACGGTGCGCTCGTGGTGGCGCTCTCGCGGGCAGGCTGCACCGTCACCGCGCCCGACGCGCAGGAAAAACTCCGGGCGGGCGACGTGCTCTTCCTCGCCGGCACCCGCGACCAGCTCGGGCGCTCGCGGCAGATCCTGTGCGGCGCGTAGGCGGCGGCCTACCCCCCGTGTTCGCTCGCCAGCTTCGCCAACAAGACGTGATCTTCCCAGTTCCCGGCGATGCGGATCAGCTCCCTGGCGAAGCCCTCGCGCCGGAACCCACACTTCTCCGCCACCCGCAGGCTCCGGTGGTTGGCAGGCATGATGCCGCAGGCCACGCGGTGGAGTCCCAGGCCCTCCGGTGAGAATGCGTGTGTCAGCAGCGCGCCCACCGCCCAGGTGGCCACGCCGCGTCCGGCGAACTCCGCGTTGACCGACCAGCCGGCGTTGGCGGTTTCCGACACCCCGCGCACGATGTCGTTGAGGTTGACCCACGCGGCGACGCGTCCGTCCGGGGCGATGGCGAGCCCGCGCCACGCGGTGCCGGCAGCCTGGCGCTCCATGCCACTTTCGAAGAGGCCCTCGTAGCCACCGCGATCGTCGAGCGACGGGAACCACGGCGCGTGCAACTCGCGACTGGCACGCAGCCCACGGATCCACTCGGGACGGTCGGCCTCCACCGTGGCGCGCAGCGTGAGTCCGGTCACACGCACTCCCCGAGCAGCTTGCGGTAACTCTCGAGGCGCTCTGGCCAGCTCACCACCTCGTCGGCCACGCAGCCCTCCTCGCCCTCGTGGAGACAGTCCCGGTACTTGCAGGGCAAGTCGAGCAACTCGGGAAAGTGCGTGCGGAGCTCACGACGGTCGACGTGGGCCACGCCGAACTCGCGCACCCCGGGCACGTCGATGATCTGGCCGCCGCCCGGCAGGGAGAAGAGCTGCGCGGCGGTGGTGGTGTGGCGACCGCGCCCCCAGGCGTCGATGTCGCCCACGCGCACGTCGGCCCCGGGGACGAGCGCACGCACCAGCGTGCTCTTGCCCACGCCGCTGTGGCCCACCAGCACCGTGGTGTGCTCGCGCAGCCGCTCGGCCAGCTCGGCGATGCCGCGCCCGTCGCTGGCCGAGACCAGCGCGATGCCGTAGCCGAGGGCCTCGTAGCGGGCCATCCACTCGAGCACCTCGCCGGGCATGCCGGTGTCGCACTTGTTGAGCACCACCATCGCCTGCATGTTGCCGGCCCCGGCCGCCACCAGCATCCGGTCGACCAGGCCGGGACGGAAGGGGGGATCGGTCGACGCGCACACGCAGGCCAGCAGCGTGGCGTTGCTCGCCACGAGGCGGACGCCGGCGCTGTCGCCGGTGCGCTCCAGCGTGGAGCGCCGCGGCTCGGTGCCGACGATCACCCCCTCGACGATCTGCACCCGGTCGGCCACTGCGACCAGCGCCCCGCGCGCCGGGAGCACCGACTCTCGCCCGTCGTCGAGGCGAACGCGCACGCGACGGCCCACCATCTCCACCGCCAGGGCGCCGACCGACCGCGAGAAGTCAGGGCCCTTCGACTGCCCCCGGTTGCCCTTCGACACCAGTCGCTCACGACGCGCCCCCTGGCGCACGCGGTCGCCCGGCCCGCGCACGGCGGCGGCATCGTCTTCGAACAGCTCGTCAGATCTGGACATCGAGGCTCAGCGCGGCAGAGCTATACACGGTCCCCGGCGAGTCCCAGGGGAGGAAGAGCGACCCACGAAAACGGAGCCATGCGAAGGGGCCGAAGAAGAGCCGCGCGTCGCCGTCGAGCTCGGCGCCGTAGGGATCCAAGTCTGCAAAATGGTAGTTCCACGCGGCGGCATCGACGCGAAGCCCGGGGGTCACGACCATGTCCGCGAAGGCGCCCACCCCCACCGTTCCGGGGACGAACACCGACATGCCGAGCGGATAGCGGGCGTTGGCGCCCACCGCCGCCTCGACGTTGCCCCAGGGGTTGAGGAATCGCCCGCTCCCGTCCTCCTCGCCGGTGCCGCCCTCTACCGCCCCGCCGAGCACCACCCGGGAGTCGCCGCCGAGCGCCCAGCCCAGCCGAGCGCCCCCCATCGCCGCCACGCCACCCTCGCGAAAGGGCTGCACGTACGCGTCGGCTCGCGTGCGAAGTCGCGACACGTCGACCCGCGCGTACACCCCGGCCGCAGCGATGTCGTCGTCGACCGGCACGCCGGGCGCGGTCACGACGTCCAGGTCGACGTCGGTGGCGAGCACATCGACCTGCCAGGAGCCCGATGGACGCTCCCGACCCGCGCCGGCGCGCACCGCCCACCAGGGATAGGCCCACACGTCGCCGCCCTCGCGATACCCGGCCACCGCGTCGATGCTCCACGGCGCCGCCCCCAGGTGCAGCCGTGCCGCCAGGGGAAAGCTGGCGCTGAGCCACTGGTCCTGCCGGCCCACGAGGCGTCCCTCGTTGAATTCCACGGGTTGCAGGCCCGCGGCAAGGTGAATGACGAGTGCCTCCGAGATGTACGGGTCGAGGCCGATCCAGGCCTCGGAGAGTTCGGCGGTGCTGTCGACCGGGGGAACGGCGTTGGTGATCCCGCCGTCGAGCCACGGGTACAGGCGCGCCCCCATGCTCACACGGGCGGTCAGCGCTCGGCGATTCGCCTCGATGCCCACTCGTCCGCCCACGCCGAGGTTGTAGAGCTGATCGTGACTCCAGAGGGCGAGCGCCTGCGCCTGCACCACCGGACGCCACTCCAGCACCGGCGCCTCGGCGTCGGACACCGAGGGGGGAAGCGGCAAGTCTGCCGCCCACGCGACTGTCAACAACGCTACCATTGGGGTGCACACTCCGGCGCCGTCACGAGCGGGAAGGGCTCCGCCCACCGGATGAAGCCATCTTCCGGCAAGAGGTTGGGGTCGCCGCTCCGCGACGGCGCCACGGTATCGTAAGCCGGGGCGTCCACCCCGGGGAACGCCGCCATGTCCACCCGCGCGTAGAGCGCCGAGGGGCGACTGTTGTCGCCGCCCACCGAGCCGCGGTGGATCCCGTGGCTGAAGCCCGCCTCCACGAAGGCGCCCCCGGCCTGGCCAAAGGCGCGGACGAGGTAGCGATGGACGTAGTTGTTCCGGAACAAGGCCTCGTCGTCGGTGAGCAGGGGACGGGAGCTCCCAGGGTCGAAGCCCACCGGGTCGAAGGCCATGGCAAAGCCCGACAGCACCGAGGTGCCGCCGGGGGAGCCGGTGACCGCGACCCCGCGGTCGAGCCAGCTCTCGGGGGGCGCGGCGGCGCGCCCCGGCAGGGGCTGGTAGGCCTGCCCTCTCACCTGGCCGCAGCCGATGTGGGCCCGAGCCATGCCGTCGGTCGTCACCCGGCGCGGGTCGCTCGCGTATCCCGACGCGGAACGGGGCCCGGGCAGGGATCGGTCCCAGGTGGCCACCGACCAGCTGTCGCTGGGCGCGCCGTCCACCACCGCGAAGTCCACCACCACCTCCACGCCGCCCTCGGGCCGCGTGGTCTTCCCGTGGCGCAGGCTGGGGCCGCGCGTGTCGAAGTCGTTGCAGATCCCGCCGATGAGTTGCGACCGCACGGTGGCCGCCGTGCCCGCGCGCCCGAGTGACAGGTCGATGGCCGCCACGCAGATGCCCTCCGCCGCGCGCGCGCTGGTGTCGATGGCGAAGCCCTGGAGCACGAGCGCGCCCTCGCCGGGGTCGAGAGGCAGGGCCACCGTGTAGTCGCGGCTGGTGTCTTCGAGCAACGTCGCCACCGACGGGTTCTCCCGCTCGCGGTCGCGGGGCACCACCGACAGCCGCGCGCGGTACCGGGTGAACCGGAGTCCGGTGCCGGCGAGATCGGTGAGCGCCACCGCCTGCCGGTTGTGCCCGGCGGGACGCCCGAGGCCGAGCCCGCGCGCCCAGAGGCCGATCGAACCTCCCACCTCCATCTGCCAGCGTCCGCCCAGCGCACGCGTCCAGCCGCCCACGCGGCCGTCCGCCTTGCGCGCGAGGCCCAGCTCGATCTGCGACAGCCGGTGATCGCGCTGGAACCAGCGCAGGTCGAAACCGTTGAGCGCGAGTTCCAGAGGCTCGTCCAGCGATTCCAGCGACAAGAGTTGCGCCCAGGCCCCGTCGCGGGGCGCGGGGGTGGGTGAGTCGAGGACCGTGGCGTTGGGCCTCCACGCCGTGCGCGCCACCGCGTCGTTGTCGAAGAGGACGATGGCGTCGACATCCCCGGGGCCCGCGCTGGCCGCCGCCGGCAACACCGCGAGCGCCGAGGGGCGGTCGCGGAAGCGGGTGTTGATTTCGACCGGCGACAGCGCCCCGCCGTGAACCTCGTAGAGCTTGCCCCCGAAGGCAGGCTCGGTGTCGTGGCCGTAGCTGTCCCAGGCGCTCAGCGCGAACAGCCGGCCATTCGCCCACGACAGGGCAGTGACGCCCTCGGCGGGGCCCCCTTCGCCGTCGGCCTCCAGCGTGATGGTGGCCACCTCGCCGCGACGCGCCGCGCCCAGCGGGTAGCTCAACACGCGGAGCGCGGGGCCGTCGCAGCGGCTCAACCCCACGAAAACACGCTCGCCGCCTGGATCGTAGGCGAGCCCCTCCACCAGCATGTCGTCGTTGCAGTAGGCGCGTCCCCAGTCAGACAGCGAGTCGCGCAGGCGAGTGACCTCCGGCAGGTCCTGCTCGTACCATCGTCCCTCGCGGCGCTCGAGGACGAACAGTCGCTCCGTCTGTCGCCTCGACCGGGCGAGCAGGTCGCGACGGAAGGCCGTTCGCCGACCGACGGTGGAGTACTTGGTCACCCCGAGCACGCGCTCTGGCCCGAATGGGGCGAGATCCTCGGTGTCGACGGGCATGCCCACGCCGCGGTCGATCCACGCGATCGGCTGGCGCTCGAGGTGGACCTCGGCGCGGAAGTTGCGCGCGGCACAGCGCACGGTGGCGCCTCGCTTGCGCTCGTCGCAGCTGTCGCGGCCGTCGACCAGAGGCAAGAGGTCGAGCAGCCCGCCCGGCGCCACGGGACGGTCGGGCACCGGCACCAGCAGGTGACTCGTCTCGCCCTCCGCCACCGCCACCACGCGACCGTCGTCGAGGCTCGCCAGCCCGGAGAGCTCGAGCGCGTCGCGCTCGCCGGGCACGTCGAGGCTCAGGAGCGGGTAGGTGCGGTAGAGCACGCAGCCCGGCAAGGCGAGGGCCAGGAGGGCGGCGCGCGGGAGAGTCACCGTCCTCTCGATAACCCCGGCGCGGGTGCCAGCGGCATAGTTCCCCGGCATGGTTCCCGGGCGCTGGAAGATCGCGGTGGCGGTGGCGGCGCTGCTGCTGGCCAGCGGGTGGGCCTGCACCGAGGCCGGCCCCGACTCGCCGCGCCACCTCGAGTCGCTGCCGAGCTACGCGCGGAACCAGGGCTACGGGCTGTACCGGTTGTGGGAGCGCGGGCGTGCCTGGCGCTGGTCGAGGGCGCCTCGCCCCGCGGTCGATGGAGCGCTGCTCGTCGACGAGTGGCACAGCCGCAAGCAGCCCATCGACAGTGTCCTCGACCCCGGCGAGTACGACTACGACAGCATGCACGGCCTCGGGCGCGCCTTCGCGCCGGTGCGCGAGGCGATGGCGGTACGCCCGGTGGGCTGGCGCCTCGGCTGGGACCCCGTGGGCACGCTCGACGGCGCCTCGGCCCTGTTCATCAACCTGCCCTCGGGCGACGGGCCCGGCTTCCGCTGGTCGGAGGTGCGCGCCATCGACCGCTTCGTGCGCGCGGGCGGCGGGCTCCTCCTCGTGACCGACCACAGCGACTGCTACGCCCACGGCGACATGCTGGCGCAGCTCGCCGAGGTGCTCGGCTTCTCGCTGCCGCCGGTCACGGCCGTCGACGCGCCGTACGGGCTCGGCCCGCGGGCGAGGGCGTGGTTCGAGACAGTTCAGGTTTTTCCACATGAGATCACCGATGGAGTGTCGCGACTTGGGTTCATGACGGCCGGCAGCGTGGAGGGGCTGCACACGGTGGCGTCCACCAGCCTCGCCGGCTTCGCCGACCGCTTCGAACCGGGGCGAAAGGCCGAGTCGGCGGGGTTCACCGGCAACCTCGAGCGCAGCGACGACGAGCCCAGCGGCCCGGTGCCGATCGTCGCCGCGGGCGAGGTCGGCCGGGGCCGCGTGGTGGTGATCGCCGACCAGAACGCCCTGGGCGCCACGATGATCGGCTACGGCGACAACCACCGCTTGTTCACCAACGCGATGAGTTGGGTCACCCGGCGCGCGATCGCCACGCCCTCGCCGCGGGTCACGACGCTCGGTCCGGGCTGCGCCGACACCTCCGACCTCGGATTCCGAACCTTGCAGGTGATGATCGCCCGGCGGGCCAGCGACGGCTGCGCGCGCGACGGCACCGGTGAACGGTGGGTGGCCCTGCCGCACGGTGCCGTGCCCGAGCACGGCCGCGGCATCGTCGTGAGCGAGGGCGCCTTCACCCCGGGCGTGGACGGCGCGTACTACCGCCTGCCGATGGCGCTGGTCAACAACGCCGCGCTCGGCGGCGAGCGCGACGACCCGGCGCGCGCGGGCAAGCAGGGCGCCCACCGGGTGGTGGACGAGGCGCTCGACTGGCTGCTCGTTTACCCTGCCGACGGCGTGAGATAGCGCCCGGGCCGAGGTGTGCCTATGCTCAAGAAAATCATGGTCGAAATCAGAACTGTCCTCGGCCTAGCGGTGGTGGGCCTGTGCGGCGCGGAGGCGATGCAGCCCGACCAGCTCCGCGTGGAGCGCAGCGCCACCTCCGCGGCGCAGCCGGCCGAAACTTCCCCCTTCCTCACCGAGGGCGCGGTGATGGAAGTGCCGGTGCAGTGAGCGGCGATTAGACTCGCGCCATGAGTCGCGTTTCCATCACGTACTGCGGCGTCTGAGGCTACCTCCCGCGCGCCACCCGGGCGGCGGAATTGTTGCGGGAGGAGCTCGACATCGACACCGAACTCATCCGAGGATCGGGCGGGATCTTCGAGGTGAAGGTCGACGGCAAGGTCGTGGCCAAGAAGACGATCTTCGGGTTTCCCGAGGAGGCGGAGATCGTCAACCGCGTGGGGAAGGCGCTCGGGGGGTAAGACTGGCGGGATCCGCGACCTCTCTGCGCCGTCCGTGGGGGCCCGCCATTCCCCCCGGGGGCTGGCAAGGAACGGCGTCGTTCCTTGTCGACGCCACCAAGAACGTGAACGTTCTTGGTATGGCCGGCTGGTCACTTCGGCGCCGTCGCTACCAATCCTCCGGCGGGTGCCTCCCGCCCTCGGGCAACTTCATCCACAGCTGGCAGGTGACCGGCAAGTGCTTGCGATCGAGCGCCTCGCACACGTTGTTGTACTTGCAATAGTGCACCTTGTCGGCCTGCCCGGCGCGCAGCTTCCGCGGCCAGTCCGGGTCGGCGAGCAGGCCCCGGGCCATGCCCACGAGATCGCAGTGGCCCTGTTGCAAGGCCGACTCGGCCACGGGGTAGGTGTTGATGCGACCGGCGCCGACCACCGGCGCGTGGAACCCGGCCGCGCGCACCGACGCCCGGATGGCGCTCGGCAGGTAGAGGTTGTGAGCGTCGGGGTACTTGAAGGTGGGCATGCACATGAGCCCGGAGTGCCCGGTGTAGGGGTAGGCCGCCTCGCCCACCGCCGGTCGCTTCGCATCCTCGAAGCGCCCGCCCCGGCTCACCGAGATGAAGTCCACCCCGGCGCGCGCGAACGCCGTCGCAAACCAGGCCGCGTCGTCGACGGTCGAGCCACCGTCGATGCTGTCCTCGCCGAGCAAGCGCAGGCCCAGGCAGAAGTCCCGTCCCACGGCGGCGCGGGCCGCCTCGATGGCGCGGAGGCAGATACGAGCACGGTTCTCGAGGGAACCCCCGTAGTCGTCGCCTCGCTGGTTGGTCCGGCTGAGGAAACTCGACATGGTGTAGGCGTGGGCGAAGTGGAGTTCAACCCCATCGAAGCCCGCCTCGCGGGCGCGACGCGCCGCCGCCGCGAACAGGCCGGGCAGGCTATCGATCTCCGCGACCGACAGGTCCTCGATCTGCTGGCGGTAGCCGAAGGCATAGTCGCGCCACTCGCGAGGTGACAATCGGCGGGACAGCTCCTCTTCTGTCCACCCGGAGCAGCCGGGGTATTTCACTTCCAGTCGCGCGAGGGCGCGGGCCGGGTCGCGACGCGCGATCTTGAGGAAGTCGATCACCTGCGGCATTACCAGGCCCGCCCCGGCGTCTTTCATGCGCGACACCAGCTCGCGCAGGCCGGGGACGTACCGGTCGTGGCCGATGCGCATGAGCGGGCCGCTGTTCACGTCGCGGATGCCCATGGCCTCGAGCACGATCGTCCCGGCGCCGCCGCGGGCGTAGCGCACGTAGCGCCGGGTGACATCGTCGGTCACCACGCCCTCGTCGTTCGACAACCACGTGACCATCGCCGGCAACCACACCCGGTTGGGCGCGGTGACCGGACCGAGCGGGAGCGGCGAGAACAACAAGGACTCGGCAGGCGGCGGCAGGTTCGGGCTGGGGACGAAGGCCCCCTCGGCAAGCGACATGGCGCCTGCCTATTGCCCCGCCAGCGCGTAGAGGTCCATGAAATGCCACCAGGGCAGGGCGAGGAAGGGCAACGCCGCCACCGTGGCCCAGTGCCAGCGGCGTCGCATCACGAGAGGCAAGGGAACGAGCGCGAGCACCACGGTCATCGCCACCGGGTAGGGCAACTCGGGACGGCGGGGCTCGGTGTTGAAGGCTACCCACATCTGGGCCCCCATCGCGAGTGGCGGGCCGAGGTAGCGCACGGTCATCGCCCCGATGAAGCCGCCCATCCACGCCGAGAAGAAGCTCCAGGCCGCGAGGGCCTCGAAGATCCAGAGGCGTTTCTTCGGCTCGGCCACCCCGGCAGGCTATCCCCTCGGCGTGCGCATTCCCGGCACCCTGTACGGATCCCTGCTGTTCGAGCGGCCCGAGCACCGGGCCACCGTCGAGCGAGTAGAGTCCTTCCTGTCGCGACCGGGACCGCTCGGCGTCGAGATCGGCTTCGACCACGGCATGTGCCTGCTCGACCGGGCGCGTCGCTTTCCCGGCGCCAACTGGATCGGTGCCGAGGTGCGGCGACGCCGCGTCGAAGCCGTGTCGCGGCATGCACCCGAGAACTGCCTGCCCCTGCGCGTAGACGGGCGCGCGCTCCTCGCGCTCTTGCCCGGGGGCCGCGTGGACTGGATCTACGTGCTCTTCCCGACGCCCTTCGGCGACCGCCGCGAGCTGTTCAGCCCCGAGTTCGGCGAGGCGGTGGCGCGCTCGTTGCGGCAGGGCGGCATCTTCTACATGCGGACAGATGTCGCGACTTTATATGACTCGGCGACCGCGTCGTTCGGGCGCTGGGCGCGGAGCGACCCGCCGCCGCTCGGCACGGAACTGTCGCGGCGCGAGCGGGTGTGCGCGCGGGACGGGACCGCCGTGTACGACCTCTGCGTGAGACGCGGACGCACCGAGGCGGAGCCGCGATAGGCCGGGGCGTGGACTGGTCGGCCGTCACCGCGCGCGTGGTCGTGGAGGCCGCCGCCGCCCATCCCGACGACCTGGTGCTCGACCTGGGCTGTGGGCGCGGCGCGCTGGCCCTCGCGCTCGCCCCGCGCGTGCGCGAGGTAGTGGCCTTCGACGAGGTGGATCACCTGCCGAGACCGCTCCCCCACAACCTGCGCGTGGCCACCGGACCCCTGGGCGACCCGCCAGTCGCCAGGGCGAGCGTGGTGGTGATGAACGATGCGCTCCGCCGACTGCCCCCACCGGGACAATCCGCCTTGATCGCGCTCCTCGGGCGTTCGATACCCCCGCGGGGGCTCCTGGTCGTCGGCGACGTGATGTGGTCGATGCCCCCGGCGATGATCGACGAGCCCGGGCAGTACGGCGCCGCCACCGAGCACGCGCCCGAGGTGGCCACGGTGGAGCGGCAGCTACGCTCCGCGGGTTTTCTCCCCGACACCCATCGCTTCGGCGTGGGCCGAGCCGTGATCATCGCGCTGCGGGGATAGCCCCCCGGCATGCGACTGTTCGTGACCGGCGCGTCGAGCTTCGTGGGTGCTCACTTCTGCATGCTGGCGGTGCAACACGGTCACGTGGTGCACGGCCTCCACCGGAACACGCCGCTCAACCTCCGGGGCGTGGTTTCTGTGCAAGCTGATGTCGCGACCGCGCGACCGTCTCCCGGCACCGACGTGGTGGTTCACCTCGCCACGAAGGTGATGGCGGCCGACGCGCGCGAGCAGAACCGCCGCATGCTCGACGCGGTGTTGTCCTGGGGGCTCCCCGTCGTGTACGCCTCGAGCACGGTGGTCCACTGGCCGCGCAAGAACGCCTACGCCGAGTCGCGCGTGGAAGACGAGGCCCGGGTGCGGGCCAGCGGGCTGCCCCACGCGATCGTCCGGCCCTGCGCGCCCTACGGTCCCCGGGTGCCGGGGCACGAGCCGGCCCACAAGGAGTCCTTCCACACCCTCGCCCGCATGTGCCGGCGCCTGCCGCTGGTGCCGGTGATGGGGAACGGGAACTATCGGCGTCAACCGGTGCATGTCGACGACTTCAACGGCGCGATCCTCGCGCTCGTCCGCCGGGGGCTCGCGCGCGACGAGTTCGACGCCGGGGGCCCGGAGCCCCTCGCGCTACGCGAGATCATCCGCTCGCTCGGGGGGCGACGCGTGCTGCCGCTGCCGCGACCCCTGCTCCGCGTCGCCGGCCCCCTCGCGGGCCTCTCCGCCGACGTGGTGTCGACCTTCGACACCGACGACGTCGTGGACCCCCAGCCTCTCGCGCGTGCCAGCGGGATCGATCCGCGGCCCTTCGACGCCGGGGCGCTGGCCAACGTGTAGGAGCCTGCCGGGCACGGGTTGCCCGGCGACATGGGGCGGGATGGCCCACGATGCTCCCCTTCCAGCCCTACTCCTTGCCTTCAGGGCAGCTTCACCCCTCGCCCCGCCGCCACCTCGCGTGCCCGCTCGTAGCCCGCGTCGACGTGGCGCCACACGCCCATGGCCGGGTCGCCCTTGAGCACGCGCTCAAGCCGCCGCGCCGCCGCCTCGCTGCCGTCGGCCACGATCACCTGGCCGGCATGGAGCGAGTAGCCCATGCCCACGCCGCCGCCGTGGTGGAAGCTCACCCAGGAGGCGCCGTTGACCGCGTTGAGCATCGCGTTGAGGATCGGCCAGTCGGCCACCGCGTCGGTGCCGTCGAGCATGCCCTCGGTTTCCCGGTTGGGGCTGGCCACGCTGCCGCAGTCGAGGTGGTCGCGACCGATGACGATCGGCGCCGACAGCTCGCCCGAGGCCACCATCTCGTTGAACTTCAGGCCTGCAAGGTGCCGTTCGCCATAGCCGAGCCAGCAGATGCGAGCGGGGAGGCCCTGGAATTGGATGCGCGCCCCGGCCATCTCGATCCACCGGCCGAGCGCCCGGTTCTCGGGGAACAACTCGAGGACCGCGCGATCCGTCTTGGCGATGTCGGCTGGATCGCCGGAGAGCGCCACCCAGCGAAAGGGGCCCTTGCCCTCGCAGAACAGGGGGCGGATGTAGGCGGGGACGAAGCCCTGGAAAGAAAAGGCCGCCTCGCGCGACAGCCCGCCTTCCATGGCCCCGGCGCGGAGGTTGTTGCCGTAGTCGAAGGCGTGGCTACCGAGGCCCTGCAGGGCGACCATGGCAGCGACATGTCGCGACATGGTGGTGTAGGAGAGGCGGGTGTACTCGGCCGCGTCGACCCGGCGAAGCGCGGCAGCCGCGTCGAGCGAAAAGCCGCTGGGCACGTAGGCGAGCGGGTCGTGGGCGCTCGTCTGGTCGGTAACGAGGTCGGGGGCCACGCCCCGGCGCGCGAGCTCCTCGTACACGTCGGCGGCGTTGGCCACGATACCCACGCTGCGGGCCTGCCCGGTGGCCCGCCAGCGCTCCAATCGCGACAGCGCCTCGTCGAGCGTTGGCGCCACCTCGTCGAGGTAGCCGGTGTCGAGCCGCTTCCGCACGCGCGTGGCATCCACGTCGACGCCGAGAAAGCTGAACCCCGCGAAGACGGCGGCCAGCGGCTGCGCCCCGCCCATCCCGCCGAGCCCCCCGGAGAGCACCCAGCGACCGGCGGCCTCGCCCCCGAAGTGCTGGCGGGCCGCCTCGGCGAAGGTCTCGTAGGTGCCCTGGACGATGCCCTGGGTGCCGATGTAGATCCAGCTGCCGGCCGTCATCTGGCCGTACATCATCAGGCCCTTGCGCTCGAGCTCCCGGAAGTGCTCCCAGGTGGCCCACTTGCCCACGAGGTTGCTGTTGGCGATGAGCACGCGCGGGGCATCAGGGTGCGTCGTGGCGATGCCCACCGGCTTGCCCGATTGCACCAGGAGGGTCTCGTCGTCGCGCAGGTCGCGAAGGGCCGCCACGATGCGGTCGAAGCTCGCCCAGTCACGCGCCGCCTTTCCGATCCCGCCGTACACGACGAGATCCTCGGGCCGCTCCGCCACCTCGGGATCGAGGTTGTTGTGGAGCATGCGCAGCGCCGCCTCCTGCACCCAGCCGCGACAGGACAGCGTGGTGCCGCGCGGCGCGTGGAGCGGGCCCCGACTCATGCCTAGTCCTAGTTCTCTTCTTCCTCGGCGCCCTGGTTGGCCAGGTGCGTGTCGAGCGCGCGCCCGCAGATCACGAGGCGCACGTCGGACTCGGTGGCCTCCTCGGTGTCGTCGGGCAACGACGCCAGATAGGCCTCGTAGGCCTCGCGGGTCGTGCGCCCCTCGGCGATGTGGCGGTCGACGGTGCGACCGTCGAAGAGGCTCTCGTCCACGGTGGTCGGCTCGGCTTTGGCCATGGCGGGCTCCTACTTGGCGTCGGCGGTGGGGGGGAGGTCTTCGGCAGGCGCGAGCAGGTCGTCGACCCAGGGAGTAAGCGGCTGCGCGCCCTGCCGCTCTGCGGCCTCGCGCTTGAGGTTCTCGTTCTCGTCGAAGGACGAGAAATCCGGCTTCACGTGCGACGCGGCGATCTCGCGGAGCGCGGTGACGATCTCCTTGTTCTTGCGGTCGTCGTCGAGGAGGGCGCGAGAGCCCTTCATGAGCTGCTTGGTGCGCTCGGCGGTGACGAGGCACAAGGTGAAGCGGTTGGGAACCTGCTCCAGGCAATCTTCGACGGTAATACGCGCCATCCATGCCCCCGGGGTGAGAGAGCGCGGCGGCTAACGAGCTAGGCCGCGCGGCGCAAGCGGCCCATCCGCGCGTGGCCGCTCAGGCGCCAGAAGCCGCGCAACTCCACGAGCAGCGCGTCGACGTGGGGCAGGCGCTCCAGCTGCGCGCAGTACCGATCCGCCAGCCGACCCGCCGTCGTGTAGCGTTGTCGCTCCTCCTCGTCGAGGGCCGGGTCGAGCGCGGCGTCACGGAAGAGCCGGTCACGCAGTCCGGCGGCCGATCTCGACAGGAGCCGCGCCGTGACGAACTTGTCGACCTCGGCCTGCGTCTCGAGCTCGAGCAGCGACACCCCCTCATCGCGACGCGCGCGATGCACGAGCAACAGGAAGTGCGACACGGCCTCCGTCACCACCGCAAAGGCATCGAGATCGGCGTTCGCGGCCTCCCCCGGCGGATGGGCTGCCACGCGCTCGACGATGCTCGGGTCGACAAACACGGCGATGCCGGCCTCGCCAGCCACCTCGTGCACCAGCACCGCCTCGCGACCCACGCGCGCGCCGGGCGCGATCTGCTGGGCCTCCTCGCGATCGACGAGGAAATCGGCCACCGGCGGCGCCTCGATCGCGTAGATGGCCTGCAGCTGGCGCTGCGCCAGGGAAAGTGGGCTCAACCGCTGCCCGCGAAGCGCACCGGCAGCACCCCGAGCTGGCGCAGGCGCTCGGCGGTCCGCGGCGAGCCGGAGGCGAGCCACTCCTCGTAGAGCCGGACGATGTCGGAGGCGTTGTTCTCCCGCGCCTCTTCGCGCACCTCGTTGATCACGTCGGCGCAGGTCTCGAAGCGCGACGAAAGCTCGCCGAAGACGTCGGGGAGATTAGAGTTTGGCTCGCGGAGAATTCGCGCCAGGGTCCCGTACGCGCCGGCGCCCATCTCCGCGTAGTAGTCGAGCGACAGCCGCCGCTGGCGCAAGTTCTCGCGGAAGAAGCCGACGCCCACCAGCGCGTGGTCGCCCATGCGCTTCCACCAGGTGACGCTCTCGGCGAAACTGCCGTTGGCGGCGCGCTCGCGCATCTCCACCAGCGTGGAAGGCGCGTCGGCGCTTGCCTCGTCGGCGTGCCCCTGCTCCGCCAGCAAGTGAGAGAGGTAGTAGACGGTGTCCTGGGTCACGGGGTGACGGCACGCCCGCGAGGCGGACTCGACCCGGTCCCTGAAGAAGTCGAACAGGTTGTCCTCTGCCACGATCTTCGCCGCGATGCTCAAGGCCATTTGTCCTCCAAATTGCTTCGCTTCAAGGGATACCGTTTCGAATTTTTCCTCTCGCGCTTGACGCCCCGGTGCCCGTGACTACCTGTGCGCCGCTGCGCTCGGGCACCCTCGGGCTCCCGGGCGCGCGAACACTCAAACGACAACTTGCCTCACGCCGTCCACATCGGCCGGCGCGCATGGAGCTGAAGTAATGACCGTCCGTCCCCTGTTCGATCGCGTTCTGGTCAAGCGGAACGAGGAGCCCACCCGCACGAAGTCGGGCCTGTTTCTCCCCGACACCGCCAAGGAGAAGCCCGTCGAGGGCACCGTCATCGCCTGCGGCAACGGCCGCGTGGCCGACGATGGCAAGGTCACCCCGCTCACCGTGAAGGTGGGCGACCGAGTGGTGTTCGGCAAGTACGCCGGCACCGAGATCAAGGTCGATGGCGAAGATCGCCTCATCCTGCGCGAGGACGACATCCTCGGGATCGTCGAGTAGCGCGCTCAACCTCAGCAACTTTCCACGTCAACCCGCAGGGGCCCGTCGGGCTCCTGACCTAAGTCTACACGGAGTTCAACCATGGCTGCCAAGCAGATCCTCTTCGACACCGGCGCCCGCAACAAGATCCTAGTCGGCGTCGATACCCTCGCCAACGCGGTGAAGGTCACCCTCGGGCCCAAGGGCCGCAACGTCGTCATCGAGAAGTCCTGGGGCGCGCCCGTCGTCACCAAGGACGGCGTGACCGTGGCCAAGGAGATCGAACTCGAAGACAAGTTCGAGAACATGGGCGCTCAGATGGTCAAGGAGGTCGCGTCCAAGACCTCCGACATCGCCGGCGACGGCACCACCACTGCCACCGTGCTCGCCCAGGCCATCTACCGCCAGGGCATGAAGCTCGTGGCCGCTGGCCACAACCCGATGGACCTCAAGCGCGGCATCGACAAGGCGGTCACCGCCATCGTCGCCGACCTGAAGACCCAGTCCCGCCCGGTGGCCGACAACAACCAGGTGGCCCAGGTCGGCACCATCAGCGCCAACGGCGACCCCACCATCGGCGGCATCATCGCCACCGCGATGGACAAGGTCGGCAAGGAAGGCGTCATCACCGTCGAGGAGAACAAGGGCATCGAGACGGAGCTCAAGACCGTCGACGGCATGCAGTTCGACCGCGGCTACATCAGCGCCTACTTCGTCACCGACGCCGAGCGCATGGATGCGGTGTTCGAAGACCCCTACATCCTCATCCACGAGAAGAAGCTCTCCTCGATGCGCGAGCTGATCAAGCTCCTCGAGAAGGTGCACGGCGCCGGCAAGCCGGTGATCATCATCGCGGAAGACGTCGAGGGCGAGGCGCTCTCGTCGCTCGTGGTCAACAAGCTCCGCGGCACCCTGCAGTGCGTGGCGGTGAAGGCTCCCGGCTTCGGCGACCGCCGCAAGCAGATGCTGGAAGACATCGCCATCCTCACCAATGGCCGCCTCATCGCCGAGGAACTCGGTCTCAAGCTAGAGAACCTCGGCCTGAGCGACCTCGGCACCGCCAAGCGCGTTGTGATCACCAAGGAAAACTGCACCATCATCGACGGCGCCGGCTCCACCGAGGCTGTGAAGGGCCGCATCGGCCAGATCAAGGCCCAGATCGACGAGACCACCTCCGACTACGACCGCGAGAAGCTCCAGGAGCGCCTCGCGAAGCTGGCGGGCGGCGTGGCGGTGATCCGCGTGGGCGCCGCCACCGAGGTGGAGATGAAGGAGAAGAAGGCGCGCGTGGAAGACGCGCTCCACGCCACGCGCGCGGCGGTGGAGGAGGGCATCCTCCCCGGTGGCGGCGTGGCCCTGATTCGCGCGCAGCGGGCGCTCGACAGCGTGAGCGCCCAGGGCGAGCAGCGCTTCGGCGTGGAAATCGTGCGGCGCTCCGTGGAGGAGCCCTTGCGCCAGATCGTCCAGAACGGCGGCGGCGAGGCGAGCATCGTGCTCGAGAATGTTCGCAACGGCAACGGCGGCTACGGCTACAACGCCGCTTCCGGCACCTACGAAGACCTCTACGCCTCCGGCGTCATCGACCCCACCAAGGTCACCCGCGCCGCGCTGGAGAACGCCGCTTCCGTGGCCTCCCTGCTGCTCACCACCGAGGCCATGGTGGCCGAGCACAAGGAAGACGACGACGACGGCGCGGGGCACGGGCACTCGCACTAGTCGTGCGGGGGGGGCTCGCCCAAGCGGGTTCCCCCCCTACCGCCCGCTCTACCCTCCGGCCTCCGGGCCGCGGCTCTCCCCCCTTCCCGTGACACGCCCTCGCTCGGGGGCGATTCACGCGGAGGGGTTCGCAGCTCTTGGGGTCGGCGGATCGAAGCCAGCCCCGGCCCGGGCGCCGCGATCGCCTGGAGATCGGGGCCCGCGTGTCGCGACGCAGGGCCGGGAATGGCCGACCGCTAGTAGGGGTCGGGCTCGGGGCTCGCGAGCCGAGGGCCCTGTCGGCCCGCCGGGATGTAGACGCGCGCGCCGATGCCGCCGTCGAAGCCCATCTCGGTTCGCGGCCAGACGCCCACGACAGGCACCAGTTCGGCCCAGCCCTCGATGGGCACCTTGTCGTGCCAGACGCCCATCGCGATGGGCACGCGAATGCCGAGGTTCACCGAGTCGTAGCCGGTACCGCTCCCGATCCGCAGGCGCGGACCTGCGCCCAGCCACACCGGGAAATGGGTGTTGGGGATGTCGGAGGTGCGCAAGTCGGCGAGGTCGAGGCAGGCATCGGCGTGCACCTGGGCGAAACTCGCGAAGGACCACGCCATCGCGCCATCGACCCAGAAACGACCACCCCAGGTCCCGCCCGGCCGCCAGGCCGCAGAGAAACCCGTGGGCCCACCGAGGAAAATGCCCATGCCAATGCCCTCTGGGTCGCGACTGAAGCCATCGTCGGCCCACGCCGCGGACACGAGTAGGGCGAGCGCGGCGAGCATTGCGACCCGCCGGTATCGCGTTCGCGCCGTCGCCGGAAGCCGTGCCGGTCCGGAGCGTGCTCCGAGTGGCGCCGACCAGACCGTCAGCGCCCGCGAAGCGCGTCGAGGGCCGCGTCCCCCTGGTAGACCGTCACCAGCCGCCTGAGCACGGCCCCCACGCGAGGATCGTCCACGAGGGCGCGCCAGTGCGGATCGTCGGCCACCAGGCGGATGCTGAACCCGTGGCGGAAAGCAGCGAGGAGCGCGGTCTCGAAGGCGGCCGCGTCGCCTCGCCGCCCGGCCACGTCGGCGGTGCGAAACCAGCCCGGCCACGCGCGCGGCTCGAGCCGAGTGACAACGGCGAAGTCCTCGGCCGCACCGTCGACGTCGCCCCGCGCGAGCCGGATCTCTCCCCGGTCGTAGCGAGCCGCCACCAGCTCGGGGTCGAGTTCCACGGCACGGTCGATCGCCGCCGCGGCCCGGGCATCATCGCCCGCGAGGCGCCAGGCCAGTCCCATCTCGTACTGCACCCTCGCGCTCTCGCCCACGGCTCGCATCCAGCGGCGGGCGAAGTCCTCCGCGTCACCGGCGCCGGTCTCGCGAGCAACGCGCGCCACCTCGGCTCCCGCCGCCTCGGTCACCGCCTGCCGGTAGTCCGGGAGCGGCAGTTCCGCGAGAGCGAGGCGCGCCAACAGGATCACCGGCGTCGCCTCCCTGCCGCCGCCGCGAGCAGCGTCCCGAGCGCGCCCAGCCCGGCCGCGCCGCCTGCATCGCAACCGCAACCGCCCGAGTAGATGTCAAGCTTGTCGGTGTCGTCGACGTCCTGACCCACATCGTCCCCGGGGTCAACCGCCGTGTCGGTCGTGCCGCTGTCGTCGCCGCCCTCCGCCGCCACGGGGCGGTACACGCACACGTCGTCGATGTTCCAGCCACCCATCTCCAGGCCGCCGTCACTCTCGATCTCCCAGCCCAGCGTGAGCGACCCAGCCACCGCCGTGGCGAGGGTGTGGAGCACCCACTCCTGGTCGGCGGTGTGCGCCCCGCCGTCGGGATCGTTGGAGTCGTAGTTCTCCCAGGCGATCTCGTCGTTGGCGTACACGCGGGCACGATCGTACTCGCCGTCCTCGACGTTGAGCCAGCGGCGGTACTGCACGATCACCCTGCTCGCGGTTCCCACGTCGATCGCCACGCTGCTGAGGCGGTTGGTCACGTCGGGCTGATACTCGCCGTTGTAGTTGCCGCCGCCGAGGTCGTTGCCCCACACGCGGCGGCCGGTGTAGGCCGCCGCCGGGTCGTCCGCGTAGCCGCCGGGCACGTCGAAGGTCCAGTCATCGGCGCCCTCGCGCTCGCGACCGTCAATGAGCTCGTGCGTGTAGCCCCCGTCATCGGCACCGTCGAAACCCTCGCAGTAGATCTCCTCGAGTTCGCCCACGTAGAACGTGAAGGGCGCGATGAAGCCCCCCTGGGGCCAGGTGGCCTCAGTGCCGTCGGTGCCGGCCACGTCGATGTAGTACTCGACGATGCTGCCGGCGGCCAGGCCCTCGATGGCGGCGGAGAAATCGCTGCCCGCGAGCTCTGCGGCCGCGCGAGACCAGTTCCTACCGCGATCCGTGCTGTACACCACGTCGACACGCGCGGGCGTGAAGTCCACGCACGCCGCCGCGAGGTTGACGACGCTGCCAGCCACCTCGATGTCGGCCCGGGCTGGCTGGTTCAGCAGCGCCACGTGGTCGACCGCGATGGCGCCCCGGCCGGAGAGCGGCCCGAGCCCGTGGCGCCCGAAGGCCTCGGCGATCTCGCAGAAGTGCGGCGTGCCGTTGGTGAGGTCGCCGTCGTCGTCGTCGGCGGCCACGAACTCGTCGTAGGCCGACTCCAGCGTGGGCCCCGCCTTGAGCGCGTCGGCGAAGAGCGTGGAGGTCACTCGCCACGCGTCGCCGCGGTCGCCGCGGGCCTCACCATAGGTGTCAAGCAGGTTTTCCCAGAGATCCCAGACCGCGCCGCCGAAGATGAGACCGTCGTAGTGCACCTCGTTGACGACGTCGTCGGGGTACACGCGGTCGGTGGCGAGCTCCCGGATGCCGGCGCCATTCGTCATGAAGTAGGGGGCCACCGTCGCGTCGCCCGTGAGGAGCACCGCCACGATGTCGCCCGCTCCCTCGCCGATGGTTCCATCGAAACTTCCAGCTTCCAAACTATAGTAGTGGAAACCATGGCCCCACTCGTGGTAGTTGATGTCGGCGATCTGGCCGGTGTTGTTGCAGCCGCCGCCGGCGGCGTAGAAGTTCAGGTTTCCATCGTAATAGGCGTTGCAACTTCCGCTGTTGTCGTTGACGTTGGCGAGCAGCTCCTCGCTCGCCATCCGCACCTCGGGCGCGATGCCCAGCGACCAGGCGCGCACCTGGTGGACGAAGGCGTAGCTGGCGATCTCGGCGAGGGTGGCGTGATCCTCGGTCCACGTGGGGTCGGCGCCGACCACCGGTAGCTCGCCCTCCGCGCCCGCCCGGTTGCGTACCTCGAGGTACTTGCCCCGGAGGTAGGTCGTGGCCGCGGCGTCGCCGGGCAGCCCGAAGGTCCCGTCCTCGCCGGCCTCCACCCTAGTGCCGCTGGTCGCCCCCTCCACGTGCACCAGGGGCAAGGCGGTGGTGGCGTACTTGCCGTCGAGCGTGCGCGCCGGGTGGTAGCCGTACACCGTGCCCTGGACGAAGCGCACCTCGTTGTAGAAGCCAACCACCTGGCCGCTCATCGCGTCGACGAAGCTCACCCAGCGACCCGCAGGCACGGCGGTACGGGTCCGCACCTCGTACACCAGCCGGTAGTCCACTCGGCCACCGTGGTCGCTCGGGAGGACCACCAGGCGGGCCTCGCCGCCGGCGTGGTCGGCCAGGGGCGCGGCGCCGTCGAGCGATGCCGCGAGGATGGCGTCGCCGGCGTTGATCTCGGCGTGGCCGACCGTGGCGCCGGGGTGGGTGTCGAGGCCGAGGAGCACGAGCTCGCCGCCGCGCACCCGCGCCGTCACGCCTCCGCCCCAGATGGGCACGCCGTCCACGAGGCGATCGAACTCGACATACCAGGTGCCGGTCCGCGCCACGTGGTTGGCGGAACGGAGGCGGAGCGTGGACGTCGGCACCCCGAGGATCTCGCGGTTCCGCTCGAGGAAGGCTCGCAGCGCCCCCGCCGGGTTGCCGCTGCCCATCGGGATGCCCGGGCCCCATGCACGGTGGGCGGTCCCCGTGGCCTCGTCGAAACGCGCCGCCCAGCCCTCACCCTCCCCACGGGTGAACTCCACCCAGGCGGGCTGGTGGGCCAGCGCGAGCTGGGCCGGGAGGTGGGTGAGGAAGAGCCGGTTTGGCTCGATACCCTGGGGCTCCTCCGCCACCGGGGCGAAGGCGACAGCGCTCGCGACGAGAACCAGCCAGCTCAGCATGATCGCTCCGAAGGCCTCCAAACTATATGTGCGCTGAACGGGCCCGCGCGCCCCGTCACCGTCTCCTGGCATGCACCCTGTCTTCGCCCTCCTCCTCGCCTGCCACTCGGAGCCCGGCTCGGTGCCCTCCGCCGCCCTGCCCCCGTTGCCGCCCCGCCTGGCGGAGCGGCCCGTCGATCGCGGGCCGGAACTCCCCCTCCGCGAGGCGGTGATCGCCTTCACCGCCGAGGTGCGCGGCGAGGTTGAACCCTGCGGCTGTCCCACGACGCCCTACGGTGGTTTCGCGCGTCGTGAGCGACTGCTTGCTCGCTATCGCGGCGCCGCGGACCCTCCGCTCTTCGTGCTCGACGCCGGCGAGATGCTCGCCAAGCCCCTGCCCGGGAAGGCGCCGGCTGAGTCGCGCGACCGCGCCGAGGCGGTGATGCGGCTGGCCGAGGCCACGGGGCTCGACGCCTGGGCACCCGGCGCGCTCGACCGCCTGGTGATGCCGGCGGGCTGGCT
>VGRE01000048.1 GCA_016875435.1 Deltaproteobacteria bacterium | reverse complement strand
CTGCCCGCCTCCGCCGAGCCGGGTGCGAGCCCAGCACGCGGCACCATCGACCTGCACAACCTCTCGCAGTGCGTGCGCCTGTGGGCCAGCGCGGCGAGCGGCACCCTGTCGGTGGGGCGCGGCGAAAGAATCCAGCGCGTTCTCGTCACCGGTGGCGGGCTCGTCGATGTCGGCGCGCTGGCCACCGTCCGCGACGCTCTCTTCGGCGCCGACGTCGAGTTCCATGCCCACGAACCGGTAGGCGTGGCGGATTCCAGAGCCCTCGGGCTCATGCTCTTCCGCGAGGCCGAGGCGCACGGGGGCAACCACCGCGGCGACGTCACGCGCGCCGCCGTGCTCTCGCGGACTCGGTACACCGACGCGGTGCGCGACCTGGCGGTGAGCCCGGAGCTGCGCCGGCTGGTCGGGGCGCTCGACGCCCCGGTGGCCCTCGGCGCGCTCTGCGACCGCGTGGGCGTCGACCTCCAGGCCGTGGCCGCCAGCGTCGGGGCCCTCGGGGCGATGGGCCTGCTCGGCGTGCAGCCGGCGGCGGCGAGTGCAACCCACAGCGCTCGCCCGGCCTCGCGGCCTCGCGACCCCGACCCGATTACCGATCTCGGCCGTCCCCCCTCGGGTGCGACGTCCGGCGCGTCGAGCTTCCGCGACCGCCCGCCCCCCGTGGCCACGGAGCGGCCGCGATCGAACCCTTCGGAGCGGCCGGAGTCAAACTCGCGCGCCGCCAGTTGGCCCCGCTCGACGCCGCCGCCGACGCGCCCGCTGGCGGTGCCGCCGCCGGGCCACGAGGTGCAGCGTTCCATCGGGACCTCCCGATCGCCGGCGCCGCCCGCGCACTCGCGGACCGAGCAGGTCGCGATGCTGAGCCGCTTGCAACGCGAGGTCGACCTTCTCCGGGACAGCGATCCCTGGGTGGTTCTCGCGGTGAGCCGCGACGCGCCGCCCGAGCGCATCGAGCAGGCCGCGCAGCGGATGGTCGCCCGCTACGAGTCGCTCGTGGCGCAGTGGGGCGGAGAGGTGGCCGACCTGTCGCGACAGGTGCTGCAGCGCGTCCGCGACGCCACCCTCGAGCTCACTCGCCCGCCGCCCAAGCCGTCGTCGCCTGAGGCGCTCCCGGGCGACGAGTACTTCCACGCCGGCCTGCGGGCGATGTCCGAGGGCGACTGGGCGGTTGCCGACCGGCGGTTCACGGCGGCGCGCGATGCCCACCTCGACTCCGTTCGCAACCTGGCGCACCTGGGCTGGGCGCGCTTTAACAACCCGGAGCTCCCGCTGGACGAGCGCGTGGAGGAAGGCCTCGACCTGCTGCTGCTCGCCGAGCAGCTCGCTCCCACCTACGCTGACGGCCAGTACTTTCTCGCGATGGTGTTGCACCACCGGGGCGACGCCGACGCCGCCTCGCGACGCGTCTTGCGGGCGCTGAAGGCCGAGCCCGAACACGTGTCGGCCAACGCGCTCGCGAAGAAGCTGCGCAAGCCGCCGGTGCAGCCTCCTCCGTAGCGCCGCCCCGATGGCGCCGCCCCCTCGGTCGACTTCCCGGCGGCCGGGGGCGGGTCGCGCGGATAGCGGCCGGCCATGACGGACAACGTGGTGATCGTGGGCGGGGGCCTTGTTGGGAGCGCGCTGGCGCTCGAGCTGGCGCGGCGCGGCGTGCCTGTCCTCGTGCTGGAGAAGGCGGTGCCCGGTGCCGAGGCGTCCAGCGCCGCGGCGGGCATCCTCGCGCCCCGGGTGGAGGCCCACGGCCACGCCGAACAGCGGGCGCTCGGACTCGAGGCCCTGAGGAGCTGGGATGACTGGGTGGCCTCGCTGGAGGCCGAAGTGGGCTTCACCCGCTGTGGTGTGCTCGTCGCTCGCGACGAGTCGCCCGACCCTGACGCGGTGATGATCGAGGGCCGGGCGCTCGCCGAGCGGGCTCCCGGCATCCGCGTGGAGCGGGCCTGGTGGATCGCCGGCGAGGGCATGGTGGACACCCGGCTGCTGGTGGGCGCGGTGCACGCCGCGGCGGTGCGCGCCGGGGCCGTGTTCCGGTCGGGCCTCGCCGTCGAACAGGTTCACGGGGGCGCAGTCAGCGCCGGCGGAGAGCGCCTCGTGGGCACGCCCGTGGTGTGCGCCGGCGCGTGGACGAGCCTGGTGCCGGGCGTCGCGAGCCTCCCGGTGTCGCCGGTGCGAGGCCAGCTCGTGGCGGTGGGGGCCACGGAGGCCGTGCGCAGCGTGGTGTTCGGCCCGGCCGGCTATCTCGTCCCACGTCGTGACGAGACGGTGCTCGGGGCGACAATGGAGAACGTGGGCTTCGCTCGCGGGACCACCGCGCAGGGCCTGCGCGACGTGCTCGACGCCGCGCTCCGCCTGTGCCCGTCTCTCGGGGCCGCGCCGGTCTTGCGCCAGTGGTCGAGCTTCCGTCCCGGCTCGCCGGACGGGCGACCGATCATCGGCGAGGTCGACGGCGTGATGGTGGCCAGCGGCCACAGTCGCAACGGTATCCTGCTGGCACCGCTCACCGCGTCGCGCGTCGCCGACGCGATCCTCGAGGGCCGGCCGCTCCCCGTGGCCTGGAGCCCGGCGCGCTTCAGCCGGGCAGGATGACCCGCGCCGCCTGCAACACGGCGTAGCTGGCCGAGGCCAATGACTCGCCGGCGATGGCGCCGCTGGCGAGCGGGATGATCTTCTCCTCGTAGGCCTTCGGGTTGCGACCGGTCCAGCGGCTGGCGATGAGGGCGCCGAGGAAGAAGCCCAGCGAGTTCGCGAAGGGGATCACGAAGGCCAGGCCGAAGCCCATCGTGCTCGGCAGGTAGGGGCGGGCCTTCGGGAACAGGTTCTCGAGCAGCGGGAAGGCGATGCCAATCAGCGCGCCCGCGACGATCGCCCAGCGCGCCGACTCGGGGATGGTGCCCACGCCCGTGGAGAGGGCCTCGGCCACGGCGTACCACATCGTGGTGGCCGGGCTGTTGAACTTCTCCAGCGCTTCCTTGTTGGGCACGAGCACGTACCACATCGGCACCACCGTCGCGACACCAAAGAACACGCCGTAGAACTGCGCGAGGAACTGCTGGCGGGGGTTGGCGCCGAGGAGGTAGCCGCTCTTCAGGTCGGTGAGCAGGTCGGCCGAGGAGCCTGCCGCCCCGGCCGTGACGCCCGCGGTCATCAGGTTTACGGCCTTGTCGGCCGGGGCGATCACCGCGTAGATGAACTGCGTGATCTTGCCCATGGCGCCGATGGGCGTCGTGTCGGTCTCGCCGGTGGCACGGCACGCCACCAGCGCCAGCGCCGCGGACAGCACCACCGACACGAGGCCCAGAACTGGGTTGATGCCCATGGCGAGCCAGCACACGGCAATCAAGCCGAGGGTGGTGGGCACCAGCCCGATCACCATCCAGGAGGTCGGCACCTCGATTGCTGCCATCGCGGCGTCGTCAGCGCTCGCACCCGCGCGCGCGCGGGTGAAGGCCTTGAGAATGGTTTTCCACGAGAGCGCGAACGCGGTGAGGCCGCTCGACACCAGCACAGCGGTGCCGAGCCAGAGGCTCCAGCGGGTGATCTTGAGGAACCCGATGGCGCCACCCTCGCCCAGCACCGCCTCGTAGTGACCGATGTAATGTTTGCCCGGCGCCGACCAGTCGTCGAGGCCGGCGATGAAGGGAACGAGGACCACGAAGTTCACGACCGCCCCGAGCATCATCGACAGGCACACGCGCATCCCGGTGATGGCGCCGGCCGCCACGAGTAGCACCGAGGGCTCGAAGGACAGGCCGAGGCTGGGCAGCCCGATCGGGCCACGCGCGGTGTTGAGCGCCCCGCCGCCGAAGGAGAGCTCGGCGGGAATCACCGCGAAGCTACGCCCGAGGCCGACGAAACCACCGACGATCAGCGCGTCGATGAGGTCCCGTGCCTTGACGACCGCCGCTTGTCCCTCGGCGTAGAGCGAGCGGAGCGTTTCCGCCGCCGCGATGCCGGAAGGGAAGGGGAGCTGCTCCTGGTTGATCATCTGGCGCTTCATCGGGATGGCGAGGAAGACGCCCAGGGTGGCGACGAAGAAAACCCAGATGCCGAGCGGCACGAACCCGAGGCGTTCCGCGTCGCCGGTGATGAGCAGCATCGCGCCTGCCGCCGTCGCGATGGTGCCGCCCGTGGAGTAGCCCGCGGCCGACGCCGTGGACTGCATGCAGTTGTTCTCGAGGATGCTCATCTTCGTCTTGGCGATCCCGCTGGCGACGAGGCTGCTCCAGATCGCGTACGACAGCACGCAGGCGGTGATCGCCACGCCGAAGGCCCAGCCGAGCTTGAGCGTGGTGTAGAGGTTGCACACCGACATCACGCCGCCGAGCAGGCCGCCCATCACCACCGCGCGCAGGGTGAGCTGGGGCATCCGGTCGCCCTGGTAGTACTGCTGGAACCAGACCCGGTCGCGGTCTTCCGGGGCGACCTTCGTGAGGTCGGCCAGGCGATCAGGCTGGGTGTTGGCCTCGTCGAGGGACATGGGGAGCGCTCCTGATGGCGGCGCGATGCTATCAGAGCGAGGCGAGGGCTGCCTTCACTTCGGCCACGTGGCCGTCGACCCTAACCGGGTCGAACACGGCGGCGATGCGGCCGTTGCGGTCGATGACGAAGGTGGCCCGGCGGGCTCGGCCCTCGTTCCACGCGCCGAAACGGGTCGCGACGGCGCCATCGGTGTCGACGATTAGTGGAAAGCTTAGGTTGAACTTTCCGATGAACGCGCGGTGACTCTGGGCGTCGTCGCCGCTCACGCCGAGGACGGTGGCGTCGAGGGCGGCGCTCTGGTCGCGGAAATCGCAGGCCTCGCGCGTGCAGCCGGGGGTGTCGTCCTTCGGATAGAAGTACACGACGGCCGGCTTGCCGCGGAGGGTGGCGAGGGTCCAGCGCTGACCCTCCTGGTCGGCGGCGTCGATCTCGGGCGCCGCGTCGCCGGGCTTGAGGTGGGTCTTGCCGTCGAGACCTAGTAAGCTCTTGAAACGCGAGCGAAGGTGTAGCGGGGTGGCCATGACCCGCGCCTATCCTCGGTGGCGCGCCGCCCGTGTGGACCTGATTACGCCGCCGGCGATGGCTGCCGGTCGCCTCGCGCCCACGCCCTCCGGGCACCTCCACCTCGGCAACGCCCTCGCCTTCGGGGCCGCGTGGCTCAGCGCCCGGGCGGCCGGTGCGCGGGTGCTGCTGCGCGTGGAAGACCTCGACCGCGGCCGCGCTCGCGACGACATCGCCGCCTCGCAGCGCGAAGACTTGCGCTGGCTGGGCCTCGACTGGGACGAGGAAGTGCTGCCTCAGTCACGACGGACCTACGCGCTCGACGGCATCCCGGTGTTCCGCTGCGTGTGCACCCGCGCCACGAGGTTGTACCTGGGATGCTCCTGCCGTCACAAGGCGCACGACCGGGGGCACTTCCGCTTCGACACGCCGCGGGGACCGGTGGCCTTCGTCGACCGCGCCCAGGGTCCGCAGGTGTTCGACCCCGACGAAGATCCCATCCTCGTGCGCGAAGACGGCGAGGTGGCCTACCCGCTGGCCGTGGTCTTCGACGACCATCGTGACGGCGTGACCGAGGTGGTGCGCGGGGGTGACCTTCTCCCCGCCACCGCCACCCAGATTCGGCTGTACGAGTTGCTCGGCTGGGCGCCGCCGACGTGGCTGCACGCGCCGGTGATCCTCGGCGCCGACGGGAAGAAGCTGTCGAAGTCACACGGAAGCACCGAGCTGCGCGCCCTGCGGGAGGCAGGGTGGACGGCGGAACGGGTGTGGGACACGATCTTGCCGCTGTTGGGGTTGCGGCACTTCGATCCGGTGGGATTCGACGCGCACAAGGTGTGCAGTGGCACCTTCGTCGTCGATGCCGCTGGGGGCATCCTCGCCCCGCCGGGATAGCCGCCCCGCGCGCCGGGATTCGCCATGCCGCAGTTCAAGAACGCCGTGATCATCGGGGCCTCGTCGGGCATCGGAGCCGAGCTGGTGAAGCAACTGGCGGCCGAGGGCACCGTGGTGGCCGCGGTGGCGCGGCGGGTCGGGGAGCTGGAGAAGCTCCGCGACGCCTGCGGCGCCGACAAGGTGAGGATATACGCCCATGACGTGCGCCAGTTCGACACGACGGCGCCGTTGTGGGACGAGATCGTGGCCGACCTCGGCAGCATCGACCTGTTCGTGTACAACGCCGGGGTGATGCCGAGGATCGAGGAGAGCGAGTACAACTTCGCCAAGGACCGCGAGATGATGGAGGTCAACGTGGTGGGCGCGATGGCCTGGCTCAACCCGGTGGCGGCCTACATGGAGGCTCGCCGGGGCGGCACCATCGTCGGCATCTCCTCGGTGGCCGGGGAGCGCGGTCGACGGGGCAACCCCGCCTACCACACCAGCAAGGCCGCGCTCACGACTTACCTGGAGTCCTTGCGGAATCGTTTGTTCCGCTATGGCGTGCAGGTGGTGACGGTGAAGCCGGGCCCGGTCGACACGCCGATGACTACCGGGCTCAAGCTCCCGCTGATCATCAAGGCCGACGAGTGCGCCCGGGGCACGATCGCCCTGGCCAAGGGCGGCACCGCCGAGGGTTACGTGCCCGCGATCTGGGCGCCGATCATGTTCGTGATCCGCAGCGTGCCCTCGGTGATCTTCCGCAAGACAAATATCTGATGGTCGCGATGAATCCCTCCAACCTCCCCCGGCGCGTGTTCGATGGCTACGGCTACCACTGCCGGGCGGTGTCGGTGTTCGCCGAGCCGCGATCGGCCGACGAGCTGGCGAACTGGTTTCGCTACGCGCGGGCCGAGGGACTCACGGTGGCGATGCGCGGCGCCGGGCGCAGCTATGGCGACGCGGCGCTCAACGGCGGCGGGCTGGTGCTCGACACCCGCGCGATGGACCGCGTGCTGGCCTGGGACCCCTCCACCGGCGTCGCCGACCTCGAGCCAGGGGTGACCATCGAGAACTTGTGGCGGACAACGCTGAAAGACGGCTACTGGCCGCCGGTGGTGCCGGGGACGATGTTTCCCACGATCGCCGGTTGCGCGGCGATGAACGTGCACGGGAAGAACAATTTCAAGGTCGGTCCCTGGGGCGACCACATCCTCGAGGCGGAGCTCGTGACGCCCGGGGGCGAGCGTCTCACCCTGTCGCGACAGGAGAACCCCGAGATCTTCCACGCCGCCATCGGCGGCTTCGGCATGCTCGGCGCCTTCACGCGCCTGCGGGTGCGACTCAAGAAGCTCCACAGCGGGCGCCTGCGCGTGCGCCGTCACCACGTGCGCTCGCTCGAGGAACAATTCGCGTTCTTCGAGGAACACACCCAGAAGGCCGACTACTGCGTGAGCTGGGTGGATTGCATCGCTGGCGGCGCATCGCTCGGCCGCGGCGAGGCCCACTCGGCGTACTACCTGCACGAGGGCGAGGACCGGTCGCCCGACTTCTTGCCGGAGCACCAGGACCTGCCGGGCACGATTCTCGGCGTGCCGCGGGGGCTGGTGGCGAAGATCGTGGCGGCCTTCAGCAGCAACTGGGGCATGAAGCTGCTCAACACCGCCAAGTACACGGCGTCGTCGATCCTGCCGCGGTCCACCTACGAGCAGGGTCACGTCGCGTTCAACTTCTTGCTCGACTACGTGCCCAACTGGCGCGACAGCTACCGCCCCCACGGCTTCATCCAGTACCAGCCCTTCGTGCCTCGCGACGCGGCGCCGGAAGTGTTCGCCGACATCCTCAAGCTCACGCAGGCGCGGGGCGTGCCGAGCTACCTCGGCGTGCTCAAGCGTCACCGGGCCGACGACTTCCTCTTGTCCCACGCGGTAGACGGGTACAGCTTCGCCCTCGACTTCCCGGTCACCCCGGAGAACCGCGAGACCCTGTGGCGCACGCTGCACGAGGTGAGCGACATGGTGTGCAGCAACGGGGGCCGATTCTACCCGGCGAAAGACGCGGTCATCCGGCCCGACCACTTCCAGCGGGCCTGGGGACAGGCCCGCATCTCCGAGTTCCGCGCTCTCCGCGCCCGACTCGACCCCCAGCGCCTGCTCCGCACCGAGCTGGCAGCGCGCTTCGGGGTGGATGAGGATCAGCGAGTGTAGCTGTCGCGACGGTCACGAAGCGCGGGGAAGGCGAGCCGCGCGGCGCGAATGGCTGCCGGGTCGAGGTCGGCCACCAGGACTGCTTCCTGCTCGGCGCCGCCGACGAGGGCCTCGCCCCAGGGCGAGACGATCGCGCTGTCGCCCGCGTAGTGGAGCCCGTCGCCGTCGCCCACGCGGTTGACCCCCGCCACGAAGGCCTGGTTCTCGATGGCGCGCGCCCGCAGCAGCGTTTGCCAGTGCGCCCGCCGCCGGTCGGGCCAGTTGGCGATGACCACGAACGCGTCGGTGTCCGCGGCTGCCAGGCGAAAGGGCTCTGGGAAGCGCAGGTCGTAGCAGACCTGCGGGCTGACGCGCAGTCCGCCGATGTCCCAGGTGACCACGCGACTGCCCGGCAAGTAGTGCTCGTGCTCGCGAGCGAAGGAAAAGGGATGGATCTTCGCGTACCGCTCCACGCTCCCATCGGGCGCGGTCCACACGGCGCAGTTTGACTTGCGCTCGCCGAGGAGCAGCGGAACCCCGGCTACCACGTGCACTCCGAGGCCCTGTGCCAGCTCGGCGAGAAAGCTCTCGGTCGGTCCCCCCGGGGCCTCGGGCGCGGCGCCCATCGAGAAGCCGCAGGCGAACATCTCGGGCAAGACCACCAGCTGGGCGCCCAGCGCGGCGGCCTCCTGCACCCGGCGCTCGGCGCGACGGTGGTTCTCCGCGACGTCTTCCCAGGCGATGTCGAGTTGCACGAGGCCGGTACGCACGGGCTCACGTTATCGCGCGGGAGTAGGATCTCCCCGTGCTCCTCGTGATGCTCGCCCTCGCCGACGCCCCCCCCGAGGCGCCCGCCTGCCCCGGGGGCCAGCGCTGCGGCGAGAAGTGCATCTCGTGGACCGACGTGTGTCGCGACACCTTGGCTGACAGCATCGGCCTGGCCCCCTCGCCGCCGGTGGCGCCGGGCAGCGCTCCGCCGGGCTCCACGCTCTTGTCGCTGCCCGGCGTGCACGGCGTGGGCACGCCGACCATGCGCGAGGATGCGCCGTCCTTCTGCAACCAGGGCGGTGTCGACCCGCGCATCGCCGTGGCCTGCGTGCCCTACTGGAACGCGGGTGCCGGGGCCTCGGCGGCGGCCGTCGCGCCGGCGCTGGCGGATTGCCCGCAGCACCGCCGCTGCAATGGCGTGTGCCTCGACGAGGGACTGGTATGCGCGCAGGTGGGGGTGTTGCCGAACACCGACAGGCTGAGTCCCTTCGAGCCGAACACCCCTATTCGCGACGGCTACGAGCCCTGAACGAGCCGGGGAAGCCGCTCTAGCGCGGCGGCGATGGTGCTCTCCTTCTTGCAGAAGGCGAAGCGCACCCAGTCGCGGCCGAAGGCCGGCCGGTCGTAGAACACGCTCGGCGGGATGGCCGCGATACCGACGTGCTCGACGAGGTGTTTCACGAAGGCCACGTCGTCGCGACCGAAGCGCTCGATGCCGGCGGCGATGAAGTAGGTGCCCTCGGGTCGATACACCTCGAGGCCAGCCGCCTCCAGGCCGCCGGCGAGCTGGCCGAGTCGCGCCCGGTAGCCGGCGAGCAGGTCGTCGTAGTAGGCCCGGGGCGCCTCGATCGCCGCGACGGCGCCGTGCTGCAGCGGGGTGGCGGTGGCGAAGGTGACGAACTGGTGCGCGGCGCGCACGGCGGCGGTGAGGGCACGCGGGGCGCAGGCCCAGCCGATCTTCCAGCCGGTGAGCGAGAAGGTCTTGCCCAGCGAGCTGATCACCACCGTGCGCTCGCGCATCCCGGGTAGCGACGCGATCGACACGTGCTGCCCATCGTACACGAGGTGCTCGTACACCTCGTCGGACACGACGACGAGGTCGTGGTGGAGAGCCAGCTCCGCCACCAGGGACAGTTCCTCGCGGGTGAAGACCTTTCCCGTCGGGTTGTGCGGGCTGTTGAGCAGGATCACCCGGGTGCGCTCGTTGACGGCGGCGCGCAGCGCGTCGGGGTCGAAGTGCCAGCGGCCCCCCGCCGCCGCGGGACGCTGCAGGGTGACGGCGCGGGGGATGCCCCCGGCGTTGAGGATGCTGGCCTTGTAGCTGTCGTAATACGGCTCAAAGATCACCACCTCGTCGCCCACGTCGACGAGGCCCTGGATGGCGCACCAGATCGCCTCGGTGGCGCCGCTGGTGACGGTGATCTCGGCATCGGCGTCGTAGTCGAGCGCCCAGTCGCGCCGGTACTTCGCCGCCAGCGCCGCGGTGAGCGGCGGTATTCCCGCCATCCGGGCGTACTGGCCCTGGCCCTCGCGGATGGCGCGGATCGCCGCCTCTTTCACGAACTCCGGCCCGTCGAAGTCGGGGAAACCTTGCCCGAGGTTCACCGCGCCGTGCTGGTTGGCCAGCCGGGTGATCTCGGTGAAGATGGTCGTGCCAAAGCCGGTGAGTCGGCGGGAGAGGACGGGGCGCATGGTTGCCTGCTATCTGGATAGCGGGTGGGGATGAGCGACCTCGCCTTCCTCGATTTCCAGGCCCTGGTCGAGCGCGCGGCGACCGACCCGGCTGCGGAGTCGGAGGCCCATCGCCGCTTCGGGACGGTCGCGGCCGTGCTCGTGGTCGACTTTACCGGCATGGTGCGCCGCACCGACGCGCGCGGCATCGTCTACGCGCTCGGGCGGGCCGCCTCGGCTCAGCGGGCGCTCGCCCTCGCGGGCACCCGCGTCAAGCGCGTGGCCGACACGCTCTTCGTCCTCTACCCCAGCGCCGAGGCGGCGCTGGTCGACGCGCTCGACGCGGTGCGCCGTCTCCACGCCGTCGAGCACGGTCACGACGACCCCGTCCACCCCTGCATCGGCCTCGGCCACGGCGAGTGCCTGCTCATCCCGGGCGTCGACGTGTACGGCCTGGAGGTGAACCGCGCCTTCGTGCTCGGCGAGGACGTGGCCGAGGGCGGGGAGGTGCTCGCCACGCCCGCCTTCCTGGCGGCGCTGGGTCAGCTGCCCGAGGGCGTCGGCAGTTTCGCCGCGCCGGCCGAGCGCGTGGCCGAGGCGGGCTTCGCTTTCCACGTCATTCGCGACCACCGGGGTTAGGGGGCACCGCCATGGCCGACGAACCCAAGAAGACCACCTCCATCGCTCCACCCTCGATCCTCAGCCGGCCTACCGATGCCGCGCCCCGTCCTGGCTTCCGCGCTCCCGCCAACAAGGGAAGTAAGGCGCAGAAGTCCCAGAAGTCCAAGAAGAAATAGCCACCCAACGCGGGGCCCGAGCCCACGATGACCGCCCTCCTGCTCGCGCTGTCGGCGCTCGCCCTCGCGCCGCTCCTCGACCGCGCGCTGGCCGGGCGACGAGAGGCGGAGGGCTTTGCCGACGGCTTCTCGCAGGTGTCGGTCGCCGGGCTCTTGCTCGCGCACGTGGTGCCGGCGGGGTTCTCGGCCGCGGGGTGGCCGGCGATCGTCGCGCTGGTCATCGGCTTGGCGCTCGGACTGGGGATTCACCGCTTGCCAAACGGTGAGTTCGCCGCAGAGTGGGTGGCGGCGCTGGCGCTTCTGCTGCACGCGGGGCTCGATGGTGCTGGCCTCCGCGCCGGGGGCGTGCTGGGCTGGACGGTGGTGCTCCACACCCTTCCCGTGGGGCTCGCCACCTGGCGCATCACGCGATCACGTCGCGACGCGAGGTCCGCTGGCCTGTTGCTGCTCGCGTGCGCGCTGGTGACCCTCGCCGGCTACTTCGCGGCGGAGACGGCGCTGGCTCGTCAACCCCAGATGCTCGGCATCGTGCAGTGCCTCGCCGCCGGCGCGCTGTTGCACGTGCTCGCCCATCTCGGCGAGCGCGCGCCCCGCGGTGCGGCGGCGAGGGGGGCGATCGCGGGCGTGGCGCTGTTGGTGTTGCTCGCGTAGCCGAGCGCGCGCGGGCCCGGGAGGCACGCCCCCGGGCCGGCCCCCCCACGGAATACCCCAGCCGGTCGGTGCGACCGCGCACCGCGACGGCGCGCGCCAGGTGCTCAACATCGTCGACCTGCTCGATGCCATCGATGTGATCAGGGCATCCAAGCGCGACGTGGGCGCGAGGCTAGGTCCCTAGCCGCCACACGTCGACCGGCTCGCTCACCCCCTTCACCGGCACCGCGCCCACCTGACACCACTCGCCCCCGCCGGCCTGCCTCACCGCCGCGGTGGCCAGCACCACGCCGCCGTCGGCCTTGCTGCACAGTCGCGATGCGAGGTTCACGGCGTCGCCGATCGCGGTGTACTCGAGCTTCTGGGGGCTACCGATATTACCCACCACCACCTCGCCGCTCGCGATGCCGATGCCGGTGAGCACCGACGGCAAGCCTCGCGCCGCGCGGTCGGCGTTCCACGCGGCGAGTCGCGACTGGATGGCGGCGGCTGCCCGCACCGCCCGCGCCGAGTGGTCGGCCTGCGGGTAGGGGGCGCCGAACCAGCACAACATCGCGTCGCCCATGAACTTGTCGATGACGCCGTCTTCCTTCACCGCCTCCTCCACCAGGATGGCGAAGTACTCGTTGAGTAGGGCCACGACGTCGGCGGCGCCGAGCTCCTCGGTGAGCGTGGTGTAGCCGCGGATGTCGCTGAGCACGACGGTGATCTCGCGCAGCTCGCCCTTCACCTCGACGCTGTCGGCGTCGAGCAGCCGCTCGGCCACCTGGCGCGTCATGTAGCGACCGAACATGTCGCGCAGGCGCTCGCGCTCGCGCAGCCCCCGGGCCATGCTGTTCACGGCGCGGGAGAGCTCGCCCACCTCGTCTTCCCGGTCTTCCGGCAGCCGCGCGTCGAAGCGGCCCTCGCCGATGCCGCGGGCGGCGTCGGCCACATCGGCGATGGGCCTCGCCACGCTGCGGGCGAGCACGGCCGCCGCGAGGAAGGCCACCGCCACGCCGAGGATCGCGCCCATCGCGCGCCGGAGGTCGTCTTCTCGCAGGTCGGCGAGCATCGCGCTCACTTCGCCGTCGAACTGCACGAGGGCCGCCACGCCCTGGTCGTCGGCGATGGGGGCCCAGGCGCTCACCCAGGTGCCGTGGGCGTCGGTGTACGGGCCCTCGGCGGCGGCGCTCCCGTCGGCGAAGCTCTGCTTGTGCGCCTCGCGCAGGGCCAGGGGGTGGCCGACGAAGGGCGTCTCGTTGGTCATCGCCACGAAGTGGGCGAGGTTGCCGGTCGTGGACAGGATGTAGACCGGCGTCGTGACACCAGCGCGCTCCTGAGCCTGTCGGAGCGCGGTCACGAGGCGGCCGAAAGCGGGGTCGTCGACGGAACGCGACGCGTCGACCGCGCGCACGTCGGCGGGCGACAGGCTGGGCACTGCCAGGCGCGCCGTCACCAGCAGTCGCTCGCGGATGGTTGCCGCGATCTGGCGCTTGGCGTCGCGGTGGTCGACGTAGGCCATGACGCCTACCGCCAGCACCACCGCGATCGCACCGCCCACGCCGATGCGCGTGGACAGGCGACCCACCACCAGCGCACGCAGCCCTCGAGCCACGCCGAGTCGCGATGCCCAGCCGACGAGAGCGGTGAGCAGGTACCCGCCGAAGGCGGCGAAGCAGCCGTAGGCGAGCCCCACCGTCCGGCGGGTATCGAAGAGTCCCCCGGGCTCGTCGACCTCCACGAGGGCCTCGACCGTGCCGTCGGCGCGCTTCACCGGCGCGTAGCCGCTGATCCATCGGCCTTGGTCGTCGCCGTAGAGGCCGGTGTGGCCGGGCGCGCCTTGCCCGAACACCGGCCACATCTCGGGGCGGACCACGTACCGGTGGCCGACGTAGGGCGTCTCGTTGGTCATCACCACGAACTCGGTGACCTCGTCCACTGTTCGCAGCGTGAAGATCGGCGAGCGAAGCTTGTGCCGGTCGAGCGTGTCGCGCAGCACGTGGCGGATCTCGGCGAAGGCCGGGTCGCCGGCGCTGCGCACGGTGGCGTGGGCGTCGCCATCGATGCGGGCGGCGGCCTCGGCGGCGATGCTCTCGAGTGCGCGGGCGCGGTCCTCGATGTCGCCTCGCACCCGCAGCTCGTGGATGGCCAGCGTGCCGATGCCTGCGGCGACTGCGGCAGAGAGGGGGAGCCAGCGCATCGGCCGGAAAGTCTAGCCGGCCGGGCGGCCGCCGCGGAAGGTGGTCCAATCGATGCCCTGGCGACGCAGGCGCGAGCGGAGCGTGTGTGGGTTCACGCCTAGCCGGGTCGCGGCGCCGAATGGGCCCTCGATGCGCCCGTGGCAGGCACGGAGCGCCTCGACGAGCGCGGGGTCACTGGCCACCGCCGGCCCGGTCACCACGACGGGGACAGCCCCGCCCAGTGCGGTCGCGACATCAAGACGCTTGCCGTCCCCGAGGATGGCGGCGCGTTCCACCACGGCCGCCAGCTCGCGCACGTTGCCCGGCCACGGGTAGCCCACGAGGAGGCCGTGGTCGGCGGGGGAGGGCACCAGCGGCGCCCCGAAGAGTCGCTCCCCGGCGAGGGCGGCGAAATGCGCGGCGAGGGCGGGGATGTCGCCGGGCCGCTCGCGCAGGGGCGGGATGCGGAGCGGGAACACGCTGACCCGGTACCAGAGGTCTTGCCGGAAGCTCCCGTCGCGGACCAGCGCGTGGAGGTCGCGATGCGTCGCCGCGACGATGCGGACGTCGACCGAGCGCGTTTCCTGGGCGCCGACCCGCTGGAAACTCCCGTCCTGGAGAACGCGCAGGAGCCGCACCTGCGCCGCCGCTGGCAACTCGCCGATCTCGTCGAGAAACAGCGTGCCGCCGTCGGCCCGCTCGAACCAGCCGCGCCGCGTGCCGATGGCCCCGGTGAAGGCGCCGCGCTCGTGGCCGAACAGCTCGCTGTCGACCAGCTCCGGCGGGATCGCGCCGCAGTTGACGCGAAGGAAGGGGCCGCGTGCCCGGCTCGACCGCTCGTGCACGGCCCGGGCGATCACCTCCTTGCCCGAGCCTGTCTCCCCGAGGATCAGCACCGTCACGTCGGTGGTCGCCACCTGTCCCACCCGCGCCATCACCTCGCGCAGGCCGCTCTCGGCCCCGACGATGCCCTCGGTGACGGCCTGCCGGCCGAGCCGTTGCAACAGGGCCCTCCGGTCGGCCTCGGCCACCTCGCGGAGTCGCGCGAGCGCGTGCACGCGGCCGTCGTTGGCGAGGGCCACGCCGTAGGCATCGACGAGGTCGGCGTCGAGCGCATCGATGCCGCCCACGAGCACCACCCCGTCGAGACCGTCGGGACCGAGCAGCGGCGCCCCTACCACCGGGCCGGGGAGGCCGCCTGGGACGAGCGCCCGGGGCACCCGGTCGGCGCTCCGGTCATGCCACACGGTCACGACGCCCGCGGCCGCCCAGCTGCGCACCGCCGTGGCCGTGGGGCGGGGGAGGCTGACGCGCGCGGGCAGGTCAGCGGCGCCGGCGCAGCCCACCGTCCGGAGCGCGCCATGCTCGTCGTCCCAGCGGCGAAACAGCATCCACCTCCCTCCGCAGGCCTCGCGGAGGATGGCAAGCAAGGCCGGCACGCTCTCGCCGAGGTCGAGGTGGCGGCTCACCTCCCGCCAAGTCGCGAGCCGTGCCTGCTCGATCTCGACCACCCCCATCTAGACCACCCCCATCTAGACCACGTAGTGCACGGCGCTGCCGGCGCCGCGGCCACAGTGAGGGCAGGGGGCGTCGAGGGTGGCATAGGCCCGGGTGATGGCCTTCTGCGTGCTCGTCTGTCGCACCGCCTCCTCGAGAAAGATGTCGTCGCGCTCGTGCTTCTGGATGAGACCTCCCCGGTCCATCGTGTCGAACATCTCGCGACGCAGGCCGCAGAGGATCACCCGTATGCCCCGCGCCTGCATGCGGGTGATCGCGCCTTCCAGGGCGGCGAGTCCCACCGCGTCGGGCGCCCGGGTGCGTTTCATGCGCAGGATGACCGCCCGCGTCTCGGGCGTGATCCGCGCCTCGATGGTCTCGAAGTGTTGCTCCAGGGAGACCGACGAGCCGAAGAACAGCTCACCTTCGAGGCCAAAGATGAGCACCCGGGGACAGGGCGCGTCGTCGGCGAGCCGCTCGTGCACCTGGCCTTCCTCGGTGACGATGAACTCGGTGAGGTGCAGCTGCGCCGCCCGCGGCACCGCGAGCAGGAAGCTCATGAACACCCCGATCAGGATGCAGAACTCGATGCTGATGGCGAAGGCGCTGATCGCGGTGGTGAGCACGATCGCCTTGTCGAAGTTCGAGGCCCGCATGTGGTAGCGCAGGTCGGGGATGTTCACCATGCGCGTGGCGGTGACGATGAGCAGCCCGGCCAGCGCGGGACGAGGGATGTACTGGGCGTAGGGGGCGAACACGTACATCGTGGCGGCCACGGCGATCGCGCTCACCACGCCCGACCACTGGGTGCGGGCGCCGGCCTGCTGGTTGATGGCCGAGCGGGTGAGCGAGCCGGAGCCGGGCATGCAGCCAAAGAGCGAGCCGGCGATGTTGGCGTAGCCCTCCGAGAAACACTGCTGGTTCATGTCGAGCTTCTGCCGGGTAACGGCGGCGATGCCCTTGGCCATCGAGATCGCTTCCAGCAAGCCCAGCAGGGCGATGGCGAGGCAACTCGGGGCGAGTTCTCGGATCACCGCCGCGTCGAGCGTGGGCACCGCGAAGCTCGGCATGCCCGACGGGATGGCGCCCACCAGCTTGACGCCCTGTGCGGCGAGGTCGAACTGCGCGGTGAGCCCCGCCGCCGCGATGACCACCAAGAGGAACTCGGGGAACAGCGGCGCGCCGAGGCGTCGTTTGAGCCATCGGAGGCCGAGAACTGCCCCGATGGAACCGAGGCCGACGGACAACGTGGGGCCATGTACCGGCCCGCCCTCGCTCAGCGAGCCCCACACGCGCGCGAGGAAGTGGTCGTGGGCGCTGCCGACGGCCTTCTGTCCCAGGAGGTTCTTGAGCTGGTCGAACACCAGGAGCAGCGACGCGCCGGCGGTGAAGCCCACCACGACGGAGTGGCTGATGTAGCGCGTGAGGTCGCCGAGCCGCGCGAAGGCGATCGCCAGCTGGATCGCGCCGATCAGCAGGGCGCCGAGCACGGCCGCGTGGAGCTTGCCCTCCGGCGACTCCATGTGCCCCACCACCCCGAGCAGCGCGATGCTGATGGCGTTGGTGGGCCCGTTGATGAGCTGTCTCGAGGAATCGAGCAGCGCCCCCACCGTGGTCATCACGATCGCGGTGTAGAGTCCCACCTCGGGGGGCAGCCCCACGATCATCGCGTAGGCCATGGCCTGGGGCACCGCGACCGCGGCCACGCTCAGGCCGCCCACGAGGTCGCCGCGGAGGTCGTCGAGGCAGTAATCGCGCGCCGTCGCGAGGGCGGGAATGCGCTGGTAGAGGAGTTCGGTCACGGGCGCAACCTTAGCAAGGAGCGTGCCCGCGACTTTGCCTCGTTTCCCCGTGGGGCGCTACCGCCCGTCACGGTTTTTCTAGGAGCCCGTGACGGATTCCGCTCCCGCCCGGCACCATGTAGGACGAGGCCGCCATCGCGCTCGACCGGCGACCGGAAGGGCAACGCCCGCTCCCGCGGCGAGCGAAAGCGGGCGTCGAGGTGGTGGGCGCAGCAGGATTTGAACCTGCGGCTCCTACCGTGTGAAGGTAGTACTCTGCCGCTGAGTTATGCGCCCGGCGAGCGCAGACCTACTATGCGCGGGCCGGGCGGGAGTCAAGCCAGGTCATCGTCGCGATCGGGGTAGCGGCGGGAGGCGGGGTCGGCCGGGGGTTCATCGCGCAACGCCATCTCGCCACCGCCGTGCAGCGTCGGCGCGGCCAGGCCCGCGCCTGCGATAGGGAAGTGGACGACGATAGGGTGCCGGAGCATGGAGCAGCTCGTGGGCGTGGGCGAAGGGTCATCGAGGGGCGGCGACTCGCCTGCCCGGCGGGTGACGGGAGCGCCTTCGGAAGACGGCGGTTGGTGGGTCGCGGCGGGGGTGCTGCCTGGCTTCGCCTTTGGACACCTGCTTCCGACTTCAGGGCACTAGTGCCGATCGTCGACGTCGAGACCGCCGCCGCGCTGCTGCGCCGGGGCGAGGTGGTGGCCATCCCCACCGAGACCGTCTACGGCCTCGCCGCGAACGCGCTGGACGAGGCGGCGGTGCGGCGCGTCTTCGCGCTGAAGGGCCGGCCAGCTAGCCACCCGCTCATCCTTCACGCTCGCGACCCTCGCCCCTGGGCGCGATTCGATGCGCGAGCGGAGAAGCTCGCTGCCTACTGGCCGGGCCCGATCACGCTGGTACTACCTCGCCGGGGCGTGCCCGACGTGGTGACTGGGGGTCGCGACACCTTGGCGGTGCGCGTGCCGGGCCACCCGGTCGCGCTCGATCTCCTCCACCGGCTCGACTTCCCCCTGGCCGCGCCCAGCGCCAACCGCTTCGGGCAGGTGTCGCCCACCACGGCGGCGCACGTGTTGGCGTCCTTCGACATCCCGGTGCTCGACGGCGGCCCGTGCGCGGTGGGCGTGGAGAGCACCATCGTAGACCTGTCGCGACCGAGCCCGTCGATCCTTCGCGCCGGGGCGATCGACGCCGACGCCGTGTGCCTCGCGCTCGGCGAGGAGCTGGCGCCGGCCAGCGACACGCCCGCGCCCGGCACGCTCCCCACTCACTACGCGCCGCGCGCTCGCGTGGTGCTCGTCGATGACGCGCCCGCCGGGAGCCTCGCGATCCGCCGTCGCCCGCCGGCCGAGTACGCCCGCGCGCTCTACGCGGAGCTGCGCGCGCTCGACGCCCTCGCTCCCGACGTCATCTACGCCGAGCGCTGCGACCCCTTGGGGATCGGCGTGGCGGTGAACGATCGGCTGGAACGGGCGGCGCGGCGCGCCTAGTCGGGCGCCCCCTCGCGGGTTTTGCCCCCTCTACAAGGATAGCCCGCCGTCCACTTCCACCACGCGACCGGTGAAGTAGTCGTTCTCGAAGATGAACTTGGCGGCGAGGTACATCTCCTCGGGCTCGCCGAGGCGGCGCAGGGGCACGGGCTTGAGCGCGGCCTCGAGCACCTCGGGGCGCATGGCCTCGAGGATCGGGGTGCGGGTGAAGCCGGGGGCGATGGCGCCGGTACGGATGCCGTAGCGGGCGAGCTCGCCGGCCCACAGCTTGGTGTCGGCCACGATGCCTGCCTTGGCGGCGGAGTAGTTGGTCTGTCCCATGTTGCCGTGGCGGCTGATCGAGCTGATCGACACCACGGTGGCCGGGCGCGTCTGCGTCTCGATGCAGTGGGCGGCGAATTCGCGGGTGCACAGGAACACGCCGGTGAGGTTGACGTCGATCACCGCCTGCCAGTGGGCGAGCGACATCTTCTGCACCTTGCCTTCCTTGTCGAGCTTCACGAGCATGCCGTCGCGGAGGATGCCGGCGTTGTTGATGAGGCCGTTGAGCCCGCCGAGCGCGGCGGCGGCGTTCTTCACCAGGGCCACCACGTCGTCTTCCTTCGCCACGTTGGCCACGAAGCCCTTCACCTTGCCCGGGAGGCCGGCGGCCTCGGCCTCGACGGCGGCGATGGCGTCGGCGTTGACGTCGCAGAAGGCCACGCTGGCGCCGTCGCGCGCGAGCGAGAGGGTGAACTGCTTGCCCATGCCGCTGGCGCCGCCGGTGACGAGGACCTTGTACTTGTCGATCTGCATGTGGACTCCTTTGAGGGGGGCGGCGCGGCTATCAAGAAACAGGGGAGGTGGCCTCGCCGTCCCCTGGCTTGGAGCCGCGCGGTCGCCGGTGACGTCGCCGCCTTCGAGCAGGGCGGCGTACAGTCGCGCCGGATGAATCTGCGGCGTTGCACCAGAGGAGAGACACGATCAGCATGGGGCGTGCCCCAGGCGCGGTAACGGCGCGCTCAACGGGCGTACAGTTCGTCCATGCCGGCCACGACGTCGGCCAGCGTGCCCACCACGATGTAGAAGTCCCAGGAGTAGGTCCCCGCGTCGAGCCCGCCCGCCGGGCGCTCGAGCAGGTTCCACTTCGAGGTGGAAAAGTCGGTGCTGCCGGTGTCGCCGTAGAGGAAGCTGCACAGCCCGTAGCCCTCCGTGGCCGACAGCGTCCGGTTGCGGTACACGCCGAGCGCGTGGCTCCCCGATGCCGAGGCGATGATGACGCCCCCGGCGTCCGGTCGCTGGTCCGGGTCGAGCGAGGGGTCGACACAGCTGCCCAGCGGGATGCCCGAGGTCTTGTCGGTGAGCGTGCCAGTGGCGGCGTCGTAGGTGTAGAAGGTGTCGAAGAAGCCGGTGAGGTAGGCGGTGGCGAGCTCGATGTTGAGGCTGCCGTGGGTCTCGGGGAAGGTGATGGTCGTGGTCCACGCGAGGATGTGGGGGTTGCCGCCGTCGTCGAGGGTGATGGTCTTCTCGAAGGTGCCGTCCCATGCCACCGGGTTCCGCGTGGTGTCGTGCGCCGCCGTGTGGAAGCCGCCGGGCAGCCATTGCAGGGGACGAGTCGTCGTGCTCACCGTGCCCGCCCCGGCGGAGAGGTCGAGCAGCGGCGACCCGTGCCGCCAGCCCTCGGGGTCGCCCGGCGCGGCGTAGGCGTCGCCGGCCTCGGTGGGGTTGTCTGCCTCCCCCGAACCGTTCATCTGGAACGCGATCTGGAGCTGCCGGCCGAAGTCGTAGGCGCTCAGGAACTCCACGCCGTCCCACTGCAACGACCAGACCGCCCCGCCGGCCACGCGGTTGAGGCCGAGGCTCACCTCGGCGCCGGACACGGTCTCGAGGTCCTCGTCGTCGAGCCCGTGGCGGGGGTACACCCACGCCAGCGCGCCCTCGGCCGCGTACCCGGCCGGCGGGGCCGAGCTGAACCCGGCGTCGTGGTCGTAGGGCGAGGTCGAGTAATACCGGACCAGCTCGTCCATGCCGTCGCCCGCCGCCGCCCACCCGTGGGCGAGGGTGGCCTCCAGCGCGTAGTCGGGCGCGCCCTCGGTGGGGTTGGTGCTGACCATGTGATCTTTCTCGCCCGAGGATGCCACCAGCCGGTACAGGGGCGTGTCGCCGTCGGCCGCGTCGTCCGCCGCGTAGAACAGCTGCCCGCGGAAGTCGCCCCCCGGCGACTCGGACGGGTCCTCGACCAGCATCGAGTCGGTGCTGTTCGACAGGTACCAGTTGCCCACGATCTGCAGCACCGTGTTCTGGGACGCCTCGTCGGCGCACGCCACGCCGCCGCACTGGGCGTCGCAGAAGTCCCAACCGCAGGTGCGCCCGTCGCACAAGGCCGGGGCGCCGGAGTACCGCGTGGCGTCGTCGGGCTCGCAGTCGTCGGCGTCGGGCCAGCCGTCGCCGTCGCGGTCCTCGATCGTGCCGGTGTCGGCATCGCCGTCGCTGTCGGCATCGGCATCGCCGTCGCTGTCGGCATCGGCATCGGCATCGGCATCGGCGTCGGCGTCGGCGTCGGCGTCGGCGTCGCTGTCGGTGTCGCTGTCGCTGTCGCTGTCGGTGTCGCT
>VGRE01000047.1 GCA_016875435.1 Deltaproteobacteria bacterium | reverse complement strand
CCTGGGGGCTGGTGCCGCGCCGGGAACCCTTCACGCCGCCCGGCCCGGCTCTGCCCCCGGAGCACGCGGCCGCGCTGCTCGCCACGGTGGCCGAGGTGGCGCGGGCCTCGGCCTTGCCGGCGCCCCGCGACGTGTACCTGGTGCCGCAGGCCAACGCCTTCATCGGCGAGCGCCGGGTAGGCCTCGGGCTCGTTCGCCGCGAGTTCGTGGGCATCGGCCTGGGCCTGCTGGTGGTGCTCGATGCGGACGGGCTCCGCAGCGTGCTGGCCCACGAGTTGGGGCATCGCAAGGCCGGCGACGTGCGGCTGGGCCCGTGGGTTTACCGCACGCGCCGCGCCCTCGCCGGGACGATGGAGCGCCTCGGCGACGCCTCCATCCTGCACCTCCCCTTCCTCTGGTACTCGCGCTGGTTCCTGGCGGTGAGCGCGCTCGTATCGCGACAGCAGGAGTTCGCCGCCGACGCCCACGCCGCCCGCGTGGTGAGCGCCGCGCACGCCGCGCGCGCGCTTCGGGTGGTGGGCCACGAGGGCGCGCTGTGGAACGTGTACTGGCGACAAGAGGTCGTCCCGGTGCTCGAGCTCGGCTTCATGCCCCCGGTGCTCGAGGGATTCGCTCCATTCTGCCGCGCTGCCCGCGAACGAGGAGGGCCGCCCGGGGGGCCGCCCGTCGAGCCGGCCGGGGCGACGGACACCCACCCGCCCGATCACGAGCGCATCACCGCGCTGGGATCACCGCCCCCGGCCGAACCCGGGAGCCCGGCGATGAGCCTCGCCAGTTGCCCGGACGCGCTGGTCGAGGCGGCCGCGCGCGGGTTGTTCGCGGACCCAGTGCCCGCGCTGGTGCGCGTGCGCTGGCAAGACGTGGGCGAGCGGGTGTGGCTGCCCCGCTGGCAGGCTGAGCTGGGGCCCTGGGCGGAGCGGCTCGGCCCTGGCTGCCTCGTGGAGCTTCCCGAGCTGCTGGCAAGCCCGTCGCGACTGGCCGCGCTCTTCTCGGCGCGCGGTCCCCGGGTGCTCAGTCCCATGGCCGAGGCACGCCGTCACCGGGACCTCCTCGCCTACGCCCTGGGCGTACACCTTGCCGCCGCCGGCTGGCGGGTCACCACGTCGCCGGGGGAGCCCCTGAGATTCGTGCGTGGGGGCGAGTCGATCGACGTCCGAGCCTTGGTCCACGGCTCGGACTGGTCGGGCTGGCGCGAGCGCCTCGCGGGCTGGCTCGCGCCGTCCGACTAGAACTGCACGCCCAGCGAGGCGGTGCCGCCGTGGAACCTGTCGGTGATCTCGCCCACGGCGTCGCCGTCGCGGTTCTCGATGCCGATCTGGCGCAGCGACATGTCGTAGGCGAGGCTCGCGTACATGAAGGGCAGGAAGGCGTAGCCCACCTCGAACTGGAACTCGGTGTTGAAGGGCGTGCTGCCGCCCGCGAGCTGCTCGTTGAAGGTGGTGGCGAGGAACAGCGACGGGCCGATCTCCGCGCCCAGCTCCGCCCCGAGCGAGAGCGAGTTCAGCGCGAGCTGGTCGAGCAGGATCTCCTGGCCTTCCCTCACCGTGTAGGTCTGCACGTCGCTGCTGCCCCAGCCCACGCGCCCGCCGACGTGGAAGGTGCTGTCGCCCACGTCGAAGGGGTAGCGGCCGATGAACACGGCGTGCGAGTTGAGCACGGTGTCGTACACCAGCGCCGCGTCGGCACACTCGTTCTCGAGCGCGGCGCACAGCGGCGTCGGGTCGACCGAGTAGGCCGTGCCGCGGAAGGCGCCCTCCACCCCGAAGTAGGGCACCCCGGGGATGAAGAAGCGCGCCTGGACGGCGCCGCCCTGCGAGCCCGAATCGAGGACGAGCTCCTTTGGGAACAGCACCGTGGTCTTGCTCAGCGGGAGCTGGTCGTAGCCGTAGTAGCCGAAGGAGAAGCCCAGGCGGGCGCGGAGGAAGGGACGGTCACTCGGCGCGGCAGGCGCCTTCGACACCGTGGTCGTGGAGGTGGGCGCGGGGGCCGGGGCGGGCGCCGGGGCGGGCGCCGGGGCTGCGGCGGCCGGGGCGGGCGCGGGCGTGGCGTAGGGATCCACGGTGGCCTGGGTGGCGAAGGGGCTATCCGTCGACCAGGTGGTCTCGGCGCCGCCGACCGGCACGCGCATGAAGGCGCTGGCGGCGCCGTCGATCGTCGCGACAGCGACCCTCACGTCGCCGCTCGCGGAGCCCGGCACCGTCAGGGTGGCCTCGTACACGCCGCCTCCGATCTCGGAGACGGTACCGACCTTGCCGACCGAAGTGAGGAAGTCGAGCTTCTGGCCGACCACGCCGCGGCCCTGGTCGTCGGCGAGGTTGATGCGCAGGCGCACGCTCCCGCCCGCGCTCACCGAGGCGGGGTCGCTGCTGATGGCGGCCTTCACGGCCCTCATGCCACTCGCGAGGGTGGGAAGCACGGGCGCGATCACCGCGCCCTTCATGCCCTCGCGCTCGATGCGGAGCTCGCCGAGGGCGGCGCCCCACTCGTTCACCAGCGCCGCCTCGACTCGGCTCCCGGCGATCGGCAAGCCGGGCAGCGCCAACTCGTCGGGTACCTGAGCCAGGGAGAGCGCCGCCCGCGCATCGCCGGCCTGCGCCTCGACGCTCACGATCCCGGCCTTGCGACCAGCGGTGTAGTGGACTTGCGCGAGGCCGTCTGCGCCCGTGGTGGCGCTCGTGGGCAGGGCCCCGTCTCCCTGCGTGATCTTCAGGCTCACCGCGACGTTCGGCACCGGGTAGCCGAACTCATCAACGCTCACGACGGTGATCAACGACGAGGACAGCCCGTCGTTGATGACGCGGGCGCGCGAGGGCACGAGCAACACTCGCGACATCGGGTTGCCGGTGCTTGGCGTCGCCACGGTGGCGGTGAGCTCCACCGGCCCGCTCCCCGTGGTGGTGAACAGGGCCTGGTAGTCGCCGTTCTTCAGGTCTTTCACGTCGCCCTTCACCCGGGCGCCGCTGGCCCCGAAGGTGACGGTGCGACCACCGATTCCGCTGCCATCGGGCGCGTTGACCTTGGCGAACACCTTGAAGCCCTCGGCCGCCGCGGGGAGCAAGCTCGGCTCGGCGATGAGCGACACGTTGGCGGGCCGGGTGCCCACGAGGTTGATCGGCAGCGAGGCCGTCTGCGCCTGAGGCCGGTCGGTGAGGCTGGCCGAGAGGGTGGCCTGCGCCGACGACGAGCCGTTGGGCGGCGTGTAGACGCCCTCGTACACGCCGTTGCCCACGTGGCGGGCGGCGCTGATCGCGCCGGCAGTGACAGTAAACACCACCTGCGCGGCGGTGTCGGGCTTGCCGTCGGGCGTGGCCACGAACAGGTGCACGGGAACGGCGAGGCGGTTGTCGGAGGGGATGGCCGCCGGGAGCGGCATCAGCGCCACCCGCTTGGCCTCGGGCACCTTGAGGTCGAGTGGCTCGCTCGTGGACTGGCCGTCGGCGCTGACCGCGATTTTCTCGGCGAGCGGGGCGCCGGGCGGCACCATGATGGGCACGCGGGCGCGGCCCTGCGCGTCGGCTGGGACGGGGCCGAACTGCTGGTCGCCGATCTTGATGATCACCCTGCTGTTGGGCGCGGCGGTGACGGGGAAGTCGACCTTGCCCCACATCGGGATGGGAATGGCCCCGAAGGTGCGCGAGGGATCGCGCTTGTCGACCACGGTCACGATCGCCACGTGCGGGTAGTTGATGGCGGGGGAGGTGAAGAGGGCGGTGAACTGGCCGCCACCGAGGTTGGTGACGTTCTCGATGGTGCCGGTCGACGCGAGGATGGCGAGTTCGATGCCGCCGAGGTTCTGGCGGTCGCCCCCTGCGAGGTTGAAGGACAGGGTGGCGGTGCGGTCGGAGCCGAGCGTCATCTTGGGGGGATTCGCGGCCGCGCTGAGCTGGCGACTCTTCGGCGGGGAAACGTTGAAGTTGAAGGACTTCTGGAGCGTGTCCTTGCCGATCTTGCCCTTGAGCGTGAGCGTGGCCGCCACCTTGGCGTCGGACTTGGGCGGGGTGTAGGTGAGCTTCCAGAGGCCGCCGCCCGCGTCGGTCATCGCCGACACGCTGCCGGTGGTCACGCTCGCCTTGAGCGCGAGGCCGGTGAGCGGGGCGCCCGTGGGACCGAGGGCAACGATGTAGAGCTCGGCCTGCGTGGCGCCGTCGCCGACAATCCCCGTCGGGGCGACCAGCTCAACGAGCCCGGTGCCTTCGAACACGGCGGGGGACTGCGCGTGGGCAGGTTCGGGCGCAAACAGCGCATCGATCACGATGCCAGCGGCGAGTAGGTGTACGACGAGCGGCAGCGAACGCATGTACGGGCTCCAGTCCGGGGCCGGGCATGGTACTTCGCCCCCTGCGGCCTATCAATGCGGGTGCAAATGGCGACGGGTTTCTCACACGCCTTTGACCGAGAAGCCGAGGGCTACGCCGTGCGGTGGAACTCGCGCCTGCGCGTGCGGCACTGGCGCGCTCGCATCGCTGCGGCCGCGATCGCGGCGGTGCCCCCGCCAGCGCGGGTGCTCGATGTCGGTTGCGGTGACGGTGCGGACGCCAGCGTCCTGGTCGCGGCCGGCTACGATGTCCAGGGGATCGATGTCTCGCCGAAAATGGTGGCGCGCGCGCGTGCCCGGGGGCTGCGAGCCGAACTGGGCGATGCCGATCGCCTGCCGGTAGAGACCTGCGACTTGGTCCTCGCCAACTTCGGCGTCGTGAACTGCATCGCCTCGCTCGATGGGCTGTCGCGGGGGGCCGCGCGGGCGCTGCGCCCCGGCGGCGTGGCGATGCTGGTGACGATGTGCCGTCACGCGCCGATGGAATCGCTGTCTCGCGTGGCGCGCGGGCGTTGGCCCCGCCGGCGCGGCGAGGCCCACGTGGCGGGCCAGCGGGTTCCCGTCTACTACCGCGACCCGGGCGAGCTGGTCGCCGCCTTTTCCCACGCCTTCGACGCGGAGCGCGTGGAGGGGCTCGGCGTGCTGGTCCCACCGCCCGACGAGGGGGGCGCGGGCGCCCGTCTCGCGGGTCTCGACGCGCTCGTCTCGCGGCTGCCCATCGCCCGTCGCCTCGGCGACCACGCGCTGGTGGTCTTGAGGCGCCGGTGAAGGTCGTCCTCTTTAACCCCCGGGCGGCGAGGGCCCATCGCCGGCTGCCCTTGTCGTTGTTGATGCTCGCCCGAGTGATCGACGGGCCGTGGACCCTCGTCGATGCCAACATCGAGCCCGGCGCCGCCGATCGCCTGCGCGCGCTCTGCGCCGAGGGCCGCGTGCTGCTGCTGGTCACGGTGATGCCCGGCCCCCAGCTCCGCGCCGCCACCCCGCTCTGCCGAGAACTCAAGGCGAAGAACCCAGATCTAGTCGTTGCCTGGGGTGGCTATTTCCCCAGCGTGCACCCCGAGTGCTGCCTCGACCCGACCACGGTCGACGTGGTGGTGACCGGCCAGGGCGAGACGGTGGTGCCGGCGCTGGCCGCCGCCCTGCGCGCGGGGGCCGACCCCGCCGGGCTCCCGGGTACCGTGGTGCGTCGCGACGCGATTCTACGTGGTCCCTCGCCGGCGCTGGCGATCTCCTCGGGCTTTGGCCCCGTGCCCTACGCCCAGGTGGACATGCAGGCTTACGCTGCGCGCACTTTCCTGGGCTCGCGAACCTTCAACCACCACAGCTCCGTCGGCTGCCCGTACCTGTGCAACTTCTGCGCGGTGGTGAATCTCTACGCCGGGCGATGGCTGCCCGACCCGAGCGACGAGGTGATCCGTTCGGCTCAGACGCTGGCCCTCGTGCACGGCGCCAACGCCATCGAGTTCCACGACAACAACTTCTTCGCCTGGGAACGGCGCTGCCGTGAGGTTGCGGAGGGTATCGAGGGACTGGGCCTCGCCTGGTGGGGCGAGGGGCGGATCGACACCATGCTGGGCTTCGATGGCGCCACCTGGCAGGCCATGGCGCGATCGGGCCTGAAAATGGTTTTCTACGGCGCGGAGTCGGGCGACGACGCTGCGCTAGACGCGATGGACAAGGGGGGGCTGCGGGTGAGCGACACCCGGGAGCTCAACCGGCTGGCGGCGCGCCACGGGATCGTCCCCGAGTTCAGCTTCGTTCTCGGTAATGCGGCCGACCCCGAGCGCGACGTGGCGCTCTCGCTGGAGCTGGTTCGCGACCTGAAGGCCGACAACCCCGCGTGCGAGATCATCCTGTACCTCTACACGCCCGTTCCCCTGCCGGGCCAGTGGGACGAGGCGAAGAAGCTTGGCTTCTCGTTCCCGACTTCCCTCGACGGCTGGTTTGCCCCCCCCTGGACCGATTTCGACCACCGGCGCGTGGAGTCCACCCCCTGGATGACGCCCGCCCTGAGGCGTCGGATCGACGATTTCGAGACGGTGCTCAACGCGCGCTTCCCCACCGCCACCGACCTCAACCTTTCGCCCCCCCGCCGCCGCCTTGTGCAGGCCCTCGCCGCGCCACGCTGGCGTCTCGGTCGCTATGCCGCCCCGGTGGAATTGCGGGCGCTGCTCCGGCTCTACCGCTACCGCCGCCCCGAGGAAATGGGCTTCTGACCGCGAGGGTGAGCCGATCCCTTCAGTCGGCGATACCGATTTTTGATTTTATTGCTTCTTCGACTTTTTTTGGATATCTTCTTTTCATGGGTCCCCGGCGCTCGCCGCCGACCTCCCCGCGATCGAGGCCGACCCGCCCGCAGCAAACCGTGCGCCGAGGCTGGCGGGCGTGGCGATGGCGCCGCCAGCGCAGCCGGCCCCTCCCGACCCCGTCCCCGCCGAGGCCGCGACCGCTACGGGAGCGGCTCTTCCCGCTCCGCGTCGGCTCCTAGCGAGAGGGTGGCGACGGCAGCGGCGGCGCTCGGCCGATGTCGTGGAGCACGCTCGCGACGCCGGCGGCGGCGACGCCGGCCAGGCGGGTGCACGACAGGAGCCGCGGCCGGGAGGCGAAGTCGGTGAAGGCCGAGGTGCGAGTGTTGCAGCTGTCGTCGAAGCCGCCGCCCACCTCGGCGGCCACCAGCTCTCGGTAGCGCCGGACCGCCTCGCGCAGCTCGCCCGTGGGCGGGCCGGCGGGATCGGGATCGCCGAGGATCTCGCCCAGCACGAGCACGCCCGCCTGGAGCGCGCCGCAGGGGCCGAGCCCCAGCAAGCCGCCCTTGCGAAGCGCCTGGTAGGCCCGGTGGTCGAGCCCGAAGGTGAGCGCCAGCGCGATGCCGCAGGACCGGTGAGCCACCTCCTCGCCGAGGTAGAGGCGCTCGGCGTGGCCGCGCGCGGCGTTCACGTACTCGTCGCGACTGGCCACTCAGCGACCGGGCGGGCGACCTGCCGGCGCCTTCGCGCTGGCCGCCGCGGCGGGGGCGGCAATCGCCCCGCTGCCGAGCACCCAGTACGGGCTCCCGGCGAGTTGCTGCTTGAGCTGTGCCACCTCCTGCGGGTGTAGCTCGAAGGTCTGTGGTTGCTGCGTGCGCGGATCGACCTGGGTGGCGAACCAGCGGTCGCCGACCTTGCTCTTGTGGAGCAGGAGGCCGCGCGGGTCGTCATAGACCAGGGTGAGGTCTTTCGAGGTGAGGGGACGGTTGGGATCGGGCTTCTCCTCGGGCTTCGGCGGCGGCGGCGGCGGCGCGGCGCCGGCCTGCGGCTTCGGCGGTGCCGAGCGCTCGAGCACCTCCTCGATCTCCCACTGCACCTCGAGCAGCTCGCCGCGGCGGAGACCGTCGAGCTGGTCGCGCACGGCCGCGCCCGCCGGGCTGCGGCACAGAGCCAGCAACTCTTCCTTGATGCCTTCGCGCTCGTTGTAGTTCGCGGCGCGGAGCCGCTCCACGAGCCCGTTCACATCTTGCATGGGGTGTGTCTCCTGGGCCGCGCCCTATCCCGCCGTCGAGATAGGCGACTTGTCGCCGGCCTCACCGTGGACTTCCTCGAGCGACTCTCCGACCGCGACCGCGAGCGCTTCGTCGGCGCCGCGAGCATCGTGCGGCTGGCACGGGGCGAGTACCTCATCCGGCGCGGCGAGCGCGGCGGCGACGTGTACCGGGTGGCCGAGGGCGAGCTCGAGATCATCGATAGCCGACAGCAGCCGACGGTGGTGCTCAACGTGATCGGCAAGGGCGAGATGGTGGGCGAGATGGGCTTCCTGGAAGACCTCGTCCGAACCGCCGACGTGCGTGCCGCCGACGCGACGGTGTGCCAGCGGTGGGACCGCGGATCGCTCCTGCGCGTGCTCGATGGCGACCCGTCCCTGGCCGCGAACTTCTACAAGGCGCTGGCGGGCTTCGCGGTTCACCGTGCCCGCGCCATCACCACCACGGCGATGACGGGCACGCTCGGGGGCAGCAAGGGGGGCAGCGAGTCGGCGCTCGCTCGCGCCCGGGAGCTGGCCAACGGCATCCGGCAGTCGATGGCTCGGCTCGAACCGGTCATCCGTCGCGACCGGCCGACCGCGCACGACGAGGTGCTCCGCGTGATGCGGCAGCTCACGCTCGACGTCAACGCGCGCTTCGGGCGCGTGTCGGCCGACGAGCAAGACGCGGCCGGCGCCTTGATCGCGCAGGAGCTCTTGCCCTACCTGATGCGATCTCACCTGGGCGAGCTGGCGAACGACCGGGTGGAGGGCTGGTGCTCCGACTTCTGGACCATCGGGCACATCACCGCCCGCAAGCCCATGGGCGACGGTCCCCTCGGCGAGATGCTCGACGAGTGGGGGCTCGATCTCGCCACCTCTCGCGGCCTGCGCGAGCGTCGCGCGCTGGCCGGCGCGCTCGTCACCGAGTGCCTGCCTCCCTCTCCCCCCTTGCGGGTGCTCGCCGTGGGGGCCAACAGCGCCTCCCTGCTCGCCCCCCACCTCGATTTTCTCGGCCGCATGGGCGGGGAGATCGCCTGCATCGACGGCTCCGACGACGCCTGCGGCGTGGTCGACTCCGACCTCGCGTCGCGACCGCGCTCCTTGCGGCTCAATCGCCTCCGCGAAGACCTCGCCGCCGTGGTCAACGGCCAACCGCAGTTCCGCCACGTCGACAAGCACGTGGTGGTTGCCGACTGCGTGCTCGAGTACCTGCCTGAAACCGCTGCGGCGAGCTTCCTCCGCCTGGTGCGTGGCATGCTCGCGCCCGGCGGTCACGTGGTGGTGACGGCGCTCGCCCCCTCGGACGACGAGCTGGTGTACCGATACTGCTTTAGGTGGCCCACCATCCGTCGCAGCCGTGCCGCGTTCGCCGATCTGGTGGACAGCGCGGGTTTCGCGGGCGTACGCGCCTACGAGGCAGGCAGCGCCGGCCTCGTCGTGGCTGCACGCCGAGAGTCGTGAGGGCGCATCGGTGAGCGCGAGAAAGGGTCTCGCCAGGAAGCGCCCCGCGCACTTGCACAACCGCAGGGGTTGGCGTAGCCTTCGCAACCCTCGGGCTGCCATGCCCACGTCCCCGTTGCTGGAGGCATCATGCTGTCGTCTCTCATCGTCACCCTCGTCCTCGCCGGCTGCTCCGATGCCGAGAAGCCGCCCGAGCCGCCCAAGGAGGAGCCGCAGGTCGAGGTCGCCCCGAAACTCGACGCCGCCGCCCTCGCGGCCGCCGCCGAGAACATCGCGCTGGTGCCCTCGCCGGCCGAGATGCAACGAGCCCTCGAGAAGAACGGCATCCAGGCCGGGCTCAGCGCGATGGTCCCCGAGCGCAAGCTCAAGATGGATATCGAGAACAAGGACGTGATCGCGGTGCGCACCGGCGTGGTGCTCGCCGACGCGCTCCTCACCGTGAAAGACGCCCCCAAGGAGAAGCTGGTGGAGCGCCTCGCCGCCGTGAAGGCGGGTGTGGCCGCCCTCGGCGCGGGCGGCGACATCGGCGCGGTCATCGACGACCTGACGGCGCGCATCACGAACGACTCCGTTTCTCGCGACGACCTCGTGAAGGAACTCGACGAGATGCACGGCGCGATCATCCCCGAGCTCAAGTACGAGGCGGGCGAGCGCTGCGTGCCGCTCATCCAGGCGGGGAGCTGGCTTGCGGGCTCGAACCTCGTGGCGGCCGCGCTGTCCACGGCCAACAACACCAGCGCCGCCACCGAGCTGCTCCGCCAGCCGCAGGTGGCCGACTACTTCCTGAAGTACGTGGCCGCCGAGGGCGAGGGCAAGGCGCCCGACGAGGTGATCAAGCAGCTCGACGGCACCTTGAAGAAGCTCAAGGAGATCGCCAGCAAGCCCAGCCTAACCATCGACGACGTCAACGAAGTCAAGGCCCAGACCGACGCCGTCCTCGGGCTGCTCTAGGAGTCCATCATGCTCAGCTCCCTCGTCCTCGCGCTCTCCACTGCCGCCCTCGCCGACGAGAAGGCGGCCGACGACTGCCTCAAGACCAAGATCTGGGAAGGCTACAACACCGGCTGGGCGGTCCGTACCGCCACCTCCGCGACCCTTGCCAAGGGAGAGCACCGCATCTACCTCGTCACTCTCTACGCGGGGAACGAGTACAAGATCATGGCCTGCGGCGACACCGCCGTGACCAACGTCGACCTGGTGCTCTACGACGCCCTCGGCAACGAGTTGGCGCGCGACGGCCACCAGGACCGCGAGCCGGTCCTGTCTTACAAGGCGAGCGCGACGGACACCTTCTACATCGCGGTGCACGCCACCGCGCTCCTCGGAGCGGCGACAAGCGGCGGCGTGGCCACGGCGGTCACGTACAAGTAGCGGCACGTTCCCGGAGCCGCGCGTGACCGCCCAGCCCGAGTCTCGTCGCGCGCGGATCGCCGAGCGCCTCGTCGCCTCGGGCGTGCCGCTCCCCACGCCCGAGGCCGTGGCCTTCGCCATCGACTTCCTCCGCCTCCTGGTGCAGGTGGCGGTGCCCTCCTCCGACCTGATGGCGGCGCGGCGGGCGGCGCTGGGGAGCGTCCTGGAGCGGCGCACGGCGCTGTCGCCCGCGGCCGCGCGCGAGCTCGTGCGCATCGTGGAGGCCCCGGAGTTCAGAAGTGGCCTGCCTCCGCGCGATCTCGAGGCCTTCATCGCCCGTTTTGGCAACAAGGCGGGCCAGGCGCTGGTGGCGTCGGCGGCGGTTGACGTCGACCTCGCGGCCTTCGGTCCCGCCTACGGCGGCGACCAGGCGCTGTTGCTGCTCGACAGCATCTTCGCCGTGCTGACGGTCGACGAGGATGTCGACCGCGACGAACTGCGTCGCCTGGAGGAGTGCGCCGACGCCCTCGGCATCGACGCGGTGTTGTTCACCGCGCTCTTGCAGAAGCACGACCGTGACCTTGCCCGCGGGCGGTGGACGTTGAAGGCGAAGCGGCCGCTGCTCACTCTCGGCCGCTCGCTGGCTTGCGAGGTTCTCCTCCCCGACCCGCAGGTCGCGGGGGTCCACGCCACGCTGGTCTACAGCGACGCCGGGTGGCGCGTGCAGGACGCGAAGAGTGGGCGCCCCACGGTGGTCAATGGGCGCCCCGTCAGCGCGGCGCCTCTGGGGCCTGGCGACGAGCTGCGCGTGGGCCCCTTCGTGGTCAAGGTCGACGCGGAGGGCAAGGAGGTGTTCGTGGAGGCGAGCCGTGCCTTCGCCACCCTCTCCGTGTCGCACCTCACCCGGCAGATCGGAAAGATCTCGCTGCTCGACGACGTGAGCTTCACCGTGTTTTCCGGCGAGGTCGTCGCGATGATCGGCCCATCGGGTTGCGGCAAGACCACGCTGCTCAACGCCATCGCCGGGGTCACGCCGGCCGACTCGGGCACCGTGCGACTCGACGGTCGCGACTTCCATGGCGAGCTGCGCGAGGAGCGAGAGAGCGTGGGCATCGTCCCCCAGGACGACATCGTGCATCCCGAGCTCACCGTCGAGGAGAGCCTCTACTTCGGGGCGAAGCTCCGCCTGCCGGTGGGCACCGGCGACGACGCCGTCCGCGGCGAGGTCGACCGCGTCCTGGAGGAGCTGGGCATCGAGCACATCCGCGGGTCGCGGATCGGCGACGCGCTGCGCCGCGGCATCTCCGGGGGACAGCGCAAGCGCGTGAACCTCGGGCAGGAGCTGCTGGCGCGCACCACGCGCGTGCTCTTTCTCGACGAGCCCACCAGCGGCCTCGACCCGCGCGCTTCGCAGGACATCGTGCGGCTGGTGCGGCAGATCGCCGATCGTGGTCGCATCGTCTTCGTCGTCACTCACGACCTCTCGGCGCAGGTGGTGGCGCAGGTTGATCACCTGCTGGTGCTCGCCCCCGGCGGGCGGGTGGCCTTCTTCGGCCCGCCAGCAGAGGCCTGCAAGTTCTTCGGTGTCGAGACGCCCGACGCCATATTCAACCAGTTCTCAGGCCGCGACCCACGTGAGCTTGGCGAGGCATGGAAGGCCTCGGCCGAGGCGCGTACCTACGTGGCGATGCGCGAGCAGTTGCTCAAGTTGCGCGCCGACGAGGGACGGGTACCCGCCCCGCCGCCCGCAGCGCGGAGGCGTCGTCGCAGCGGGTGGCTACAGGGCATGACGCTGGTTCGCCGCTACCTCAAGGTGAAGCGCCGCGACCTCGGCGGCCTCGCCGTGCTCTTGATGCAGGCGCCCATCCTCGCGCTGGTGATGAAGATCGTGTTCCCCCACCCCACGCGCGAGATGCTGTTCATGCTCTCGCTGTCGTGCCTGTGGTTCGGGATGAGCGCGGCCGTGCGCGAACTCATCTCCGACCGCGTGATCTGGCTGCGCGAGCGCCGGATCGGAGTGCGTCCCGGGCCCTACGTGTGGAGCAAGACCTGCGTCCTGGGAGGCCTCGTCACCGTGCAGTGCGCGGTCTTCGCCCTGCTCAACCTCGCGTTGCACGCGGAGTTCCTTCGCGACTACGGTTTCGGCGCGCTCGACTTCACCGGGATCTGCGCGCTCACCGGGTTCGTGGGAATGTCGCTCGGCCTGCTGGTGTCGGCGGTCAACTTGTCGAGCGAGGGCGCGGTGGGCACGCTGCCGCTGTTGCTCATCCCGCAGATCGCGTTCTCCGGCATCTTGCTGTCCTTGCGGCGCATGCCGGGGCTAGCCCGGGAACTCGCGTGGTGGAACCCGGCACGTTTCGCCTACGATGCGCTCATCAAGACCGGCGAGAAGCTCGGCGCCCCCCAGGCCCGCGGCATGGACTGGGACGCGATGCCGCTCAACGGAACCCTGTACAACCTCGGCTTCAAGGGCGACGGGGCCGACGACTTCGGCCTCACGATGCCCCAGCTCGTGGGGCGCCTCGCCCTGTTCTCGGTGCTGTTCCTGCTGGGCGCGCTGGTCACGGTGCAGCGGCGCCGCGAGTGAGCCTCGCCTAGTGGCGGCCGGCGCCGGGGAACGCCAGGTGGTCGGCGGCCTCGAGCTTCACGTCGGTGCGCAGGAACGCCTCGTCGCCCACCTCCACGCGCTCGATGGCGTGCCCCCGCACCGGGTGGTGGGGGCTGCCGGCGTGGGTGATGAGCGAGTGCCCGCCGAGGATCCAGGCGAGCGCGGTGTCTCGGTCGATCGTGCGCTCGCCCGTTCCCTTGAAGCGGACCTTGAGCGCGCGCACGCGGTCATTTTCGATCTCGGCTGCGTAAACTTCGATGTCGGCCATGACGGGCTCTCCGGCCCGCCGCGATAACCGGCGGCGGTGCTGCTGGCCCTGCTGCTCGCTTGTCCCCGCGATGGGGCCCGCCTCGAGCCGGGCGCCCCCCCGCGGGTGCCGAGCCCAGTGGCCCCGCTCTACGCCCACGCGGCCGAGCGTGCCCGCGACCCTCTCGTGCGCGGTGCCTTCGCGGGCGAGGTGGACGAGAGCTTGTCGGGTGCGGCCACCGGCCTCGCCCTCGCGCTCCTGGCCTCGCCGCGGCTCGACCCCGGCGAGCTGCGCTGGAAGGCGGTTCTCGCGGGCTACCCCTGGCCGGTGCGCGGGGCTGCCTCGGCGCGGACCGCAGTGGATGGAGTGCCGGCCGAGCTGTTGACGCAGGCGCTGGGCGCGGCGGCCACGCGCGACGTGGGCCTCGTGCGGGCGCGGGGAAACGAGGGCGACATCTGGGTGCTGGTCGAGGGCGAGCGCCGGGGGACGATCCCCGCCACCCCGCGCGAGCCTCCCCCGGGCACCGACCTGCCGTTCCCGGGGTACAGCGTGCGCGCGTCCACGCCGGCCGGCGATCTCGTGGAGAGTCGCGACGGCTTGCGCGTGGAGCAGGCGGGGGAGTGGCTGGTCGAGCTGAGTGACGCGCAGGGCGTGGTCGCGACGTTTCCGCTGTACGTCGGCACGCGGACGCCGGCTGCCTCGCCCTTTGCCGGGGCGGCCAGCGCCGAGAACGCCGGCGACATCGACGAGGATCTGCTGGTGCGCCTCGACGCGCTCGACGCCTGGTACAAGCGGCCGGCGGCGGAGCGCGACCCGATGCTCGACGCGGTGGCGCGCGCGCGGCTGCGCGACTTCGTGGCCAACAAGCCGCTTTCGCCCTCGCCGGTGCAGCTCGCCGCCGGGGGCTTCGCGGATGCCGACGCGGGGGCCTGCCGGGGCTCGTCGGTGGCGGCTTGCCTCGACGCGATGTGGTGGTCGGTGGCCGACCGCGGGCCGCTCTCGGGACCCTACCAGACCATCGGCATGGCGGCGCTCAACAGCGGCGGGGTGGTGCACGTGGTGGTGGCGGGGGCCGACCGGCGGTGATCCTCGCCCTGCTGGTGGCATGCGCGCCGCGGCACGAGGTGGTCACGATCGATCTCGTCGAGATTCGGTCGCGATCGGGTGACGCTCTTCCCGCGCTGGGGGCCAGCGCGCAGGTCGACCGCGGGCTGCGCGACGCCGCCGAGCGACTCGCGGCGGCGGCCACCAGCGCCGAGGCGAGGCTGACGGAGGGCGCGGTGCGGACTGCCCTCGACCTCGCGGGCTACCCGGGGGCGGCGCGCTTCGTGAAAGTGATCGCGGGAACGGAGTTGCCGGCAGGGCTGCTGGACAACGTGCCGCGGGGGGAGCCGATCGACGTGGGCTGGGCCTGGCGCGACTTCGGTGACGGGCGGCGCTGGTGGGTGCTCGGCTGGGCGCCGCGCCGCGTGACCCTCGACCCGGTGCCGCGCGACCTTGTGCCCGGCGGCGGCGTGGGGGTGCGGGTGACCGGTGCGCCGTCGGCGCGGATGTTCGTGGCCTCGCCGCGGGGGGTGGTGACCGAGTACGACCTCGCGCAGGGCACCACTCGCTGGGTGGGTGGGCTCGACGAGCCGGGGGACTGGCGCTTCGAGGTGGTCGACCACGACCGGGTCGAGCTGGCCTGGACCCACTACGTCGGCGCCTCGCCCCCGGCCCTCACCGCGCTGCCGGTGGAGCGGGGAGTGGAGTCGCCGATGGACGTGCCGCCGAGGCTCTACGACGCGGTCGACGCCCTTCGCGTCGCGAACGGCCTCGCAGCGCTCGAGCGATTCTCCGACTTCGAACCCCTCGTCCGCGAGCAGGCCGCGTGCATCGCCGCCGGCGGCGAGGCGCTCCACCGCAGCGACCTCTGTCCCGGGGTGGCGGCGCGGGCGGCGCAGGGCTGGTACCCGCGGGGGGCCTTCCACGAGGACGTGGCCGTCGCCAGCGGCGCCGCCGAGGCCTGGGCGGGCTTGCGGGCCTCGCCGGGTCACCTTGCCAACCTCTTGTGTCGCGACTGCACCCACATCAGCATCGGCGCGGCGCTGGAGCCGGCCGCCGACCCGCGGCTGTTCATCGTGTTCGAGTTGATGCGGTTTAGCGAGGGGGAGCCCGAGCCCATTCGGCGGCGGTGAGGCTCCAACGGTTCCGGGCGGCCCCGCCCGGAGGCCGGCCGGTGGTCGAAGGCCGCGCCCCACCCCGAGCCCGCGAGCGGGGTCGCTGGTGGTACCAGCGCTGCCCCCGTCGGAGAGCGCCTACTCGTCGTCCCCGTCGTCCCCGTCGTCGTCCACCGGCGCGCTCGTGCTGCCCGCGTCTTTCTTCGCCCCCTTCTCGGGAAGGGCCACCGCAGCCACCGCCTTGTCATCGATCTTGATCTTGGCGGTTTTCTTCAGGCTCTCCACGCGCGCGGCGGTGGCCTTGGCGACGGCGTCTTGCCGGTAGGCCTTGGCCACCTCCTTGTCGGCCTGCTCGAAGGTCTTCTGCGTGGGCTGGCGCCGCGACTGCACCCAGACGATGTTCGCGCCTTCCTTGGTCATGAACACTTCCGACACCGTCCCCGGCTTCTGCGCGAAGGCGGCCTTGCGGATGGCGGAGTCGATCTTCTTGTCGTTCTTGGCCACGAGCCCCATGTCACCGCCCTCGTCGGCGTAGGTGTCATGCGACGACTTCTTCGCGGTGGCGGCGAAGTTGGTCTTGGGATCCTTCGCCACGGCGGCGCGTAGTTTCTCCGCCTCCGCCTTGGCGGCCTGCGCCGTCACCTTGCCGCCGGCCTTGACGAGGATCCGGCTCACGCGCGACTGCTCGGGCGTCATGAACATCGCCCTGTTGCCCTCGTAGAACTGCATGAGTTGTGCCTCGGTGGGCTTGGCCACGTCGGCGGCGATGTCCTTGGCGATGAGCGCCTGGACGAGCGCCTGCTGGACCTTCTTGTCGTCGAGCACCTCGGGGCTCTTCCTGGCCTCGGCCACGAGGAGTCGCTGCGCGACGAGCTGGTCGACGATCGCCATCCGCTCGGCCTCGGTGTGGGCCTTGCCGTCGACCGGCTTCTTCTTCTTCGCCGCCGCCGCGAACTCGCTTGCGTGAATGTCCATGCCTTCCACCTCGGCGATCACCGGATCGTCGGGAGGCGTGGCGGGGGCGGGGTCGGCGCCGAAGACGGGCAGGGCGAAGCACAGGGCGAGAAGCATGTCACCAACCTACCGCGCTTGCTGGAAACGGGGGGCGACACCTTCGTCACGCCGCGCGCGCCGCGCGGCTCCGTCGGCGTGGGTGGCGCGACGGTAGCCGTCCCGACAGCGAGCCCCGGGACCGCGGGCTATGGTCGCGGCCGCCATGCGTGTCTTGCTCGTCCAGGCCTTCACCGCGCTCGACATGGAGCTGGTTTACCCGCTTGGACTAGCCTATCTCGCGGCCCACCTGGAAGACCGGCACGCCGTCGACATCTTCGACGTCAACCTGCACCGGGCCGACCCCTACGCGGCGCTGGAGGCCAAGGTTCGAGCCTTCCAGCCCGGCGTGGTAGGCATCTCGCTGCGCAACATGAAGGTGGGCATGCCCCACCTGCACACCGATGACTTCGAGCCGCAGCAGAAGGCGATCCAGCTCATCAAGCGCATCGCCCCCGGCGTGAAGATCGTGGCGGGGGGCACCGCCTTCTCGCTCTACAGCGAGACGATGATGCGACGGCTCCCCGAGGTGGACATCGGCGTGTGGGGCGAGGCGGAGCTGCGCTTCCGCGACCTGCTCGACGACATCGACCACCCCGAGAAACTGAAGGGGATGTACTTCTGGAAGGGCGGGGAGCTGGTGTACACCGGCCAGCCCGGCGGCGTGGACTGGAAGCAGAACCGCCGCCCGGCGCGCCAGTACGTCGACCACGCGCCCTACATGAAGTCGAGCTTCGTGTCGGTGGGCGTGCAGGCCAAGCGCGGCTGCTCGCTCCACTGCATCCACTGTTCCGACACCTTCTTGCTCGGCCACCGCGTGCGCATGCGCGACCCGGTCGAGGTGGTCGACGAGATGGAGTTCCTCAGGAAGGAGCACGCCGTCGACCAGATGTTCATGTGCGACCAGATCTTCAACATCCCGGTGTCGCACGCCATCGCCATCTGCGACGAGATCTCCCGTCGTAAGCTCGACCTGAAATGGTCGGCCTGGTTCAACGAGCATCGCAACACCCTGCCCGACGAGCTGATGGTGGCGCTCAAGCGCGCCGGCTGCGGGCTCTTGAGCTTCTCCCCCGATCACGTCGACGATCGCATGCTGCGCAACCTCGACAAGAACTTCCGCAAGGAAGACATGCTCTACACCGTGCAGGTTGCCAAGAAGCACGGCATGGACGTGGAGTACAGCTTCTTCCTGAATAGTCCCGGCGAGGATGCCCGATCCCTCTTCGAGATCGTGAAGTTCCTCGCCCACGCCCGCTGGGAGCTGGGCGGCCAGCTCCGCCTGTTCACGCTGTTGATGATGCAGCCCATCCGCCTCTACCCGCACACGCGCTTGCACGAGCTGGCGCGCGAGACCGGCCTCATCGACCGCGACCACGAGCTGGTGGAGGGCCAGTTCTGGAACCCCGGGCTCATGCAGTACGCCACCGCCGGCATCCAGGCGGCGGCGCACACGCTCTACGACGCGCGCCAGTCCTGGCGGAAGGCCCGGGGTAATACCTTCGACTCCGTCGTCCGCGAGTAAGCCTTGTTCCTGCTCCTGGCCTGCGTCCACGCGGCCGCGCACCTTCCCGAGCCGGTGGCGCCCGTGCCCAGCGAGGCGCCCGCGCCGCCCGACGAGGCGGCTGCCGTGGTCTTGATGGAGGCGATGGCGGTGGCCTACGGCAACGGCGACGCCGCCGAGGCCACGCGCCTCGGTCGCGACATGATCGCCACGCATCCCAGGTCGCAGTACGCGCCCCTCGCCCAGGAGTGGCTCGGCTTGCTCGCCACGTTCGGCCAACCGGCGCCCGAACTCGTGGTGGCCGAGTGGGTGCGCGGCGGCCCGCCCCCCGCCGATCGCCCGGTGCTCCTGGTGTTCTTCGAGGTCTGGTGCCCGCACTGCCAGCAGGAGTTCTCCATGTTCCAGGCGGTCCACGAGCGCTACCCCGCCCTCAGCGTCGTGGGCGTGACAAAGATGAGTCGCGACACCACGCCCGATCAGCTCGCCGCCTTCCTCGACGAGCGGCACGCGAGCTTCGCCATCGCGCGCGAAGCCGAGGGATCGCTCACCGAGGCCTTCGGCATCGAGGGCATCCCGGCGCTGGTGGTGGTTCACCAGGGACGGATCGCCTGGCGGGGGCACCCAGCATTGTTGACGAGCACCCTGCTCGACCGGCTGGCCCCGCCGGCCGGCTAAGATGGGCGCATGGTCTTCGCCCTCCTGTTCGCCTGCACGACCGTTGGTCCCAAGGAGGCCGACAGCGGCGATTCCGCCCCTGTTCCCTCGGACGACGCCGACGGCGATGGCTACGACGCGTCGGTCGACGACTGCGACGACGGCAACGCGGAGATCAACCCCGGCGCCGACGAGCACTGCGATGGCATCGACAACGACTGTGACGGCGAGGTCGACGACCTCGTGGTCGACCCCATCACGCTCTACCGCGACGTCGACGACGACGGGTACGGCGACGACGACCACACCTATCCCGGTTGCACGGTCATCGAGGGCTACACCACGCAAGGGGGCGACTGCGACGACAGCAACCCGGTGATCAACCCGGGCGCCGTGGAGAGCGAGTGTTCGCTCTCAGACTTCAACTGCGACGGACTCGTCACCGGGGTGGACGCCGACGCCGACGGCGTGGCCGCCTGCGAGGACTGCAACGACGGCGACGCCAGCATCTCGCCCGCAGCCGATGAACTGTGCAACGGGATCGATGACGACTGCGACGACGAGATCGACGAGGGCCCGGGGGTCGACGCCATCTTCGTCGACGCCGATGGCGACGGCTACGGCGAAAGCACGACGGCCACGACCGGCTGCGCCAGCGAGGGCTACTCCTCGGTGGGCGGCGACTGCGACGACACCGACAGCAGCGTGTCGCCCGGGGCCGCCGAGGTGTGCGATCGGGTCGACAACGACTGCGACTTGAGTATCGACGACGGCGTGCTCGGCACCGCCTCGGCGTGCCCGGGGGAGGACTGCGCTGCCGTCATCGCCGACAATCCCAGCGCCGCCTCGGGCGAGTACTACCTCACCCTGGGCCTCAGCTACTGCGACATGAGCACCGGCGGTGGCGGGTGGACACTCATGGCCGACGACCTCGTGATCGACGCCGCGACCAGCTCGGGCTCGGAGATCAACTTCGGGCTCCTGCGCTGGAGCGAGATGTGGATCGCTTACGGCACCGGCGCCTTGTCGGCGGGTTGCGCCTACCCCGACGACTTGGCCACCTGCGTGGCGCTCGGCGCCCTCATCGGCAGCGAGGGGCTCGGCCTGATGAGCCCCAGTCTCGACGTGTGTGACGCCGCCTACGTCGACTACTCGGCCGCGTACACCATCAGCGGCGCCGACATCTTCCTGAGCCGTGCCGAGGCCCGCGAGGCCTTCGAGATCGGCACCGCCGAGGCCCTCGCCGGCTGCAACACCTCCGACAACAGCGGCTCCGCCACCGTGGACGTGTACATCCGGCGGTAGCTGCGGAGCGCAGTGCCGCCGATGTTGACGCCAGGGGTGACGGGACCGTCGAGGCGGGCTTGCCGCCCGTCTCCGGTCGAGCCTTGTCGGCTCGGCTCGCCGCGGGCGAGCACGCTGAGCTTACGTCGGCCCTCGGCCGCCCACGCCAGCCGAAGGCCGACAGGAGAACCTCCGGGTGGCCGAACGCCTGGCGCTCGGGGGTCCCGGTGTCGTGAGTCAGGCCAGGGCGGGGCCATCTCCGGGGTGGCTGGGCCCCGGAGACTCGGCTAACGTCGCCGGTCGCTGGAGTTGCCATGCGCTTCTTGTCCCTCGTCCTGTTCATGGCCGGTTGTCCCGACGCAGTTTCCACCGATCCGGGCAAGGACAGCGGCAACGACGACTTCGACCAGGACGGCGACGGCTACATCGGCGAAGACGACTGCGACGAGGGCGACGGCACCGTCAACGTGGGCGCGCCGGAACTGTGCGACGGCGTCGACAACGACTGCGACGGCAGCACCGACGAGGAGGCCACCGACATGGGCACCTTCTACGCCGATGCCGACAACGACGGCCACGGCGACGCGTCGTCGCCCATCGAGGCCTGCGACCAGCCCAGCGGCTACGTCGAGTCCGGCGACGACTGCGACGACACTGATGCCGCTTACAACCCAGGCGCCGACGAGTCCGACTGCACCGACCCCAACGACTACAATTGCGACGGCTCCGTGGCCTACGCCGACGCCGACGCCGACGGCAGCCCCGCCTGCGAAGACTGCGACGACCGCGACGCCACGCGCTCCCCGCTCTTGACCGAGACCTGCAACGACACCGACGACGACTGCGACGGCGAGGTCGATGAAGACGCCGCCGACGCGAGGACCTGGTACCTCGACGCCGACCAGGACGGCTACGGCGCGGAGACCACGCTGCTGGCCTGCGACCGGCCCGATGGTCACGCCGAGTACAACGGCGATTGCGACGACACCAGCAGCCGCTACCACCCCGGCGCCGAGGAGGTCGACTGCACCGACCCCAACGACTACAACTGCGACGGGTCCAGCGGCTTCGCCGACGCCGACAGCGACGGCTTCGCCGCCTGCCGGGAGTGCGACGACAGCGAGGCCAGCATCTACCCCGGCGCCACCGAGTATTGCGACGGGGCCGACAACAACTGCGACGGCGATATCGACGAGTCCACCGCCGTCGACGCCTCCACCTGGTACGCCGACGCCGATCTCGATGGCTACGGGGCCGTTGCCGTCGCGGCCGTGGCCTGCGACGCGCCGCTCAACTACGTGTCCGACAGCACCGATTGCGACGACACCGACGTGGAGACGTACCCGGGCGCGCCCGAGTATTGCGACGGGGAAGACGACAACTGCGACGGCACGGTCGACGAGGACAGCGCGCTCGA
>VGRE01000046.1 GCA_016875435.1 Deltaproteobacteria bacterium | reverse complement strand
GGCGCCACCGCGGCGACGGGCGGCGCGCTGGGCGTGTCGCGCCACGCCGGGGGCGGCGGCGTGGCGGCAGGAAGCTTGCTTTCCATGCCTAGGATGCGCTTGATCCCGGACTTCAGCGCGCTGCGGATCATCGAGACCTCGAGTCGAGAGGCTGGAGCATAATCACGGTCGCGCCAATGTCTCGTAGTCCGCCAGGCCGTCTTCACGATACAAGGCGCGGTCCCCGAGACGCCGATGTCCCTGCCGCATATCCGCATCGTCGCCGCCGAGATCGAGCGCGAGGGCGCGTTCCTCGTCACCCAGCGCCGCCCCGAGGCCGAGCTGCCGCTATTGTGGGAGTTCCCCGGCGGCCGCGTGCGCGACGGCGAGAGCGACGGCGAGGCCCTTCGCCGCAGCCTGCGCGACCGCCTCGGCTGCGAGGCGCAGGTGGGCCACCGCGTGCTCCACGTGTCGCACGCCTACGCCGAGTACACCCTCGACATGGTGGTGTACCGCTGCGGCGTGGCGGGCGAGCCGCGTTGCCTGCGCGTTCACGACGTGCGCTGGGTGCGTCCCGAGGAGTTCGGCGACTACCGCTTCCCCGGGGCCGACCAGCAGACGATCGACAAGCTCCTCCAGGACTAGTTTCCGTCACCGAGGATCTTGGGCAGTCGCGTTCCTGTCTCGTTCGTGATGTCCCTGGCGTCGCCGGGCACGTAGCTGAGGAGCCCCGCGGCCCGGGCCCGGTCGATGTCGAGCACGGTGACCATCGTGTTGTCACCGGCCTGCTCCAGCACCCACAGGATGCGCTCCCCTCGCCAGTAGAGCCCCTCGAGCTCGGTGTCCCAGCGAGGGACGCCGAACATCGCCTTGAGGCTCTCCTTCACCGCGAAGGCGGCGCTGTCGCTGCTCACTTGCAGGCGCACCGCGTAGAGACCCTGGGTCGCGTCGAAGCTCCAGGCGGGGCCACCCTTGGCGCCGGCGAGCAGGGCGTCGGCGTCGAAGCCACGGGTGTAGGTGGTCGAGTTGCGATGCTGCATCGAGAGGCGTCGCTCGTCGAGGGCGTCGTAGGTCGCGCCGAACTCCACCGGCCCGAACCCGGTGGTGCGGTCGATGAGGCTCGGCACCGTCTCGGGGGCCGACACCAGCGTGAAGCTCCAGTCGCCCTCGGGGTTCCGGGGGGCCTCGTGGAGGAGCACCGGGCGCTGCTGCTTGTGCAGCAAGGACACGAGGCAACCCGAGAGCGCGGGGTCGCCGCCCCTGGCCGCCTTGACGGCGCCCGTGCCGTCGCGCGCGTACCGGATGTGGACGGTCGCCCTGGCCCCGGTTGCCGCGCCGGCATCCGCCGCGCAGCGGGCGATCGCCCCGGACTCCCGGCGGAGCAGCGCGTCGACCGCCTTCATGTCGTCATGGTGGTCGGCGAGGTTGTCGACCGCGCGCTCGTAGGCCTCGTAGGCGCCGTCGCTCACGCCGGTGGGGGCCTCGGGTTCCTTCTCCACCTCCACCTCCACCTCCATGCGGGTGATCTCGAGCGGGGCGCCCGCGGCGTGGATGGTGATCAGCTCGGGATCGCGAAGGCGCTCCGCCAGGACGGGGAGAACGAGGATGAGCATGTCAGTAGGTGCGGAAGGCGTGGTCCCACAACGTTGAGCTCACGCCGTACTTCCGGCCTTCCTTGTTGTGATGGTGGTTCATGTGGTGCGCTCGGAGGCGCTTGAACCAGCCGCTCGTCGGCTTGCCGTGGTGCACGTAGTAGTGCGTCATGTCGTAGGCCACGTAGCCGAGCACGTGCCCAGCGAAGAAGGGGAAAACCCAGCTCCCGAGCACGAGGTACCAGAGCCCGAAGAAGAGCGCGCCGAGGCCGAGGGAGGCGGCCGGCGGCATCACCAGTCGCAGGTGATCGTCCACGTAGTCGTGGTGCACGCCGTGGAGGAAGAAGTGGAAGCGGGGGCCCCAGCTCGCCTGCGGCACCCAGTGAAAAAGCGTCCGGTGCAGCCAGTACTCGGCGAATGTCCAGGTGAATAGGCCCGCCGCCGCGAGGCCCAGGCTGGGGAGCAAGGGCTGGTGGAGCCCGGCCAGGCCCCACCATGCCAGCCCCGTGATGATCGGCGCGTAGACGACAGGCACCAGGTACCACGGCACCCGGCTGAACCCGTCGATGAACTTGTTCTCGAACATCGGGGGCGAGCGGTCTGTGGCGGGGAAGAACATTGTTGGCGCCTATCCGCCCCTCGCCCGGTGTCAACTATTGTGCTTTACCCTGTGTTTCCTGCGGCGGTGGCCGAGGCCCAGCCCGGCCAGGGCGGCCAGCCCGCCGGGCGCACCCGCTCCACCGTCGCAACTGCACCCATTTTCGAGGGTGGTGAAGGAACTCGGGTCCTTGTTGGCGTCCTGGTCGCCGGGGCTTGCATTCCCGGTGTCGTCGCCCCCAGGCGTGGGCGTGCCGTCGCAGAAGGACTCCACGCAGCTATAGTTGGCCTCGACGTCGTCGGCATAGGCGGTGACCCTCGGCTCGTACAAGCCGCTGCCGTAGAGCACCAGGTCGGACGTGGCCTGCTCGGGCGTGTAGCGCATGTGGATGCGGGTGAGGTGGTGCTCGTATGGGTCGCCCCAGAAGCCGAGCATGCCGAGATCCTCGTCGGTGATGGTGGTACCGGTGCAGGGGTTGCAGTCGTAGTAGCCGCCGGCGAACTCGCCGGTCCAGGCTCCCGCGCCCACGGCCGTCCATGACGATGTGAACAAGTCATCGTAGAAACTATAGAAGTCGTCAGTCGACGCGTCGCCCCACACGCACTGGTCGGGCACGTCGAAGGCCGGGTAGTTGGCGATGGCCACCTCGCCGGCGTCCGCGTCGTCATCCAGCATGGTGATCGCGTAGATGATCATGTCTTGCTCGCCGGGGGAGTTCAGCGTGGCGAGCCGGATGGGGATGGAGAAGATCTCGCTGTCGTACGACACCTGGAGCGGCGACAGGCCCTCGCCGGTGGCCACCTCGGCGTTCTCCGACACCTTGGCGGCGAGGAAGTAGCTGCCCGCCTCGATGTACTCGGCGAGCCGCTCCTCGGCGCCCTCGGGCAGGTAGTACCCGTTGTTGTCGAGCCACGTGGCGAGGCTGGCCGACTCCTCCGCCGAGAGGATCGCCACCTCGTACTGGCCGACCAGGTACTCCGCCTCCACGTCGACGCTGCCCGAGCCGCCGTCGGCGCCGGTGTCGTCCACGGCGCCCGTGTCGACCCGGGTGCCGCCCTCCGAGGCGGGGCAGCCCGCGTCGCTCACGTGGCGCGGGGCGGTGTAGCCGTCGAGCCGCGCGAAGACGTCGGGATGGAGAGTGTGAATCTCCGACTCATCCAGGATCTCCGGCACCGGCATCACCAGCGCGAAGCTCTGGGGGTCGCCGGCGGGGTTGACCGACACGGAGAACGTAGTTCGCCCGTCGCGCCGGACGATCGCCACCTGGGCGGTGTCAAAACTCAGCGACGAGGGCGTGCCCGTGGCGATGGTGGGGCAGGGGAAGGCGAGCGAGGCGAGGAGCAGCATGCGACACCCGGGACGGCCGACAGTCTACGAGGTGCCTTGCCCGCCGGCCACCGCGATCCGTTGCCCGAGGCGCACGGCTTGCCCGCTTGTCACCGTCCATTCGACCGATCCGGCCGGGAAGAGCAGCACCACCGTGCTGCCCATCTCGAAGCGGCCGATCTCCTCGGCGCGCGCGAGCGGATGGTCCACCGCGCCCTCGGTCGCGGGCTGGCCGCTGTTCGATACCGCCTCGCTGAACACCACCCGGATGCGACCCACGCCGAAGGCGCCCACGAGGCACTCCGCCACCTCGCCGATCGGGGTGTGGAGATAGGCATTGAGCCGCTCGTTGCGGCTGAACAAGAACGGGATCTTGCGCGTGGCGGCGGGGAACACTGGCCACAGCGCCCCGGGCACGTACTGGAAGTGCCTGACCACGCCGGCCATCGGCGTGTGAACCCGATGGTAGTCGCGGGGCGACAGGTAGAGCACCGCGTACTGCGCGCCCTCGTAGCCCGGGCGCCCCTGCACCAGCTCCCGCGCCGAGAAGTGTTGGGTGTCAGATTGAGGGATGCGATCGTCGACCACCGTGCCCACGCTGTAGACCTTGCCGTCGCAAGGCGACACGATGGCCTCGGGCGCCTCGTCGACCGGCCGTACCCCGGGCCGCAGGGCACGGGTGAAGAAGTCGACCAGCGAGCCGTAGTCGTCGAGCGTGCCGACGCACTCGCCGAGGTCGACGGTGTACTTCCAGCAGTACCAGCGCAAGAGCAAGCGCAGGACCGGCCGCGGCAGCCGGGCGCGGGCCACGCCGCCCATGCAGCCGGAAACCGCGTGCTTGGGCACCAGGGAGAGGGCGGAGACGATCAGGGCGTCGTTCATCGGCCGCGCGCTATACTCAGTTCATGGCCGAGCCCGCCACGACCCTGCCCATGGGGTAGCCCCGCTCGTCATCTGGAACTGCGCCCTGCCGGTGCCCCCGCCCCCGTCGCCCCGGGTGCTGCGGGTGGTTGAGCGAGTGTGGGCGGCGATGCGGGGCCGCCCCGAGATGGCCGGCCCCACGCTCTCCCGCGCGATGCGCGAGGAGCGCAGCCTCGGGAGCAAGGAGCGCCCCGTGGCGGGCGACATGCTGCTGGGCATGGTTCGCCACGAGCGCGCCCTCGCGAGGATCGACCCCGACCCGGTGGCGGCGTGGCTCCGCCTCTGCGATGGCCTGCCCCAGGGCCCCGACCCTGGCGACGAGATCGAGGCCTACGCCATCGCCGTGTCGTTACCGGCGTGGCTGGCCGGCGAGTGGTACCGGCGGCTCGGCCGAGAGCGGGCCCTCGACCTGGCGCGCACCATCGCGGGCCGCGCCCCGCTGTGGCTGCGCGCGCTGCGCGACCCGGTGTCGATCGACCTTCCCTACCACCGCGAGGGCGCCGCGATTCGCCTGGAGGGGCGCACCAACGTCGACACGCTCCCCGCCTTCCGCGAGGGGCGGCTGGAGGTGCAGGACCTCGGCAGCCAGCGCGTCGCCGAGCTGGCCTTCCCCGGCGAGGGCGGCACCGTGCTCGACCTCTGCGCCGGGGCCGGCGGCAAGTCGCTGGCGCTGGCCGCGATGGGGGCGCGCGTGACCGCCTGGGACCTTCGCCCCGCCGCGCTGGACGAGCTGCACCGCCGCGCCGGGCGCTGTGGCCTCGACATCCGGGTGGCGCCACCCTCGGGCAACTTCGACGTGATCCTCGTCGACGCGCCCTGCTCGGGCACCGGGGTGCTCCGCCGTCACCCGGAGAACCGCTGGAAACTCCACTTCCCGGTCGAGGTGCAGCGGCAACTGCTCGCCAGGGCGCGCCCCCACGCCGGGCGCCTGGTCTACGCCACCTGCGCGCTCGCCCGCCAGGAGAACGAGGAGGTCGCCGGGGTCGAGGGCGCCACGATGTGGCCCGAGCCGCTCGGGTCGGACGGTTTTTACGTCGCTACCCTCGGGTAGACTGTGCCGATGTTGTTCCTTCTCGCCTGCGGCATCGACCCCATCGTGAGCGTGGTGAGCCCCGAGGATGGCGACCGCTTCGCCTCTGGTTTTACCGCCACCTTCGAGGCCACGGTGCGCGCCGACTCCGAGGTGACGCTGCGCTGGCTGGTGGACGGCAGCGATCTTGCCGGCGATTCGGCCTTCGACGGGGTGACCGCCACGATGAGCACCACCGCGCTCGGCTTCGGCGAGCCCACCATCACGCTGGAAGCGGTCGACGAGTCCGGCGCCGCCGGCGAGGACAGCGTGACGGTGACGGTGTTCGACAACCTCGCGCCCACGGTGCTCTTCCTCTCGCCAGCCGAGGGCGCCAGCCTCGTGGGCGGCGAGCCCATCATCGTGCAGGCCGAGGTGGACGACGCCGACGGCGGCGGGGAGATGTCGCTGGCGTGGAGTGGCGCCGCCGCGGGCTCGACGGGCGCGCCGAGCTTCCTCGCCGGGCCCGGGACGGTGTCGTTCACGCTCGTCACCTCCGAGTCCGGTAGCCTGTCCGTGGGGCTCACCGCCACCGACCGCTACGGCGCGTACGGCTCCGAGAGCGTCAACTTCACCACCTCGCCGCCGGACATCGACCTCGACGACGACGGCTTCGACGACGAGGTGCTGGGGGGCGACGACTGCGACGATGCGGACGCCACGATTCACCCCGGCGCCGACGAGTTCTGCGACGGCATCGACAACGATTGCAGCGGCGAGATCGACGACGAGGTGGTGTACTTCGACGTGTACGCCGACAACGACGCCGACGGCTACGGTGCGGGCGCGGTCTACAGCGACTGCGTGGTGCCGAGTGGCTACAGCCGCGACAACACCGATTGCAACGACGCCAGCGCCAGTATCAGCCCGGGCGCCGACGAGGTGTGCGACGCCGCCGACCTCGACGAGGACTGCGACGGGCGCGCCGACGACGCCGACGGGAGCGTGGTGGCGACGGACACTTACTACGCCGACGTCGATCGCGACGGCTACGGCGACGATGCCAACTGGTCGCTCCGTTGCGACGGTAATGACTCGTGGATCGAGGTTGGTGGCGATTGTGACGACCGGGAGCCGCTGGCCTGGACCGGCGCCGACGAGGTGTGCGAGGATGGGATCGACAACGACTGCTCCGGGGGCGACCCGCGCTGCCCCCTCGCCGGCGCCTACGGGCTCGACGAGGCGGCGTTGAAGCTCACCGGCCCGGCCGAGCTCGCCCTCGCCGGGCACGGGCTGGCCGTGGCCGACGTCGATGGCGACGGGCTTGACGACCTGGCGGTGGGGGCCTGGGGATATGGCGCCGGCGGCACCGTGTTCCGGGTGAGCGCGCTGGGCCTGGCCTCGGGCACGCTCGCCGGCGACACGCTCACCGCCGAGGCCGCCGGCGACGGGCTCGGCTACACCGCGGCCTCGTGCGGCGACGTGGACGGCGACGGCCTCGCCGACGTCGTGGCCGGCGCGCCCTACGCGGCGAGCGACAAGGGGGCGGTGTACCTCTGGCTCGGTGCCACGGGCTCCGTGGGCGCGGGGTCGGCTGACGACGAGGTGAACGGCAGCACCGGCGACGGGCTCGGCAGATCGCTGGACTGCGGCGGAGATCTCGATGGCGACGGTGACAATGACGCCGTGGCGGGCGGCGGGGGGACGAGTGTCAGCTACGCCTACGACGCCGCCACCCTGACCAGGCTCGCGAAGTGGAGCGGCGGCAGCGCCGTGGCGCGGCTCGATGACACCGACGGCGACGGCATCGACGACCTGCTGATCGGCGCCTACGGCTCCGACCGGGCCTACCTGCTCCTGGGGGGAGCGCTCTCCGACGCGGCGCTCTCCTCGGCGGCCGACGCGACCTTCAGCGGCGAGGCCAGCGGCGACGAGGCCGGCGCCGCCGTGGCGCGCCTCGGCGACATCGACGGCGACGGGCTCGGCGACTACGGCGTGGGTGCTCCCGAGAACGACAGCAACGCGTCCGCGTCCGGCGCCGCCTACCTGCTGCTCGGCTCGGCGGCGCCGGCGTCAGCCTCGCTGTCCACCGGCGTCCGGGTGGCTGGTGACGACGGCGCCGACCGCGCCGGGGCAGCGCTCGCCACCCCCGGCGACGTGGATGGCGACGGCCTCTCCGACGTGCTCGTGGGCGCCTACTACGACGACATGGGCGGCACCGGCGCCGGCGCGGCGGCCTTGCTCCACGGCTCGGCCTCGCTGGCTGGACTCGACTTCTCGGCGACTGACGCCCAGTTCGTCGGCGAGTCCGATGGCGACAGCGCGGGCGAGTCGTTGTCTGGCGGCGACATCGACGGCGACGGCTTCGCCGACGTGCTGGTGGGCGCCCCGAGCGAGGCGAGCGCCGGCGGCTCGGCGGGGGCGGCGTACTTGCTCTTCGGCGGGGGGCGGTGAGGGGCGAGGGAACCCGGTGAGCAGGAGGGTGTCGCCATCGACGCTCCGCGCGCCTTCGAGGGGCGCGGTGATGGCACGGGCGGGGGCGCTGCCGGGCAGGGTCGCGGGCTGGACTTCGACGGTCACCGTCGCCGTGCCCACGTCGCCCTGGTGGCGACACGGCGATCCTTCCTGCTCGGCACGGTGAGCGACGGCGACGACGACGCCAGGGGCCTCGTGGCTTCCTGCCTGGTCAACGGGGGCGGGGAGGGGCAGCATCGCCGTGGCAGACTAGCCGCGGTCTAGCCGCTCGGGTGGCTGCGCACGGCGGCGCCGAAGAGCTTGTGGAGCACGCGCGCCGAGACGTTGCCGTCCCACTCGCCGGGGCCGATCTCGTTGAGATCGAAACCCACGATCTGCCGCGCGGCGGACAGGCGCCGCAGGAGCACGCAGGCGTCGCGGTAGGAGAGGCCGCCGGGGACGGGCGTGCCGGTGCCGGGGCAGAGCGCGGGGTCGAGGCCGTCCACGTCGAAGGACACGTACACCCTGTCGGGCAGGGCGGCGATCATCTCGTCGACGATGTCGGCCCAGGGCTCGCCCTCGGCGAGGCGCATGGCCACCTCGGCGTCGAACCAGGTGCTGATACGCGAGCCCGGACTATGTATCATCGCGACCTCAGCCGCCCCGACATCGCGTATTCCAACCTGTATAATGCGTGATACATTATCGATGTATCGATGTACGTTGTACATGATCGAGGCGTGGGAGTGCACGAAGCCCTCGTAGGCCACGCGCAGGTCGGCGTGCGCGTCGACGTGGAGCACGCCCACCCCGGGGAAGGCCTCCGCCACGGCGCGGATGGCGCCGAAGGGGGTGCTGTGATCGCCGCCGATGAGCGCCGGGATCCGTCCCGCGGTGACGATGGCGCGGGCGCGCTCGTACACTGCCTCGTTCACCCGCTCGGAGAGCTGGTTGACGATGGCGGCGGCGGCGGGGTCGTGGCCGAGCGACGCGATCACCCGGAGCGCGTGGGGCTCGGCCTCAGCGTCCCACTCGCGGAAGCGGGGATCCTCGGGGAGCAGCTCGATGCCCTCGCGCCAGGCGTCGCCGTACTCGCCGTCGTGGAGATCCACCTGCAGGCTGGCGGCGGCCAGCGCGGCGGGACCCTCGATCGTGCCGCGGCGGTAGCTGGTGGTGGCCTGCCAGGGCACCGCTTGCACCTGCACGCGCGCGCCACCCTCGGGCACGGGGAGGCCGTAGAGGTTGCCCTCGGCGGCGGGGGCGTCGGGATCGAAGCTCATGGCGCGGCCCTAGCGCGGTGCTCGGCGAGGAGCAGGTCGACGACTCGCCCGTAGGAGGCCACGCCGTCGGGCACGCCGTTGCTGCGCAGGTAGGCGTGGTTGGCGGCGGCGCTGGCGCTCCACAGCCAGTCCACCCGGTGGGCGTCCCACCAGGCCTTGTAGGCCTCGCGATCGGCGCGCACCCGGGGCGAGAGTGCGTCGCGGGCGGCCCGGGCACTGTCCGGGTCGACCTGGGCGAGCGCACCGAGCAGGTGGCTCAGGACGCCGGCGTAGGCGCTGTACCGGAAGTCGGGGTCGCCATGGTCGCGCGCCACGAGGAAGGCCACGAAATTCGCCTCGTCCTCCCGGGCCACGCCGCGCTGGTGCGCCATCTCGTGGCAGGCATTGAACGGCAGGGTGAACGGCAGCGCCGACGTGCTCAGGTGGGGCTCGGCAGTGAAGGGGATGTACACCCCGGCCAGCCCCCCGGCGCTGGCCGCGGGCGAGAGCAGGAGCGGCTTCACCGGGGCGTAATCGCCCGCGAGCCAGGGGCGCTCCACGCCCGCGCGGCGGTAGGTGTCCTGGGCCCGCGCCGCGGCGTCGGCGAAGTCGCCGCTGAGCGTGGCCACGCCCTCGCGCTCGGGGACGGCCTCGCGAGCGAGGTTCATCCGGGCCACGAAGTCGTCGACGAGGGCACGCAGCTCGTCGACCGTGCTGTCGCGGGGCTCCAGTCCGAGCGCCGCCCCGATGGGCTCGCGCCGGTAGTTCAGGCCCCAGAGGGCCACGAAGGCGGCGTATCCGAGGCTCAGGGTGCAGGCGATCGCCCAGCCGCGACGCCACCACCAGCGCGCCGACAGGCACAGGGCGAGCACCCCCAGCTCGGCGACCGACAGGGGGAACCACCCGGTGACGGTGCCGATGGCGCGCGCCAGCGCGGGAGACAGGCCGCGGGCGAAGGCCTGCTCCACCACCGCGCTGGGGACGAGATGCTGCGCGAGCATGGCCAGCGGGCCGCTGGCGAGCATGGCCCAGCGCGCCTTCATGGCACGAGATCCGCCCGTACCTCGGCCTCGCCCTGCTCGCCGACCGGCTCCACGCGCTCGGCCACCACGCCGAGTTGCACCACCGCCGCCGCGAGGGAGAGCGCCCGCTTCTGTGCCTGCTCCAGGTCCGGGTCGACGACCAGCAACCGGACGCGGACGGCCGGCCACTGGACGAGGGCGGCCGCGAGCAGTTCGGCGCGGTCTGTCCCCGGGCCGGACAGGTGGTTGCCCTCGAATCGGAGCTTCGGCTGGGTTCCCGTCACCTTGGCCAGGAGCGGCGGCAGCGCCTCCGGGCGCCCGTCCTCGTCCTCGAAGAAGTTCAGGTTCTCCGGATCGTTGGGGGCGAGGCGAAGGCGTCGCCCACGCCGTCGCCGTCGTTGTCCGGGTCGGGGCAGCCGTCGTCGTCCTCCCATGCGTCGCGGTCTTCGGGCACGTTGGGGCAGCGGTCACCCTCGTCGAGCACGCCATCGACGTCGTTGTCGGGGTCGGGACAGCCGTCGAGGTCGCGGAAGCCGTCCTCGTCCTCCGGGGCGTTGATGCAGGCATCGCGGTCGTCGAACAGCCGGTCGCCGTCGTTGTCGGGCTCGGGACAGCCGTCGCCGTCGAGGAACCCGTCGCGGTCCTCCGCCACGGCGGGGCAACTGTCACTCGCGTCGAGCACGCCGTCGGCGTCGTTGTCGGGGTCGGGGCAGCCGTCGGCGTCGAGGAAGCCGTCCGGGTCCTCGGGGGCGTCGTCACACGCGTCGGCCCGGTCGCTCACGCCGTCGCCATCCGCGTCGAAACGGCGAGGGGAGTGCAGCGCCGGGCCCACCGCCAGCACCACGGTGGCGCCCCGGTCGATCGACCAACTCAGGCGCGCGTCGGTGCGCAGGTCGAGCACGGGGAAGAGCACCGCGTCGATGGAAAATCCGGTGGCGAGCAACACCTCCGCGCGGCCGGCGACGCGCGTGCCGACGCCGACGAAGGGCGACACCACCACGTCGTCGTCCGGGCTGCCGAGGAAACCGAGGCCGTCGATGCTCAGTTCCGCCGAGGTGGGATCGATCACGCCGGAGAGCTCCACCGCCCCCAGCGGCACCGGGCGCAACCGCGCGTGGGCCGCCAGCGCCGCGCTTGGCTGCTCCCCGTCGCCGAGGGGAATGCTCTCCGCCACGAGCAGGCAGAGGCCGATCTCCGGCGCCACTCAGAGCACCGTGAACACCACCGTCGCCAGCGTGGTGTGGTCGAGGGGGCGGTAGCCCTTGACGGGCACGTTGTCGAAGGCGAGCTGGTGGCTGAGCTTGAGCGCCACGCGCTTGTCGAGGCTCGCGGTCACGGCGGCGGTGTTGTTCACCCGGACGTCGGTGATCGCGAGCAGGCTCTCGTAGAGCTCCAGGCTGTCCTCGATCACCACGTGGCCGTTGAACTGGTGGCGGACCCCGACAAGCGCGCGCGCGGAGAGCACCGTCTGTGCCCCCGGCTCCACGCCTTCCACGAACTGCTCGCGGGCCACGTCGAGGCCGAGCTCGGCGCGCAGGGTGGTGGCCTGCGAACTGGCGAACAGGTGGGACACGCCCACCTGCCCGTTCACCCGCCAGTCGTAGCCGGCAAAGGTGTCGGAGAAACCGCCCGCGAGGGCATACACGCTGTTCCTCTTGCCGAGGAAGCGGTCGTAGCGCATCGAGGCCTGCTCGCGCTCGGCCGTCTGGACATAGGGGGCCGCCAGCTCGGCGGCGGAGAGCTTGCCGTCGGCGTCGGCGTCGTGGCGGGACTGGCCCCAGTTCACCCCGAAGTTGCCGCTGACCTGGTCGGATCCCCAGCGGTAGCTCAGCGCGCCCTGGCCGGCGAGGGTCATGCTCTCGGTGTTGCCGAAGGCGAGCATTGCCCCTATCTCGGCGCTGGCATGGGCCTCGCGCCCGGCGCGACGGGGCGCGGCGCGGGCGCCCTCGAAGGTCGAGTCCTCGGCGAGGGCGAGAGCGGCCAGGACGAGCAACGTCACTCCATGCGACCCGGGCCCCGTAACCGCGATACCGGCGGGGGATGAGTTGGACGCCGGGCAGCCCCGAGATCAAGTCGCTGTGGTCGCTCGACCCGCGGGTGGTGTACCTCAACCACGGGAGCTTCGGAGCCACGCCGCGCTCGGTGCTGGCGGTGCAGGCAGGGCTTCGCGCCGAGATGGAGGCCGAGCCCATCGAGTTCCTCGGGCGGCGATGGCCCGCGCGGGTGGCGGAGGTGCGCGCGCGCGTGGCCCGCCTCGCGGGTGCCGACCCGAGGGGCCTCGCTCTGGTCACCAATGCCACGCAGGGGGTGGCGGCGGCGCTGGCCGCCGTGGACTGGCGGGAGGGCGACGAGATCGTGGTGGGCGACCACGGCTACAACGCGGTGAAACAGGCCGTTCGGCGGCTGGTGGCCGAGCGCGGCGTGCGACTCGTGGAGGCGCGCATCCCCTTCCCGATCGAGGATCGCGCGCAGATCGTCGAGGCCTTCGCGCGGGCGATCACCCCGGCCACGCGGATGCTGCTCGTCGACCACGTCACCAGTCCCACGGCGCTGGTATGCCCGGTCTTTGAGCTGGTGGCGCTGGCGCGGGCGCGCGGCTGCCTCGTGCTGGTGGACGGCGCCCACGCGCCGGGCATGCTCCCGCTCGATCTTGATGCGCTGGGTGCAGATTTCTACACGGGAAACCTACATAAGTGGGTGTGTGCCGCGAAGGGCTCGGCGATCTTCCACGCGTCGGCCGAGTGGCGCGAGCGCACTCACGCGCCGGTCACCTCTCATGGGTACGGGCTCGGCTTTCACGCCGAGTTCGACTGGCCGGGCACCTTCGACGCCACCGCCTGGCTCTCGCTCCCCGCCGCCCTCGACCATGGCGATCGCCTCGGCTGGCAAGCGCTGCGGGCAAGCAACCACGCGCTCGTGCGCGAGGGGCGCGAGCGGGTGGCCCACGCGCTGGGCGTGGCGCTGCCGCACCCCGACGACGAGCTGCTCTACGGCTCGATGGCGGCGATCCCCTTTCCCCGGGGCGCCCCGGGCAGCGGCCCGGAGCTCAACGCTCGGCTCTACGCCGAGCATCGCATCGAGGTGCCCTTCACCAGCTACGACGGGCGGATCTTCGTGCGTGTCTCGGGGCAGGCGTACAACTCGCCCGGGGACTACTCGTCGCTGGCCTCGGTGCTGGCCTCGTTCGGGTAGCTGGGCGCGGCGCCCTCGACGATCGCCTGCATGTCGGGTGCGAGCGGGGCGGTGACGCGCAGCACCTGCCCCGTGGCGGGGTGCGGGAAGCAGACCTGGTGGGCGTGCAGGGCCTGCCGGGGGAAGCCGACGGCGGCGCGCACCGCGTCGGTGACGCCGGACTCCAGCAACTCGAGGAACACCGTGTCGGGCTGGCCGTAGAGCTTGTCGCCGAGGATGGGGAAGCCGAGGTGCTCGAGGTGGGCGCGGATCTGGTGGGTGCGGCCGGTGGTGGGGTGGCACTCCACGAGCGCGTGCGCGCCCATCCGTCGCGACACGACGAAGCGGGTGTGCGCGGCCTCCCCGGCGGGATCGTGGCCTCGGCGAAGCAGCACCGCGCTGCCCGCGGCGTGGCCGAGGGGGGCGTGGAGGTCGGACTCGTCCCATGGGGGCTGTCCCCGGGTGATCGCGAGGTAGACCTTCGACACGCGGCGCCGCATGAAACAAGCTTTCATGTGGCGGTTCGCGTCCTCGTGCTTGGTCAACAGGACCACCCCGCTGGTGTCCTTGTCGAGCCGGTGGGAAAGGTCGATGTGCGCCTCGGGACGGGCCTCGCGCACCAGGCCCACGAGTGCCCAGGCGAAGCGCTGGCCCACCGGGTGCATGAGTAGACCGGGCGGCTTGTTCACCGCGATCAACCACTCGTCCTCGTAGAGCACCGGCGGCATCGTGGGAGGCAAGCTCGACGGCGCGAGGCCGGGCACGTACACCCGCAGGGTCTCGCCGTGGCGCAGGGTCGAGGCGGGCTTGAGCGCGCGGTCGTCGCTCTGGACGAGACCGTCGCGTATGAAGCGGGCGAAGGCGGATCGCGACCAGTCGGGGAAGCGCAGCGCGAGGAACACGTCGGCGCGGCGGCCGGCGGCGCGGTCGCGGATGTTGAGCACGCGGTGGGGCGCGGACTTGTCCACGGCATCGCCCCTACCCCGATACAGTCCCCGGGTGCGTCCTCGCCTCGCCGCTGTCGTCGCGCTCGCGTGGGTGGCGGTCGCCATCGGCCTGACGGTCGTGCTCGCCCCGGGGATGGGCTACCGCGGCTGGATGTGGCTGGCGGTCCACCACTGGGCCTGCCTGATCGGCGCCGGCTGGGAGCTCTGGCTCGACCACCGCCGCGGTCACTCGGCGCAGACCCGCGCCGACTCGTAGGGGTCGGTGGCGAACCACCAGGGAATGACGGTGCGCGCCGGCGGGCGACCGGCGATCCAGTTGGCGTGCAGGTTGGCGGACGCGGCCTCCGAGTAGCCCCGGGGCAACCAGGGCAGGGGAGGGTCGGCCTGGCCGGAGAAGACCACCTGGTTGCAGTGGACCTCCACCGCCTGGGGCCAGGCCTGCCGGGGGACGGCCACCAGCGTGCCGGCCGCGGGATCGCTGCCCTCGTCGAGCGCGGTCCAGCCGGCCTCCTCGAGGGTGTGCTGCCAGCCCCAGTGGCCCACGAAGCGGCCCACGCCGGTGGCGGCGGCACGGGCGGCGAGGTCGGCGGTCGCTCGGGCGTGAAAGGCATCGTCGAGCAAGAGGAGCGCCCCGAGGCTCAGCCCGAGCGACACCCGCAGCCGCGGCCACGTGGCCGGCATCGCGAGCAGCAGGGGCGGCAAGAACGGCAGCCAGTAGCGGGTGGCCGTGAAGCGCAGCGCCAGCAGGAAGGCCACGCCGAGCAGGGCCCAGCCGGTCAGGAACAGCCGGTCGGCGCGCTCGCGCTCCCCGGCAAGCCCGGAGAGTGCCGCGCCGCCGAGCGCACCGAAGAGGGCGGCCACCCCGCCGAAGGGCAACGCGATCAGGGCGCCGAGGCCGGCGCCGATCAAGGCCGGGACGCGCCAGGCGAACACCGGCAGCGCGGCGGCGCCGCCCAGCATCGCCACCATCGCCGCGGCCTTGTGCGCGAGGTCGGCGGGGCCGTTGGAGACCGACTGGAACTTGCCCATCGCGAGGAAGTGCCAGGCGCCGTAGGCGTGCAGATCGTGGAGGGCCAGGAGGGCCATGGGCAAGAGCGCGGCCAGCGCCGGCCACAGGGGGCGGCGATGGAGCCAGGCGTAGAGAAACAACAACGGGATGACCGCGAGCCCGGAGTAGCGGAAGCAGGCCGCGAGGCCAGCGAGGAGGGCGAAGGGCCAGGCGCTGCGGCCCGCGTCGAGTCGCGACACGTAGCCACCGACACCGGCAAGGACGCAGGCGTAGAGGGGCATGTCGGGCAACAGGGCCGTCGTGGAGAGCAGCACGATGGGCGCGGTGAGGAGGAAGGGAGCGCCCTCGAGCCCGGAGCGCCCGAAGCGGCCGCCGAGCAGCGCGGCACCCCACGTGGCCAGGGCGAACCAGGGCAACATCGAGGCGCGCTGGAGCCACGCGGGGGCGGCAACCAGCGGCGCCAGCCACCAGGCGATGCCCGGCGGGTTGGAGAGCACGTCGAAGGCGCGCTCGGTTGTCCCCTGCCAGTTCACGAGGGTGTCGTGGGGGCGCCAGGGGTCGGCCGCGGCCCCGGCGGCCAGCATGAGGAAGTTGGCCTCGTCGAAGTTCACGGGCCGCGCCAGGGTGAGCAGGAGTGGGACCACGAGGCCCGCGAGCAAGACCAGTCCCCGCCAGCGCATGCGAGGACTATCTCACAGCCCGCGCCGAGAATCCTACTCGACGACCTTCACCACGCTCATGAACACCGGCGCGGGGTTGGTGCAGGAGGTGCAGCGGAGTGCGATCAACCACGTCTGGTCGGTGGTGAAGCCGGGGAAGCCCTCGCCATCGGCGTTGACCAGCCCAGACAGGGTGGCCTCGGTGCCGCCGTCGAGCTGCAGCGTGTACAGGTCGGTGGCGATGAGGTCGAGGTCGATGAACTGCTCCTCCAGCTCGCTCAGCTCGTAGCCGTCGTAGCTGGCCACCATCACCTCGTCCAGGTCGCCCGGGATCACCGGCAGGCCGTTGCCCGAGATGCTGAGCTTGCTCCATTCGATGGTCCACGGGCCCGCGGCGGTCATCTCCACCTGCTGCAGCGCCTCGAACTCCACGTCCATCTGGGCCACGTCGCAGGTCGGGGTGAAGAGCAACTCGGTGACGTCGCTCGCGGCGCGCGGCTGCAGGAAGGCCACGAAGCGCGCGCCCTGGCCGGGCTCGATGCCGGTCTGCAGGTTGAAGAGGAAGGTACCCCCATCCTCCTTGAAGACGTTGATGGTGTTGTAGGGCGTGCCGCCGAAGCTGAACTCGCTCAGCCAGCACTCGGAGCGGTCGCCCGGCTCGCAGGACACGTAGCCGCTGGTATCGGCCTGCAGGAGGCTATTGTTGGTGAGCCCCTCGGCCACCTCCGTCTCCGTCAGGAGCGGGAAGCGGGTGAGGCCCACGCTATCGATGTCGGCCACCGGGTCCATGTCGTGACAGAGCATGTCCTTGTCGAGACCCGACCAGTCGAAGTGGAGGTCGACCAGCTCGGCGGTCTCGTAGGAGGGGATGTTGAGTCCGCCGGACCACTCGTAGTTGTTCTCGTTCAGGAGGGAGACCGCGGCGTCGGCGTCCTCCTCGCCGGAGCAGCCCGCGCAGCCCACGAGGGGCATGGCCGGGATCAGGTGCAGGATCTTGCGAAACATCAGGGTCTCCCCGCGCGGGCAGCCGCGCGAACGCCCGCCGGTATAGTAGCGGAGGGGCCCGATCCGCAAGTGATACACCTGCGTGTATCACTGATACATCTGGCCAATGTGAGGCGATGGAAGAACGGGATTGCGATGTCGTCGTCGTCGGAGCCGGCCACGCGGGCTGCGAGGCGGCGCTGGCGGCGGCTCGCCTCGGGCGCCGGGTGAGGCTCGTCACGCTCTCTCGCGACCAGGTGGGGCGCCTCTCGTGCAACCCGGCCATCGGCGGGCTCGCCAAGGGCGCGCTGGTGCGCGAGATCGACGCGCTCGGTGGCGCCATGGCGCGGGTGGCCGACGACTGCACCATCCAGTTCCGGCGCCTCAACACGCGCAAGGGGCTGGCGGTGCAGGCCTCGCGCGCCCAGGTCGACATCGACCTCTACCCGGCGCGCATGGCCGAGGAGTTGGCGCGCTCGGGCGTCGTGGTGGTCGAGGGCGAGGTGGCCGATTGCCTTGTGGAAAGCGGTGCGCTGGCGGGGGTGCTGCTGGCGAGCGGCGAGCAGATCCGGGCGCCGCGCGCGGTGCTCACCACCGGCACCTTCCTCGGCGCGGTGATGCACTGCGGCGAGGATCAGGTGCCCGGAGGGCGGGTAGGCGAGAGCGCGGCGCGACGGCTGGCCTCGCGGCTCGCGGGGCTGGGCCTCCGGCTCGGCCGGCTCAAGACGGGGACCCCCCCCCGGCTGCGCGCGGGCAGCGTCGACTGGGACCGGCTCCCGGTGCAGCCCGACGCGGGCGAGGGCCAGTTCAGCTTCGGGCCGCGGTCGCGCTCGTTGCCCCGTCGCGACTGTCACGTGGCGTACACCTCGCCCGAGACGCACGCCATCATCCGCGGCGCGCTGCACCGGTCTCCCTTGTTCAGCGGCGCCATCGAGGGACGAGGCCCGCGCTACTGCCCGTCGATCGAGGACAAGGTGGTGCGTTTCCCCGAGAAAGAGCGCCACCAGTTGTTCCTGGAGCCCGAGGGCCTGGAGTCCGACCGGGTGTACGTCAACGGCACGGGCACCAGCCTGCCTCGCGACGTGCAGCTGGCCTTCGTCCGGTCCATCGAAGGTCTAGAGCGGGCCGAGATCCTACAGTTTGGCTACGCGGTGGAGTACGACTACGTCGACCCCACCCAGCTCGACCATCGCCTTGCCTTCCCCGGCCTCCCCGGGCTCTACTTCGCGGGGCAGGTGAACGGCACCAGTGGCTACGAGGAGGCGGCGGCGCAGGGACTGGTGGCCGGGGTCCACGCGGCGGGCGTGGATCTGTGCCTGTCGCGACAGGATGCCTACATCGGCGTGCTCGTCGACGACCTCGTGAGCCGCGGCGTGGGCGGCGAGCCTTACCGCATGTTCCCGAGCCGTGCCGAGCATCGGCTCCACCTGCGGGAAGACAACGCCGACCGTCGCCTGGCGCCCCTCGCCCACGCGCTCGGGCTCGTCGCCGGGGCAGCGTGGGCGCGGTACCAGGTGAAGGAGGGCGAGATCGCGGCACTCGCCGCGCGGGCGCCCGCGTGGTTGCGCCGGCCCGGGGCAACGTGGCGGGACGCCTTCGGCGAGGCGGTGCATGCCGAGGCCGCCGAGCAGGTGGAGATCGACATGAAGTACGAGGGCTACATCGCGCGCGAGGCCGCGCGGATGGCGCAGTCGCGACAGTACGAGGGCGCGTCGATCGACGGCCTCGACCTCGGCGCGGTACACGGCCTCTCCACGGAGGTGCGGGAGCGGCTGCTGCGGTCGCGACCGGGTACGCTCGGCGCGGCGGCCCGGGTGCCTGGGGTCACGCCGGCGGCGATCAACGCGCTCACGATGGCCCTCGTGCGGCGCGAGTCGGAAAGATCAGGATAGGCCGTCCCTGTGCGGACCGTTCCCGAGTTGCTCGGCGATATCCCATGGTTCCGGCGCGTTCCCCGCGACGAGCTGCGCCGCGTGGGGGACCGTTTCTCGACCGAGCGGCTGGCGGCGGGGCAACTGCTGTGGGGACAGGGCGAGGCGGTGTCGGAACTGGGCATACTCGTGGAGGGCGAGCTGGTGGCCTCGCTCGATGGCGCGGAGGTGGGGCGGGTGCACACGCCCGACCTCGTGGGGGAGGCGAGCGCCTTCTTCCTCGGCGCCACGCGAACCGCCACGCTGGCAGCGGATCGCGACGCGACGGTGCTGGTCTTGCCCACGCCCGACCTGCGCGCCCTGCGCTTCCAGCGCAGCCAGGTGTACGCGAGCCTGCTCGACCAGGCCTTGCGCGCGCTCGTGCGCCGGGTGGGCCGCACCAGCCGCGAGATCGCCAAGCACGCGACGGGCGCAAGCGAGCAGCCGCAGCGGGTCGAGCCCGGGGTGCTGGCGAGGCTATGGCGCTCTCTCCGCCCGGGGGGGCCCTCGATGCCCTGTCCCCCGCTGGGGCCGCTGCTTCGCCGCATGCCCGGTCTCGGCGACCTCGAGCCGGCGGTGGGGGAAGCCCTGGTGGCCCGCTTCAAGCCCCAGTCCTACGCCGAGGGCGAAGTGCTGGTGCTCGAGGGCGAGGCCGGCGATGCGATGTGGCTCGTGGCCGACGGCGAGATCGACGTGCTGCGCAACGTGCGGGGCGACCGCGCCGAGCTCCTCGCCAAGCTGCGCTCAGGGCAGCAGTTCGGCGCCAACGCGATGATCGAGATGGGCCCACGCACCGCTTCCTGCGTGGCGGTGACGGCCGGGTGGCTGTACCGGATGGACCGCGACGCGTGGGACGCGCTCGAGGGCGAGGCCGCGACCCGCTGGCGCGAGAGCACGCTGGCCACGCTCGCGAGCCAGATCCGCAACGCGAACGGCGCGCTGTCCCGTGCGCTCAGCGTGTGCCGGGTGCCGACGGTCTCTCCCCGCCCCTCGCCCTTCGCCGAGCCGGCAGGCGCCTCGGTGCCGCCGGCGAGCGGGCCCCATGCCGGTGCCACCGGCCCGCGGGTGGAAGCTGTCGACGCCTTCCACGACCTCGTCCTCGCCGCCGGCTACCTGGAGTCGCTCCCCGCCGACGAGGCCGAACTGGAAAACCTTGCCTTCACGCGGGACGACGAGGCGGGCAGCGGCGGGCGCTGAGCCCATCAGGGGACGAGCACCAACTTGCCGATGTTCTCGCGGCGATGGAGGATGCGGTGGGCCTCGGCCGCCTCGGAAAAAGGCAGCGCGGCGTGCACGTGAGGACGGATCGCGCCGCTCTCGTGCTTGACCAGGATGGCGGCGAGCCAGGCGCCCACGCGCTCGCCCTCGTCCCAGAGGTGGCCCATGTTCACCCCGAGGATGCCGAGGTTCCGGTTGATGAGCGCCACCGGGTTCATCTTCAGCCAGGGCACGGCCCAGAGCGCCGAGAGCGCGTTGACGATCGACCGGCTGTCGCCCGAGCGGGCCATCGACGACATCCCGAACAGGGCGAGCCGCCCGCCGGGGCGCAGCGCGTCGAGGCCCCTCGCCCAGCTCTCGCCGCCGCGGGCGTCGAGGATGAGGTCCATGCCGACCGTCGGCATCTCGTCGGCGTGGCTGTCGAGGCAGTGATCCACGCCGCGGGCCTCGATGAAGCCGTGCTTGGCTTTGCCCGCGCTGCCCCAGATCTCGGCCCCGGCGTCGCGACAGAGATCGATGGCCGCGAGGCCGACGCCGCCCGCCGCCGCATGCACCAGCACGCGGTCGCCCCGTTCCACCCGCCCCATCACGCGCAGGAGCATCCAGGCCGTGAGGTACACGACGGGGATCGACGCGGCCACCGCCGCGCTCATCCCCTCGGGGCGCACCGCCAGTCGCGACGCGGGCACGCACACCATCGAGCTGTAGCCGCCGAAGCGCGTGAGGGTGAGCACCGGCTTGCCTAGCCAGGCGTGGTCGACCCCGTCGCCCACGCGGTCGACCACGCCCGACACCTCGTAGCCCACCACGCAGGGGAGCGGTGGCGCGTCCTGGTACAGGCCCTGCCGGGCCATGAGGTCGGCGAAGTTGACGCCGGCGGCCTCCACGGCGATGCGCACCTCGCCGGCGCCGGGCTCGGGGTCGGCCACCTCGCGCAGTTCGAGGACCTCCGGGGGGCCGATGTGGGGGATCCACACCTGCTTCATGCCCCTCCCTAGCTCTGCGCGCGCAGCCGCGCCGGGAGGCCGCTGGCGCGGCGCACGCGCGTGGACACCGCGACCTCCAGCACGGCGGCCGGGCAGGCCAGGGTGAGCTCGCGGCGCGCGCGGGAGATGCCGGTGTAGACCAGCTCGCGGGTGAGCAGCGGCGTGCCCTTGCTCGGCAGCACCACCACGGCGTGGTCGAACTGGGAGCCCTGGCTCTTGTGGATGGTCATCGCGAAGGCCGACTCGTGCGCGGGCAGCGCGGCCACGGGCACCTCCCGCGGGCCACCGGCGGCGGGGAAGATCGCCACCCAGCTCCGGTCGGCGGCGCGGGTGACGAGGCCCACGTCGCCATTCCACAGGGCGTGCTCGTAGTCGTTCTCGGTGACGAGGATGGCGCGGCCCACCCACCAGGGCTCGCGCCCGCTCCCCCGCAGGCGCTCGCCGATCGCGCGGTTGAGCGCGACCACCCCGTGCGGACCGGCTCGGTGCGCGGCCAGGACGCGCAGGCCGTCGA
>VGRE01000045.1 GCA_016875435.1 Deltaproteobacteria bacterium | reverse complement strand
TCGATCTGGCCGGACAGGTCCTCCTCGATGTCCAACTCCACGTCGAGCCGGTCCCCCTCCTGGACGCACTCGCCTTCCCAATTCCCTGTGACATTCGCAAAGAGACTACAACCAGCAACCGGGAGCAGCACAATCCACATCGGAAATCCGGGTGAGCGCTCAGGATAGCACAAACGGCGGTCGTGTTCGCGCCGCGGGGCGCGCCGGCCCGCGCCCGCCCCGAAATGGGTCGAGGCGCACCGCCCTACCGTCCTCGTCCTCCCCTCAACCCCCCCCGCACCAAACGCTCCACCCGCTGCGCTGTGGATGCCGGAGATGCCGGCGCCCGTGGTCGGCGACATGTGCGACGGCGGGCCCGACTCGCGGGTCGTGATCGAGCTGCTCGCCGGGCGCGGCGCCCGGGGCGTGATCGGCAACCACGACCCCTGGCTTCGCGCGTGGGCGTCGGGAAAGGGCTTCGACAGCTTCGCGCTCCACCCGGGGAGAGGTTCATGCTACCTATGTGCTCCGCGTTCCCCGCGAGAACGCCGTTGTACAGCACCTGGTTCGCCCGCGGAGGAGGAACCAGGGCGGCGAGGCGGTCGGCCAGGCCGCCGCAGGCGTGATCGCCTCACCACAAGGCGCGCAACGCCGCCCCACGATCAGCGGAACGTTTCCTTATGATAGGTGGCGAACCTCCGAAAAATCGGCCCCAGAATCAGCGCGGGTCCCAGCCAGTACACCGGCTCAGGCACCACCGGGAGGTAGTTGGTTCCCGCCGCCGCGCCGAGCGCGGTGAGCCCGGCAATCAGTCCCCCGCTTATCGCGCCGATGTGTTGGGTCACCCAAGGTTCACGCTGGCCCGGATCGGCAGACATCCATCGAAGATGCTGCCTCCCAAGCGCCACGGAGCCAAAGCCCATCGCCGCCGCCACCACACCCAGTGATTGGCCGCCGAGCAGCACACGAAGCCCCAGAAGGCCAAACAGGCTACCCGCGACCATCATGCCCCTTGCCACCCCACGCTCCGGCGCGCCCAGCTGCCCGCGCGTACGAGCCAGTCGCCAGCCCATAAAGGTCATGTAAGCGGCAACAAGTCCCATCCCCGTCAGGAAGAGATTTCGAGTGGCCCAGAGCACCGGCACCGCGGCGACGATGGCGCCGGCCATACCCAGGACAAAGAGCTGACCGAGCCGCCGGTGAGCCGAACCGCCCTTCGGAACCGACATAGCACCAAAACCACCGACCAACGCGGCGAGTCCCACGATCGCGTGGAGCGGCAGAAACCAGTGTCTCGCAGTTTCGGGGTCCATCGCTCGTCTTGGGCACGACATTATACCAACGCCCGGAACTGTCTCGCCCCGCGGCGACCCCTTTCTTTTGGCCGCACCGGTTGTTCATGACCGTGGCAGGCCGGGGGTGCGGCTCAGCGCCCAGGCGGTGGCGAGGCCACCGAGGCCGCCGCCGATGATGAGGACCTTCTCGGGCATCAGTGCCGGTGGCGCGGGCGGCGGCGGGCAGCGAGCAGCGCCACCGGCACGCCCAGCCACGGCGCGGCAGGCGCGCCGGCGCAGCCGGCGAACCAGCCCTCGGGGCGCTCGGCCTCGCCATCGCAATCAGAGTCCCAGCCGTCGAGCTTCTCGGGGGCGCCCGGCCAGGCGTAGGCGTTGTTGTCGTCGCAGTCCCCGAGGTCCTCGGTGTAGCCGTCACCATCGTCGTCGTAGGCGGTGGTCTCGTCGTCGACCAGAGTGTCGCAGTCCTCGTCGCGACCGTCGATTGTCTCGGTGGCCCCGGGGAAGGCGATGGCGCGAGCATCATCGCAGTCGCCCTCGGCCTCGGTAAATCCGTCGCCGTCGTCGTCGAAGAGCGCAGTGTGGTCGTCGACCAGGGTGTTGCAGTCGTAGTCGGCGTAGTCGGCGAGCTCGAGGGTGCAGAGGCGGCGGGGGTTGCCTTTGATCCAGACGACCACGAGCTCGGCGAGGCCACGCTGGGCGGCCCAGGCATCGAGGGCGGCTCGGGTGCCGGGGTCGAGCGGGGTGCCGATCATCGCCGCGACCACGGCGCCGTGCACGGTCGCGAGGTCGACCTCGGGCGGGAATGCGGTCGCCAGCGTCCGGCTTTCACCCGCAACCACGCTGAGCAACTGTACGAAGGTGCGCGCGCGCCCTGGAATGGTGGCGGTGATTCGGTATGGCCCCGGGAAAACCTCGATGGACCGGGCACCCGGGCCGAGATCTACGCCGTCGATGGCCCAGGTGGCGCCCTCCGGAGGGGCGTCGAGTGTCAGTTTCGCGCGGCGGGCGTGCCGGGCCGCGTGCTGCCCCGCCTTCCAGCCGTCCACGAGGCGCCAGTCGTCGACCGGCAGCTTCGGGTCCTGCGTCCAGGCCACGGCGGCGGCCGCCGCGAACCATGCCGTCGCCTCGTTGCTGCCGGCCCGCTGCGCCTCGGCGCCATGCAGGAAGTAGAGATCGAAGAGCGGCTGCTGGGCGATCACCCCGGTGCACGCGAGCAGCGCAGCGTCGGCCACCCGCAGGGCGGCGTCGGCCGACTGGCCCGCCGCCACCCAGGCCGACATGATCGTCCGGGACTCCGCGCCTTCGTGGCGCGGCCCCTGCACCCATCACCCCGTCCAGGATGCAGCTCAACTGCAGATGGCCGCGCGATCAGCCGCTCCGACCCTTCGGCGGGCGGCCATCCCTGACCAGGGCCACCGCTTCGACCGCCGCCTTGCGCAGGCTGCGCTCCTGCACCCGCGCGCGCAGGTAGCGGGCCGCGGCCTGGAGGGTACGGCCGTCGCCCAGCCGCGCCGACTCCTGCTCTGCGGCGGCCAGGGTCTTGACGTCGTGGGCGAAGAAGATGGCGTTCTGGGAGCGGCCACCGAAGACCTCGGACCAGAGTTGGGCGGTGGGCGGTGGGGCAGCGGGCTCGGGTGGGTGACCGGCCAGGCCCCTGGCCAGACCCAGGAAGCCGCCCATCATCAGCACCAGACGCGCGGCCTCCGGCGCGCTCCAGCGCATCACCGCCTCGCGGGTGGCCACCGCCGCCGTGTAGCGGTGGGTGATGTCCAGCCAGCCCTCCTCCAGGCCCGGATCGGCGTCGATCTTCGCGTCAAAGCGCAGCAGGGCCGTGGCGCCGGCCAGCACCAGGGCGTCCAGCGCGGGCTCCCAGGGCCCCCGCTCCAGAGCCTCGGCCAGGGCATTGAAGGCTTGTTCGGCCTCGCCGCTGACCAGCAGCTCCACCAGGGCTTCGTCCACCGGCCCGCCCCCCGACCGGGCCCGCCCCGCCGCGGCCCGCTCCAGGCCCCTCGAGGCTGTCCAGGCAGCGTAGCGCCGCCGCCAGCCCGACCAGGGCGGCAGGGTGTCTTCGCGCGTGCCATTCACCATGCCGAAGATCAGCCCGCCCAGCAGCGGATCGGCCAGCTCCGGACCGCAGTGCTCCACCAGGGCCAGCATGCGCGGGAAGTAGATGAGGGCATGGCCGAAGTCGAGCAGGTGATCGCCCAGGCAGGGGTAGAAGGCCCGCTCGAGCGCGGCCCGTTCCCAGCCTGCTGCCACCATGCCCCTCACCAGGGCCTCCGCCCCCGCGGCGTCCTCGGCCTCCACCCGGCGCCGCAGCTCGGCCGCTGCCGCGCCCGGCTCGCCGGGCGCCTCCGCTTCGGGTCGCGCGCGGCGGGGCAGTCCCAGGCTGGCCCGGGCCGCCAGCTCCAGCACCTCGCTGATCATCTGCAGGCGGTGCACCTCGGGGTCCACCCCCGCCGGTGGCCGCTCCAGCCAGGGCAGCAGCTCGGCCGCCAGCGCGCAGGTGTGGGAGGGCGTGTACTCGGCGTGGTCGCAGTCCCAGGCGCAGGCCCAGCCCAGCAGGCGGGTGGCCGACACACCGCCCTGGAGCAGGCGGGCAGCCTCGCGGGCGGCGCGGCTCATCTGCACCCGGCGCAGGGCCTGCCGCAGCCCCTCCCAGGCCGCCTCCACGTCCACGCTGCGATCCCGCTGCACCTCCACCACGCCGTCCACGAGGCGCAGGGGGTGCAGGCGCACGGCCTCATCGCCCATCACGCAGGCCCCCGTACGCGCGTCAAACTTGAAGTTGTGCCAGGTGCAGGTCACGAGGCAGCCCTGCAGGTAGCCCGTAGACAGAGGGTATCCCTGGTGCGGGCAGGCGTTCTCCATGGCGGAGAGCGCCCCGTCGGGGTGGTGCACCACCAGCACGCCATGGCGGGCCCTCATCTGTCCGGCGGGCAGCTCGGAGAGGGGGAAGAGGGGGGTCCAGAGAATGGAAGTCACGGAAACCTCAGACCCACCCTATCACAGTCCGGTCACGAGTCAGCGGCGCCGCGCGGAGGAGAAACGCCGGACGCGGAGGAGGGCCTGGCGTGGATCATCGGAGGGCGGGTCCAGCCGGGCGGCGGTGGTCGAGCGGGTCCACCTTTGGTCGCACCGGCGCCCCGCCGACGTCGCACCGTGAACGCGGTGTTAGAGTGCTCTGATGATGGCCGTCACCCTGTTGTTGTCCTCTCTTGTCAGAGCGGCCCCGGTTCCCGACTGCAACGACGACGTCGCGATGCGCGCCGGTGTGCTGGCCAACGCCTTCGACGAGGCCCGGCGGGCGCTCACCGCCGCCAGTCCGTTCGGCGCCCCGATCGCCCCGGCGCGCGGCTGGCTGCTGTCGGTGGCCGGTCCGGGGGTCGGGCTCGGATTGTCGGGCGCGCCGACCTGCACCAGCCCGTCGGGCCCCGTGCACCAGACAAAGCGGCCACCGCTCACCGACGGCCGCACCGCCACCTATCGCGGCGAATCGGTGCTCGAAGTCCGCAATCCCACGGAATATACGGAGCAAATGACCGAGTGGCGGGCCATTGTGGTCCATGAGTATTTCCATCTCGACCACGAGGCCCGCGCGGGAGTTGAGGCCGCCACGGGCTACCGCCAGGAGGCACTGGAGCGGCACTACGCCCGTGATCCGGCGTTTGAGGCCCGGGTCGATGCGCTGGTCGGCCAGACCACGTCGGCGGCGTCGCTGGCGTGCGACCTCGGCCCGCTCGCCGCCTCCTACGCCGCGCATCGCGAGACGCTGTCGGCGCGCGATCGCCAGGACGAAGATCGGTGGCTCGTCACCGAAGGCCTCGCCAAATACGTCGAAACCCGCTGGATGATGCAGTACGAGGCGCTGGATGACAATGGGCGCAGAATGGCCTGTACCAACCTATCTAATCCGTATGGGTACGCCCTCGGGTGTGCGCTGGCGGATACGCTGGCTCACTGCGGTCCCGCCGACTGGGCGGAGGTGGTGATTCGCGATGGATTCACCGCCGCGCTCGCCGCCCCGCGGGCAGCGCGACTGTGACCAGGCTGCTCCGGCCCTGCGGGCATTATCGAGTCCGGTGCGTGGTCAGGCCGGAACGTCCGCTGGGAGCAGGTGCACGGCGCGCCTCCCGACACGCTCGAGCGCGCACCGGCGCCCGACCTCATCCTCTGCGACTCCTTTACCTTCCAAGTGGACGCGCCGCTCTGGCATCCGGACGTCCTACGACGGGTGCGCGCGTCGGGACCGGGCCGAAGCGCGAGACGATCTGGGCTTCGACCGCGCCGCGCGATGGGCTCCTCGACGCGGGCTTCGAGGAAAGGAAAGGAAAGGAAACATGACCCCCTCCTACGGCACCCGTAACGACCCGATCCGCGCCTTTGGGGCGCGGACCTCGTCGTTGCGGGCGCCGAAGGCGACAGTGACGTTTCCTGCCTTAGAACCACATCATTCCGCTTGAGCGTGTTTGCACAGTACCCTCACGTGCGGTCTCCGCTGCGTGAGAGGCCTAGCTTCTGCATCGTGCGGCCATGCGTCTCCCAGAACGCATCTTCGAGAGCGGCCGGCATCTCGCTGCGAAAGCGCTGGCGCTGCCCGGTTGTACGCGCGTGAGGAGACCTAGCATGTCCTGACCGACGCGGCGCACCTCGCGGCGTGGCCAGTAGACGAGCCGCTGCGCGACCGGCTCTCCCGCGCGTTCGTGCGGTACATCGATGAGCACATCGACGTGTTCTTCGGCATCGAGACCGTCGATGGTCGCGGGCGTCGGCTGCGTGACCTCCCCCTGTTCGACGAGGTGCTGACGCACCGCGCGTTCCGGCGTACGCGCGCCGTCGCCGCGCACCTCGAGACCTAGCGCGCCCGGGGCGAGGGTCGGCTCGCGGGGCCCCCTCTCGCCGCCGACGTCGGCATACTGCCCGCCGCGCTCGAGTTGGGCATGCCCGGGCGGCGGGAAACCGATGCGGCTGCGGACGGTGGTGGTGGGCTCGCCCGCGAGCACGACGATCGTGACCGGGCTGCTCCGCTCGAGGGGCCCGCCCGCGCCACGCGGGGGCGGCGACGACCAGGGGGTCCACCCAAGCGCGTAGACGGGGCTGGAGGGCGGAGCTACGCCCGCCCCCCGGGTCTAGCTCCCGGAGAGCGGTTCATGCTGCCTTTCATCTGGGGCGAGGCCTTCCAGGAGGACCTCAGCGCCGAGGTGTCCCGCCAGGTGCTGACCGAGCCCCTCCTCGGGCGATCGCGGCCTCTCGACCGTGTAGAATCGCCCGCGTGGCTCTCCTCCTGTTCGCCGCCGCCTGCGAGGTCTCGCAGGACTACGGGCTCGCCGTGGCCCAGGATCGACCGCGTGCTGACGTCCTGCTGTTCGAGGAGCCCGAGTTCGAGCTGACCGCCGACGTTCGCTACGAGACCAGCCAGTGGGGCGCGCAGCTGGGAAACTGCGCCCTGCGCATCTCCTTCATGCTCTCGCAGCACGATGAAGAAGCCCAGGAGGGCACCTCGGGCACCGAGGTGGCGCTCGCGGAAGAACCGGGCGAGTGCGTGGTGACCACCTTCGCGCCGGGGGAGGCCCAGGAGGCGATGGAGTACGATCCGCCCGGCTACGTGGATGCGGGCGAGGTCGTGTACCTCGGTGACGAGCGCGGCGAGATCGAGCTCCTACGCCGCGCGTCCGGCGAGGACACCGTCGAATACGTGCTCGAGTCGTGCACCGCCGAGACCTTCCCCTTCGGCCGCACTCTCGACCTGGTGCTCCCCGAGGGCATCGGCGATCTGAGCGCATTCTCGGTGTCGAACGCCCTGACCATCCCCCCGGCGCTGACGTTGATCGAGCCGGTGGGCGAGGCGGAGCTCACCCAGGCCGACACGCTGCGGGTGGCCTGGACCGAGGGCAACTCCGCCGCCGATCTCTCGCGCAGCCTCACGTTGCGGAACCAGGACATGGCCGACGGCGGACGCATCTTCGAGGCCGCCCACTGCATGCCGGTCGAGGGCGATACGCGCGTGGAGGTAGGGCCCGGTGTGCTCGCGGCCCTCACGCCTAGCGACCCCGCCGACCCCGAGCGCTACGCGCTGGGCGCGCAGGTCGACGTCCGGGTGCAGGCCACCGACGTGAGCATGCCCTGGGGGCAGGTGGCCCGCCTCTCGGGCAACACCTCGGTGTCGGGGAGCGTTCGACTCTACGGGGAGTAGCGCGCGTCGTGGCCAGCGTAGGCGGTGCCGTCGACGTAGGTACACACGGAGAAGTCACCCGCGCTGCCAGGCGCGTAGCCGTGGTGCGTGTAGTCGGTGCCGTACACATCGGGGCTCAGCACGAAGCTCGCGTCCTCGATGGTCTCGTTGTCGGTGCCGTCGCCGTAGGCGAAGCCTGCCACCGTGGTGCCGGCGGTGTCGACCAGCGACATGCTCTCGCCCTCGTTGTTGAGCGCGAGCCCATATGGGAGCCCGGAGTCTTCGTTCACCGCGACCACCGCGGTGCAGTTCGCCGGCGCCATGCTCGAGGTGTCGCCACCGCCGAACACCACGATCGCCTCGCCGGCGCGGAGCACCGTGCCCGCGGCGAAGGTGTGGCGCGGCAGGTAGTTGAGGTCTTGCTCCACCAGCGTGTAGCCGGAGAGGTCGACCGTCACGTCGGAGGCGTTGGCGATCTCCACGAACTCGTCTTCCACCGGATCGAGGTTGCCATCGCCGTTGGGGTCGCCGTCGACGGTGCCGTCGGCGAGCACCTCGTTGAACACCAGGTCGCCCGTGGTGGCGCTGGCCAGGCTCACGTTGGCCGTGGCCGAGAGCTCGTGGCCCTCGAGCGTGGCGGTGACGGTGACGCTGCCGGCCCAGATGGGCTGCCCCACGCCGGGCTCGTAGACCTTGAGCACCATCTCGTCGCTCGAGGCGTAGCTCACCATCGTCGAGGCGTCGGTGCTGCTGCCGTCGCTGTACGAGGCCGTCACCTGCAGGGCGAGTGTGTCGCGGGTGGTGATGTCGGAGGCGGGGAGCGTGGTCCACGTGATCGACAGCAGCTCGGGCGGCGGCGGCTCGCCGGTGTCGCCACCGGTGTCGGTGCCGGTGCCGGTGTCGGTGTCGGTGCCGGTGCCGGTGTCGGTGCCGACGTCGGTGTCGCCGTCCTTGGCCGTGTCTTCGCCGCTCGGGCATGCCGTCAAACAGATGAGGAGAAAGCGCATTGTCGTCGTCCTAGTGGCAGGTGGAGCCGCCGGGCGAGGAGCCCGACGAGCAGGAAGAGGAGGTCCAGTTGGTGGACACGTCGCCGGTGGCCAGGTTGACGCGCACGATGCTCGTGCCGTTTCCCGGGTCGGTGGGGAAGCTGAAGGTGTCGATCAGCGCCACGCCGTCGGACTCGTAGAACGAGATGGGGTCGTTGGTGGCGAGGCCGGAGCCGATGCTGGTGTCGTCGACGGTGAGCAAGAGCGCGCCGGAGGGGATGGTGTACTCGCCGGCATAGTTGCTATCGAGGATCACCGCGTACTCGCCTGGGTCGAGCACCGTGTCGTAGATGTCGTAGAAGCCGAAGATGGTGTCGAGAGCGTCGCCGTCCCAGATCACCATGTAGAGCATGTCGATCGCGGTGCTGCCGTCGTTGTAGATCTCCACGAACTCGCCCGTGGTCTCGTCGAGCGGGTTGGCCATCACCTCGGTGATGATCAGGTTGTAGGCCGAGGTGGCGGAGCCCGAGGAACCCGTGCCCACGCAGTTTTCGTCGCCAGGCGAGGAACCTGCGCCGCAGGTGGACGCGAGCCAGTTGCTCGCGCTGTCGAGGCTGCCGGCGATGGCCACTCGCTCGGTGGACTTCCCGTTGCCCGCGTTGATGGGGTACACGTGGGCGTCGACCAGGTGCTCGCCGTCGGCCTCGTACAGGTACACCTCGTCCTTGACCGAGAGACCGTTGCCAAGGGTGGAGTTCCCGAGGGTGACGACGATGGCGTCGGCAGGGATGGAGTAGTCGTCGGCGTACTCGCTGTCGACGATCACCGCGAAGCCGCCGGAAGGAAGCACGGTGGTGCCGCGGTCGTAGCTCCGGATGGTGTCGTCTTCGGCGCCGTCGCTCACGATGAGGCCCGCGAGGTCGATGTCGTTGTTGCCGGCGTTGTAGATCTCGATGAACTCGCCGGTGTCCTCGTCGAGCGGGTTGCTCATCACCTCGGTGATCATCAGCGGCTCGCAGATGCCGGACTGGCTGCCGTTGAGGCGACCGGGGGAGCGGCCACGCGCGCAGGTGGTGGTAGACGCCTGCCAGTTGCCCAGCACGTTGCCCACGTCGTAGAGCACCTTCTCCACGGAGTAGCTGTCGCCCGGATCGCGGATGGCGGTGTAGCTGTCGATCAGCGTGGCCCCGTCGGCCTGGTAGAGGTACACGCTGTCGCGGGTGCTCAGGCCGTTGCCGAGGGTGGCGTCGCCGGTGGTGAGCAGGACGATGTCGCTGGGGAGGTAGTAGTCATAGGTGTAGCCCGGGTCGACGATCACCGCGTGCTCGCCCGCGCCGATCAAGGTACTCCCGCTCTGGAAGCCGATCAGCGTGTCGGAGGAGCTGTTGTCGCGCAGGACCAGACCGGACGCATCCACCTCGAGCGCGCTCGGGTTGTAGATCTCGACGTACTCTCCGGTGTACTCGTTGGACGGGTTGGCCATCACTTCGGTGATGACCAGCACGGCGGGATCGGCCGTTTCCGGGAAGCAGTGCTCGGCGCCCGGGGACGAGCTGCCGGTGCAGGCGGACGCGCGCCAGTTCCCGGACGCGTCGCCCGTCTCCAGGTCGATCATCTCCAGCGACACGCCGTTTCCGGGATCCTTCGGGTAGCTGAAGGTGGCGGCCACGGTGCTGCCATCGGTTTCCAGGAGCTTGACCGGGTCGCCGGTGGTGAGCCCGTTGCCCACCTCGGTGTCGCCGGTGGTGAGGAGCGTGACACTCGCGTCGATGGTGTAGCCCGACACGTACTCGGGATCGAGCACCACCGCGTACTCGCCGGGGGCCAGCGTGGTGGCCGAGCCGCCGAAGGCCCGGAGGGTGTCGGTTTCATCGCCGTCGGTGAGCAGGAATCCCGCGAGATCCACGGACGAGGAGCCCGCGTTGTAGATCTCCACGAACTCCTGGGTCGACTCGGTGAGGGGGTTGGCCATCACCTCGGTGATGATGAGGTCGTAGGACGACGAGGCGTACTCGTCCATGCCGATGTCGTAGCCCGCGCCCTGCGGGCGGCTCTCGCCGTCGCCGTCGCTGGCGTGGCCGTAGGTGCTGGTGCCGGCGTCGATGCAGGGCGAGGTGGCGGTGAGCTTGAAGTTGCCCTCGCTGGCGGCCTCGAAGAGCGGGTCGACCGCGAGCTCGGAGCTGTGGGCGGCGGCGTCGTTGATGTAGTCGGTAGTGTTGCCCCAGACGAGGTTGTTGCGCTGGGTGAGGGTACAACTGTAACAGTCGACGCCGTAGTAGTTGGACACCACGATGTTGTTGGCCATCACGTGGCCGCTGCCGCTGGTGCTCGCGAAGGCGACGGCGCCGACGAGGTAGGCGCTGGTGGCGGCGTAGGCGTTGGCGATGAAGTCGTTGTGGGTGATGGTGGTGTTGGTGCCGCCCTGCACGTACACGCCGCCGGCGGCGTTGCTGCCCACGAGGCTGTTGGTGAGGGTGAAGTTGCTCGACGAGGTGCTCCCCGCGCCGTACCAGTTGTAGGACAGGAGCGAGTCGTTGATGGTGACGGCGGTGGCCGCGTAGGCGTAGATGCCCACGTCGTAGTAGTGGACGCCCATGTCTTCGGCCACGAGCGTGCCGCCCGACACGTAGATGCCGTAGTCGGTGTAGCGGGTGCCGCTCGACGCGTAGGTGGGGTCGACCATCGAGAAGGACTTGATTGTCGCCGTGCCCGAGCCGTGGGTGACGGTGCCGTAGATGTAGGACTGCCCCTGGCCCGCGCCCTTGACGGTGACGCCGGCCTTGAGGGTGATGTCCTCGGTGTAGGTGCCCGCGGCCACGCTCACCGTGTCGCCCGAGGAGGCGGCGTCGATGGCGTCCTGGATGGTGGTGGCGAAGAAGGCGCCGCGCATGGCGGCCGGGTCGTCAACCTCGGCGTGAGGGCCCACGACGAGGATGGTCTTGCCCTCGGGTTCGGTGAGGCAGCCAACGGCGAGGAGAGCGAAGGGAAGGTAGAAAGAGCGCATACGGGGTACCGTGTTTTTGGGGAGGCGGCGTATACACCTGATGGTGAAGAATCTGCAAGGTCTTTTTTTGTGGCGAGTATGATGTGGTTGCGACGATGGGGTGGCGTGGTGGCGGGCCGGGGCAAGAGTGGATCGCACAGAGGCACAGGGCGCACAGAGGGGGGTACGAGGGGGTATGTTGAGCGCATGTGGATGCTCGTTGCCTGCGCGCCTGGGTCGGTGGGGTTGGGGGGCGACTCCGGCGGTGGCGACACCGCTGCCGAGTCCGTCGCCCGGGACTCGGCGGGCGAGACGGGTGCTGACTCGGGGGACGACACCGCGGCGGACACGGCCACGGACACGGCCACGGACACTGGGTCGAGCGAGCTATTGCCCTGGCCGGCCTCGTTGCCCCCCGCCGTGACCGCGCTCGCGGGGCTCGAGGAGGACTTCGAGATCTCGCTCTCCGGCGCCACCTGGAATGCCGCGACGCGGGAGCTGTGGGTGGTTCGCGGCGACGGTGCCACCGCGTGGGCACTGGCCCGCGACGGGGAAGGGGACTGGGCGATCGACCGCGAGGCCGACCTCGGCAGCCTCGACCTGGAGTCGGTGGTCGTCCCCGACCCGGTTGGGGCGCCTGGTGTCATCTACCTGATGGTGGAACACGAGGAGCGCATCCAGGCGGTGGAGGTGTCCGCGTCCGGCGTCGCGACCCTCGGCCTGTCCTGGGACACGAGCCCGTACTTGCCCACGTCGGGCTCGCTCGGCTCCGAGGGACTGGCTTTCGTGCCCGACGCGGCGCTCGCCGCGGGCGGCTTTGTCGATGGCGCTGGGGTGGAGCGGACATCGCGCCTCGGGCACGACGGCCTGTTCTTCGTGGGCACGCAGAACGGCGGCGCCTTCCACGTGTTCGACCTGTCCGACAACGGGACCGACTTCGAGCAGGTGGGCGAGTTCCAGTCGGCGCGCGACGACCTGAGCGGGCTGGAGTGGGACGCCTCCGCCGGGCGGCTCTACGCCTGGCATGGGGGTGACCACAACGATCTCGGCGTTTACCGGCTCTCGTCCACGTCGGGCACGCTCGACCTGGAGGCCATCTACGACTTTCCCGGCGACGACAACATCGAGGGCCTCGCGCTGCTCGGGACGGAGGACTGCGTGGACGGGAAACGCCCTCTGGTGCTCACCATCGACGACGGGCGAGAACGGGCGTTGGACGTGTACGAGGACTGGCCGCTAGGTTGTGGCGAGTGAACTTGGTCACGACGAGATCCGCGCGGCGATCCCGACGGGAACGACGTCAGCGAGAAAAGTTCTGGAAAGTGCATGCGGCCCGTTGATGCGCCTGGGAGGCCCCGGTAAGCCGCACGGGAATCGAAGCTCGGGGCTCCTTCACGGGGGCTCCTTCACGTCGTACACTGGCGTAGCCCATGGCCCTTCGTACTCGATCCCTCGGTGACTCTCCTGCGCTCTTCGTTAATGGCCGCAGGGTCCGGAGTCCGGGAAGGGCGGCGAGGGGTGCGAATGTGTCGACGGGCATGGCGGGAAGGCGATCTTGGTGTTGGTACCCGCCTCGCTGTTCCTCCGCCGTCGTCGGGCTCGTCAATGCCCCCCCTCGTCCTCCACCGTCACCCGCTCCGCCACGAGCAATAGAAGGGCCATCGCCCCGTAGCCGATGGCATGCTCCCACGCGGGAAACAGCGCCATCGCCGCGTCGCCGAAGGTGAACTGGTAGGCATGCACGAGCCCCGTGGCCGACAGCACCGCGCCGAGGGCCGCCCAGGCCGCCGCCACCCGGAAACGCCGCTCGATGATGTAGACCGTCACCGCCGCGAGCACCATGGCGGTGAAGATGAAGCCCTGCTCCAGCGCGAAGGCGCCGTGGATCCAGGTGTCCGACGCGGCAAACTTCGGGATGAGCGCCTCGGTGAAGGGCTGCTCGCTGCCGTAGCCGGCCGCCCGGAGCCCGTTCTTGGCCATCAGCGCCCCCCAGGCGCCCACCCCGGGCAATAGCCCGACCACCACGGCGGCGGCGTGTTTCTGGGGGGTGGCCACGAAGGCCTGCGCGGTGATGACGATGCCGATCCACAGCACGATCGCCATGCCGGCCTCGATGGGGATCGCCCACGCGATGTGGGCGAGGGTGCCGGTGAGGCACACCACGGTGGCGAAGGCCGCGTTGAGCACCGAGTAGCCGGCGCGCGCTCCCATCGCCTTCCAGCCGGGATGGCCGATGTAGATGGTGGTGGGGAAGGTGGAGCCGAAGAGCGCCGCGGCGATGCTGCCGAGGCCGTTCACCGCGAGCGAGGGCGCGGTGGGGAAGCGGTCGCCCGCCGCCTCGGCCGACTCGATGTTCTGCAAGCTCCCCACGAGGTTGAAGAGGCCCATCGGCACGATCACCGCCATGTAGGGCAACAGGTAGGGCAACGAGGCGAGGAGGTCGCCGACCACCGGGATCGGCAGGTGCAACGAGGGCGCGCCCGGCGCGGGGCCCACCGGCGCGATGCCCGTGGCCCAGCCGAGGATGGTCCCGAGCACCACCGCCACCAGGCCGCCGGGCAGGCCACCCCGGAACTTCACGCGTCCAAAGTAGGTGAGAAGCACCACCCCCAGGGTCGCCAGCCCCACCACGGGGCGGGCGAAGGTGCGGAACAGGAACCCGAGCGCGATGAAGGAGAGCGCGATGCCGGCCAGCGTGGAGAGCAGCGCCGCCCGGGGCGTGGCCTTGCGCACGCGCTCCGCCACCAGGGCGCCGCCCGCCTCGATGAGGCCCGATCCCAGCGTGGCGGCGAGCCCCGCCTGCCAGGCCACGGTGGCGGGGTCGGGGTGCCCGGCGGCCTCCGCGCCCAGCTTGGCCGGCAACATCACCAGGAACACGTGCCCGAACAGCGACACGGTGTTGATGCCGTAGGGAAGCGCGCAGATGTCGGCCCGCCCCTCGCGCTCGGCGAGCTTCTTGGCCTGCCAGGCATAGAACAGGTTGCCCACCACCAGCGACACCGCCGCGCCGGGGAGCACCCTGCCGTACACCAGCTCCGGTGGAAAACCAAGCACGAAGCGGCACAGCGCGTCGATGAGGAGGAGCTGCACGAGGTTGTCGAGCGCCAGCCCGAAGAAACCGTCGAGGTCGCCACGCACGAACCAGCGCATCGAGCACCCGGGGAGGGGCGGGAGTGTACCGCGGGGCTAGAGACCGGCGGCGGCCGCCGGCCCTTCCACCCCCGCCGCACCTGCCGTACACTATGCCGTCTTGCGCGCGCCCTCGCCCGCTCTCTCGCTCTTCGGTCTCGCGCTGGCGTGCAGCGCCGTCCCCGGAGTGGCGCAGATGGTCGATCCCGACATCACGTTCGGCGGCGACGACGACGACAGCGGCGACACCGGCGATAGCGGCGCCACCGACAGCGGCGAGCACGGGTGGGAAGACGACGATTCCGGCGGCGACGACACCCCCGCCGCGATCCTCCACCCCTATTGCGACGCCTACCTGGCCTGCCTCGCCGAGGTGTCGCCCGAGCAGAGCGCCGCGGCCAGCGCCGCCTACGGCTACAGCAGCGAGTGCTGGGACAGCGAGTCGAGCGCCGCCGCCTGCGAGGCCGAGTGCGCCGCCGCGCTCCACGAGCAGTGGGTGCAGAACCCCGGCGCCCAGAGTTGCGACGATGGCACCGACATCCCGTCGAACACGGTGATCCTGCAGTCCACCTGGAGCATGAGCATCACCGAGGTAGAAGGCCCGATGTGCGACTCGTGGTTCAGCTACGTGACCAGCTACACCATCACCTTCTCGCCCAACGACACCGCCGAGTTCCCCGGCACCTTCAACGGCTCCGGCTGGAGCAACACCATCGACTGCGAGAACAACGGCCTCGACATCTCCTGCTGGGGCGTGGCCGACGCCTTGGTCATCACTTTCGATGGGGAGATCTCCGAGGATTTCGCGCGCCTCAGCGGGGTGTACGCCGACGACGTGTATTGTTTCTGGACGCTGGAGAGCGGCTAGGCGGCACGGAAGGGGTAGAATGCCCGGATGCGCTTCTTCCCCCTGCTGGCCTTCGCTCTCGGCTGCCTTCCCTCCAACCCCGGCGGGAGCGTCAAGGACGACACGGGCGGGAGCGGCGCCGTGGATGCCGATGGCGACGGCTACACCGTGGCCGAGGGCGACTGCGACGACAGCAACGCCGCCGCCGCGCCCGACCTCGCCGAGAGTTGCGACAACGTCGACAACAACTGCAACGGCCACGTGGACGAGGGCGCGCTCTCGACTTTTTACGCCGACGTCGACCAGGACGGCTACGGCGAAGCCGCCTCGGCGAGCGAGGCCTGCGAGGCGCCGTCGGGCGCGGTCACCAACGCCGACGACTGCGACGACAGCAATCCCGATGCCTTCCCGGGCAACGCGGAGTCCTGCGACGAGGTGGACAACAACTGCAACGGCGCCGTGGACGAGGGCGCGGCGAGCACCTTCTACCCCGACGCGGACGCCGACGGCTTTGGCGACTCCGCGGCGGCGGTGGAGGCCTGCTCCATGCCCGAGGGCACGGTGGAAAACGGCGACGACTGCGACGACACCACCAGCAGCGCCTACCCCGGCGCCGACGAGGTGTGCGACGAGGTGGACAACGACTGCAACGGGACTGTCGACGACGCCGTCCAGACCACCTACTACGTCGACAAGGACGGCGACGGCTACGGCAGCGCGAGTGTCACCGACCTGGCCTGCGCCGTCCCCACCGGCTACGCCGAGAACGCCGACGACTGCAACGACGGCGCCAGCGCCATCAACCCCGGCGCCACCGAGGTCTGTGACACCCGCGACAACGACTGCGATGGCGCGGTGGACGAGGACGACGCCAGCGATGCCTCCACTTGGTACGCCGACGTCGACGCCGACGGCTACGGCAATCCGGATGCGGCCTACGCCGCCTGCGAGGCCCCGGTCGGCTACGTGGGCAACGACGAGGACTGCGACGACGCCGACCCCGGCATCAACCCGGACACCGAGTGGTATCTCGACGACGACGGCGACGGCTTCGGCGACCCGGACCGATCCCTGGTGACCTGCGAGCCCCCGGCCGACTGGATCCTCGACGACAGCGACTGTGACGACAGCGCCGACAGCGCCTACCCCGGCGCCACCGAGGCCTGCAACGGCATCGACGACGACTGCGACACGCTCGTGGACGACGACGACAGCGGCACCACCGGCGCCAGTACCTGGTTCTTCGACGGCGACGGCGACGGCTACGGGAGCCCCGCTTACACGACGGTCTCCTGCGACCAGCCAGCCGGCTACGCCGCGACCGACGACGACTGTGACGACACGGACGGGGCCTGGCATCCCGGCGCCGCCGAGGCTTGCGACGACCCGAACGACTACGACTGCGACGGCACGGTGGAGTACGCGGACGCGGACGCCGACGGGTTTGCCGCCTGCCTCGACTGCGACGACGCCGACGCCGCTGTGAACCCCGAAGCCCGGGAGCAGTGCGACGGACGGGACGACGACTGCGACGGCGACACCGACGAGGACGACGCCGGCGACGCCGCCATCTGGTACGCCGACGCCGACGGGGACGGCTTTGGAGACGCGGCGGCCACCCGGACCGCATGCGAGGCCCCGTCGGGCTACACCGCGGACGCCACGGACTGTGACGACACCGACGCCACGGTCTACCCGGCCGCGGACGAACACTGCGACGGGGTCGACCACGACTGCGATGGCGCGGTGAACGAGGCGACGTCGCTCGACGCCGACAGCTACTACGCCGACGCCGACGGCGACGGCTACGGTGCCGGGGCGGCGGTGGCAGCCTGCGACCCGCCGAGCGGCTACGCCGCGACCGACGATGACTGCTACGACGCGAGCGACGACGCCTACCCGGGGCAGGCCGACTGCTTCGACACCGACCGCGGGGACGGGTCCTACGACTACGACTGCGACGGCGCAAACGACACCGTGTGCCTGTCGATCGACTCGGACACGACGGACTACGACCTGTTCGTGGCCGCGGGCTCGCCGAGCGCCGCGCTCGCCTACGAGCTCACGGTGGCGACCGGCGTGGTGGTGGGCTCCACGTCCACATCCACGCCCGCGCTCGCCACCGGCGCCCTGCCCTCCGGCTCCACGGTGACCCTTCACAACTACGGGATCATCGTCGGCCACGGCGGGGACGGATCCGGCAACGTCGCCTATGCGGACGACTACGGCACGGAGGACGGGGGGCCGGCGATCGATCTCGGTGCCCCGACCTGGATCGACAACCAGGGCACCATCGGCGGCGGCGGTGGTGGCGGTGGGGGTGGCGGGGACGGCGACGACGCCTCCTGCTGCACGACGGGGACCGACGCGACCGGCGGGGGCGGGGGCGGGGGCGCCGGCTACGAGGCCGGCGAAGGCGGTACGCGGCGGCAGGGCCAGATCGTCTCCGGGACTGCCTTCGGCACCGACGGCAGCGCGGGCTCCCTCACCACGGGCGGTTCGGGCGGAGCAGGCATCTGCAACAACGGCGTGTGCAGCGGTGCGGGCGGGGATGGCGGCGACCTGGGCGAGGCAGGGGAGGACGGCGCCGACGGCAGCGGGGTGAACCCCGGCTGGGGGCAGGTCGCGGGCGCCGCCGGCGCCGCGGTGCAGACCAACGGCCAGGTCTTGACCTGGACCCTCGAGGGCGACGTCCGCGGGGACGTCGAGTGAGAGGGGTGGTCCTCGGAGCGCGAGGAGGCGGGGCGGGCGCGGGGAGGTGGGCATGCGGGACCGGTGCCGGAGTGTGTTGCACCGGTCCCATTTCCGGCGCGCGGCCGGCGGCGGGGCCCCTTCCGTGTTTCGCGCCCGTCCGGCACAATCGCGCGCGTCGTTAGTCAGCCCGGAGCCCGCGTCCTCGCCGACCTGCGCGTCGCCTCGCTGCGATGCGACGCCTACCCGGGCGGCACGAGCGCGCTCGAGTTCCACGTCGGCCAGCTGGAGCGCTTCCTCCCGGCCGCGGTCGTCCGCGTGTGCGGCCCCATCGCGGAGCCCGAGGCGTTCACGCTCCGGTGGCGCGATCCCGACCCACCGACGACGCTCCCGGTCGTCCATCTCCTCGTGCACCGGCGGCCGCCGGGCGACGCGTCCGCGGCGTGGGCCGCCGAGGTGTTGCCCGCCGAAGCGCTCGCCGCGGGCCCCGACTTCTAGGCCATGGTCCCGGCGTGGGACCATCACACTCGGCGCTGCCTCGAAGGCGCCGGCGCGCGGGTGTCCGCGGTGGACTTCATCGGGCGCGTGTCCGTCGCGCTCGAGCGGCTGCGCGCGCGCTGGGGGCGCCCCGCCGCCCCGTCCGTGGCCGTGCGCGAGCCGGCGAGGCAGAGGTGTGCGACGGCGTGGACAACGACTGCGACGGCACCGCCGACGAGGGCCTGTACCCCGCCGACTGCGAGGAACTCCTCGACCTCTACCCCTCCTCGGGCAACGGCACCTACACCATCGACCCCGACGGCAGCGGCGGCAGCTCGGCCTTCTCGGTGCTCTGCGAGATGACCATCGATGGCGGCGGCTGGACGCAGGCCATCCAGTCCTACCTCGACCACCTGTCGACCTCGAGCAACCGGGAGTACCTCTACACCGAGACCGACGGCGGCAGCGGCTGGTACCTTTCGCCGGTGACCAGCGCGGTGTGGAGCTGGTCGAGCTACTACCCGCTCAACGGGACTTACTACTACGCGTCGAGTGGAACCAGCGCGACGGGCAGCTTCTACTGCTCCCACGCGGAGTCGGGCGACTGGGGCGTGGGATGCAGCAACGGCGGCGGCGGCACCTACAAGGTGCTGCCCATCTACTACTCCACCGCCGCTTCGGCGCTCTCGATGATCTGCCAGGACCAGCCCAACGTGTTCGGCGCCGGGGCCTGCCAGGCCGACGCGCGGATCTGGTCGCGGGAGGACTGAGCGCCAGCCGGGGGTTAGCCTGCGGCCATGCTGCTGTTTGTCGCCACCACGGTTGCTGCCCTACCTGCCGGGAACGTGCTCGTCACCGTGTCGGGCATGGGCGATGGCTGCTGCGAGCAGCAGGTGGTCACCCGGCTCTCAGCTGTCCCCGGCGTGAAGTCCGCCGCCGCGAGCGCGGTGCTCGGGCAGGCCTGCCTCTCGACCAGCGCGTCGCTCGACGACACCGCCCTCCAGGGGGCGCTGGCCGGCAGCGAGTACGGCTACGTGTCGGCGGCGTCGGTGTCGGCCTGTCCCGCCGGGCTCGTCCCCGCGCGCAAGGACGCCTGGGACGGCGCCACCGGGGTCGACGTCGCCATCGTCTCACACGGCGAGCAGGTCGACCTCGCCGCCCTCGCTGTGAAAGGCAAGTTCACCATCTACGACTTCGGCGCGCCCTGGTGCCAGCCCTGCTACACCACGGCCGACCATCTCAAGGACTACTTGAAGGCCAATGCCGACGTGGCCGTGCGCGCGATCGTGCTCGACGCGGGCGACCCCCGCCAGAGCTTCGCCCTGCCGGTGGTGAAGCAACACCTCGAGTTCGCCGAGGGCCTTCCCTGGCTGAAAGTGGTGGACGCCAGCGGGAAGAAACTCTACGAGGGCAGCGACGTCGAGGCCGCGATCAAGGCGATCGACAGGCGCCGGGCCAGGGGATGAAGCGCCTCGCCGCCGTGGCGGCACTCAACCTCGCGCTCGGGATCCCAGCCGCCAACGCCGCCTGACCCGGCTGAAGCAACCCCAACCTCCAGGCTGGAGGTTCCAAGCTCAATCCCGCCCTTCCTCCCGGTGGCCTCCGGCTCGACACCTTCGTCACCGGCACGGCGATCGACATCGTGCACGTGGCCGCGTGTCCCGAGGTGGCCCCCGAGGAGTGCGCCACCACCGAGATCCCCGAGCACCTGCACGACCAGGACATCCTCTGGTTTCGCCTCGACCCCACGCTCTCGGTCGGCCTCGGCCAGGGGGTGGTGGCGTCGGCGCAGCTGCCCTTCGACTTCCGCGCGGTGAGCGTCGAGTACCTGACACTCGACGGCGAGCCCTACGACCCGCCCTACGGCGACATCCACCACCGGCCGGAGAACATCACCGGTCTCACCGACGCCACGGTGATGGTGCGCCTCACGCGCGCCCCGGGGCGCTTCCTGCTCACTGCGGGCGCGGGGAGCACCCTCCCGCTGGGCCGGACGGAGGACGACCCCTACGCGGCCGGCGAGGCCGGAGAGGAACACCAGCACATGCAACTCGGCACGGGCACCTTCGTGCCGCTCGTGGGGGTGGACGCGGCCTACGCGGCCGGTCGCTTGGGGGCCCTCGCCTACGCCAGCTCGCGACTGTCGTTCTACGAGAGTGGCAAGGGCTACCGGGCGCCGGTGAGCGTGTCCGGCGGACTCGGCCCCACCTTTCGCGCCACCACCCGGATCACGCTCTTGTTGACGGCCGAGGGAAGCTGGGAGTCAGCCGAGTACTGGAGCGGCACGCCCTACGCGGGCAGGTCGGCGGTGGGCCTCGCGGGCGGCGTGGTGGCGAGCCTCTCGGAGACGGTGGTGCTGCAGGCCCAGGCCCGGGGCAACGTGTTCGAGCGCACTGAGCACCAGGAGGAAGAGGGCGAGTTCCGCCAGCCGGTGACGGCGTCGGTGGGCGTGTCGTGGACGTTCGGGAAGGCGGAGTAGACCCGAGCCCCCTCCCGGCCTCTGGCCGCCCTCCTACCCCGCGTGCTGCCGCATCTCCTGGACGAGCACCGATCCGCAGTAGCGTCCGATCTGCACGAAGGCGTCGTTGATCTCGGCGTCGCTCATCGAGTCGAGCTTGGCCACGTTGTCGACCACGGCGAGCACCCGCTCCACCGGCTCGCCCGCGCCGGCGTCGGTCGCGCACTCCACCGAGTTGGTGTACACCCGCTCGCCCTCGCGGGTGTAGATGTGGACGCCGAGGTTGTAGGTGAAGACGCCGGGCGCGCCGATGTAGGGCACGAGGAGCCCGTAGGATTCCACCGTGATCTGCAACAAGGGCGCGTCGGGGCTGTTGGTGAAGGCGAAGGGGGGACCGCTGCCGAGGGTGTCGCGCACGCCCTCGACCAGCGAGTTGGCCACCGCGTTGGGATCGACGGCGCGGGCGATGCGGTCGGTCTGCTCGATGCTGCGGACCGCCTGCACCGTGTTGACCACGGCGCTCGCCACCTCGAGCACCGGGGGGCCGCCGACGTAGGTGGCGCCGAGCGACACGTAAGGCACGCCGGTGTCGACCACCTGCGAGCGGACGCTCCCGAGCGTGGGCGCGTACTGCTTGAACTTGGCGTGGCAGCCGAGGAGGAGAGGAAGGAGAAACAGGGTGGCGCGGTTCATCTGCCGTAGACGTAAACGGGTGGGGATTATTCGGCGGCTTCCCCTGGGGGAGAACCGGCTCAGGCCGCGCGACCAAGCGCCGATGCGAGGCGGTCGAGGGCCTCGCGCGCGGGGCTCTCTTCCACCCCGGCCAGCGCCTTGCGGGCCGCCCAGGCCTCGGTGGCCAGGGCCTCCCGCGCCGCCTGCATGCCCCCGGCGTCGCGCACGCTG
>VGRE01000044.1 GCA_016875435.1 Deltaproteobacteria bacterium | reverse complement strand
GCGCTGTCATCGCTGCCGTCGCGCGGGTCGGTGCCCGCCGCCTCCTCGTCGCCATCGTTCACGCCGCCGTCGTCGGTGTCGTCGTCGAGCGGGTCGGTCTCGCCGTCGTCGAGCACGCCGTCGGCGCTGGTGTCTTCCTCGCCGTCGAGCAGGCCGTCGCCGTCGGTGTCGTCGTTGGTGAGATCGGTCTCGCCCTCGTCGTACACGCCGTTGCCGTTGTCGTCTTCCTCGCCGTCGAGCAGGCCGTCGTCGTCGGTGTCGTCGTCGAGCGGATCGCTGTCGCCGCCCGCCTCCACGCCGTCGGAGAGGCCGTCGTGGTCGCTGTCCTCGTCCACCGGGCTGGTGCCGAGGTCGCCCTCCTCGTCGTCGGTGAGGCCGTCGCCGTCGGTGTCGTTGTCGGGCGCGTCGTCGCTGCCGTCCAGCGGGTGGGTGCCGACGAGCGTTTCCACGCCGTCGCTCACGCCGCCGTCGTCGGTGTCATCGTCGTTGGGGTCGGTTTCCCCACTGTCCATCTCGCCGTCGAGGTCGGCGTCTTCCTCGCCGTCGAGCAGGCCGTCGCCGTCGGTGTCGTCGCGGGTGGGGTCGGTGGTGGTGGTGGGGTCGGCGTCGGGGATGAAGGCCGAGGTGTCGGTGTCGCTGCCGCTGGGCTCGGTGAGGCCCACCTCCTGGCCGTCGGAGAGCGCGTCACCGTCGGTGTCGTCGAGCAAGGGGTTGGTGCCGTAGTCGGCCTCCTCGCCGTCGAGCAGGCCGTCGTCGTCGGTGTCGTCGTCGCTGGGCTCGGTGCCGAGCGCATCCTCGGCGGCGTCGGTGAGGCCGTCGCCATCGCTGTCGGCGCTGATGTCGATGGTGTCGGAGGCGGCGTCGGCGATGGTGCAGGTGCCGCCGCTGTCGTCGCAAGCGGCGAGGTCGGTCGCCAGGGCGCGCGCGTTGGACGAGGTGCCCGCGAGGATCGACACCTCGCCCGCGAGGCCTGCCCCGTAGAGGTCGGCGTAGTCGATGGCGAAGTCGAGGAAGTAGTCGGCGGTGCCGTCGAAGCTCGTGTCGGCCAGCTCGATGCGGATGTTGCCCGGGGTGTAGTCGTGGGCCACGCCGTAGCCGGCGGCGAGCGCTTCCGCGGCGTCGGCGGGGTCGCCCACGCCGGTGCCCACGGTGTTCTCCGCCAGCTCGATCTCCTCGGAGATGCCGTTGGCCATGAGCGACCACTCGTAGTCGGCGAAGTCGCCGTCGGTGTCGAAGAGCAGGCCCCAGCCGTACTGCGAGAGCCCACCCGGGCCGCTCGGGTCGTCGTCGAGGCGCAGGCGCACGAAGAAGGCATCGGCCGAGGTGCAGACGTAGGCGGCGGCGGCGGTGGTGTCGCCCACGATCTCGCGGCCGTTGTTGCTGCCGTCGCCGAGCACGTCGCCGATGTCGGAGCCGCCCTGCTGGATGGCCACCCAGTCGGCGTCGTCGGGGAAGGTGAAGGCGAGGGCGGGAGAGAGGGCAAGGAGTGCGAGCAGCATGGGTTTCTCCGAATAACCGTACGAAGGACGGGGTGGGGTGGTGCCGTGGGATGGTCTGCCCACCTCGACGGCGAGCGGGACGGGCGCGGTGGCCGACCGGCGACGCACCTGGTCGGCCCAGCCGCGCGTGACGTCGTCCATGGCCGTCACGACGCCCACTGGGGCTACGAGCTCGTCAAGGTCGAGATCGTTGAAGGAGTGGTGGGTGGATCCGACACCTCTTCCACGACACCTTTTCCACCTGTTCCGCTCGTCACCACCGCGTGGGGACTACTCCCACTCCACCCGCACCCCGGAGTAGGTCCACCGCGCGCTGCACAGCTCCACGCCGCGGGCGTAGAGGTCGACACAGTCGTCGCCGTCGCAGGTGTAGAACCAGTCCACCTGCCCGTGGAGCTCCTCCGGGTCGCTCCAAGCGCCCGTCCACGCGCGAGAGAGAGCGAGCGTGGCGTCGAGGCCCGCGTCGTCGAGCGGGTCGACCTCGGGGGTGAAGTCGCACGCGTAGTCCATGCCGGAAAGACGACACTCGTTGTCGTCGAGCCAGGCACGGTCGTCGGACACCACCACGTCGATGTCGTACATCGGCTCGGGCTCGTGGAAGGGGCCGCTGCCCACGGTGCAGGTGGTGGACCAGTCCTCGCTGAACACGAGGTAGTCGCCGGGGCGCGGCGCGCAGGCAACGAGCAGCAGCAAGAGCGTCACCGGGGAGTTGTACCACCGTCCACGTGCGTCCACACGCTGCGGATGCGCATCGGCCAGCCGGTCTTCGTCGCCACCGGCCGGGTCTCGAGGCTGAAGTCCTTGCGGAAGTAAACGGTGAAGTCGTGGCCGAGCTTGTCGTCGGGCACCACCGCCGTGGGCCAGTAGCCGCCGGCCATGGCGCGCTCGATCATCGCCACGTCGTCGTAGTAGGCACCGCCCTTGTGGTCGATGTCCCAGAGCGAGATGAGCGCGAAGCTGCCCTTCTTGCCGGCGAGGTGCGCGTAGAAGGGCGCGTGGGGGATGAGGATGGGGTCGGGGAGGGCGCGAAGCTCCTCGACGAGCGCGTGCACGCGGTCCGCCTCGCCGGGCTGGGGCAGGAAACGCTCGAGGTCCTCGCCCCGCACCGCGTAGCACTGGGCGGCCACGAGCAGGCTCGCGAGGGTGCGCGCGTAGGGGCCACCCACGCCGGCCGCGGCCACCGCCGGGAGCAGGGCCTGCACCCACATGAGCGGCATCAGCACGTTGAGGTAGCCGCCGGTGTGCCCGCGCATCAGCGAGGCGACGAGGAGCGCGACGAGGCTCACCCCCGCCCAGTAGCTCTTGCGCACCATCCACATCGGCGCCGCGAGCGCCGCCGTGGTGACGATCGGCAGCGCCTGCCAGCACTCCTTCTGCGCGCCCGGGATGAGCCGGGCCACCACGATGCCGTGCGAGGTGGCGAGGCGCGCGATCCAGGTGAAGAATCGCCCCTCGGTGGCGACGATCATCGCCCCCGAGAAGGCGAGGGCCGGCCCCGCCGAGGCCGCCGCGAAGAGCGCCGCGCGCCGCCAGCCGTGTACCCGCCAGTGCCAGATGGCGATGGGCAGGCCGAAGGCGGCCACGTGCTGCTTGGTGGTGAAGGCCAGGGCGAGGCAGAGGCCGCTGGCCACGGTGTGCGCGCGCGTGGGACCGTCGCCGAGCACCAGCGCCCAGCCGAGCAGGGCGAGCGCGAGGCTGTCGGTGCGCACGAGGTCGAAGAAGGTGCCGCTGTCGTCCCAGGTGGCGGCCAGGAGGCCCACTGTGGCAAGCGCCGCCGGCCAGGCCGAGCCCAGCCGCCGGGCGCCGTAGACCAGCGCCGCCGCCGCCACGCCGATGGCGGCGATGGAGAGGGTGCGGCCGCTCTCGTACGACACGTCGAACAAGGACACCAGCCACGCGAAGCCCGGCGGGTAGATGAAGGGGATGTAGTCGGCGGCGGGGTCGCCGTAGATGGGCAGCCCGTCGCGCAGGCGCACCGCTGTCATCAGCGTGGCCCCCTCCATCCACTCGATGTCGCCAGGGAACGCGCGGCGCGCGAGCATCGCCTCCACCACCCGGTGCACCACCGGCACCGCGAAGCACAGCGCGATCAAGCCTGCGACAAACTCCAAGATCGCTGTCCGCGAACTTCCGAGCTTCTCGACGAGGGCGCGAAACATCGGGCCACGCCCTAGCCCGCTGTAAGGCGCGGCGGGCGCCCGCCGTTGTGCCGGCGAACCTCGGAGCCAACGTGAATCTCCTCCTCCTCGCCCTCTCCACTCCCGCCGAGGCCGGCTGGGAAGACCGTTTCCACAGCACCATCGGCAAGGTCGAGGCCATGGTGTGGGACAGCACGGCGCAGTCGCTCGTGCAGAAATACGGATTGAACGTGATGAACGTCACCTGGGAAGACACCGGCCGCTACAAGGGCAGCTCGGTGGGCCCGAACATCTCCGACATGACCATCGGCGTGCGCGACCGCAACGGCGCGCTCCACCCGATGCCGGTGATCCGCTTCGACAACTTCTCCGACAAGACCGCCGACCTGCGCAGCGACGAGTTCTACCTGCGCGTGGGCAACGAGGACGGCAAGGCGCTCAAGACCACGACGCTGTCGAGCGTGCTCAAGGACCCGCGCCGCTACATGCACGACCCCGGGTCGTGGGCAGGCGACGAGGACTCCCTGTGGACCAGCCGCGACGAGCACGTGCTGGTGAGCGCGCAGGCCTGCTTCCTCCCCATCCCCGAGAAGGGCGAGGCCACCTTCACGCCGGTGCTCTACAACTACCAGTCCTCCCCGGGAAACCCGGCGGTGATGGCGATCATGGCCACCCGCGAGGGCACTTCCATGCAGATCATCCAGAACGAGGGCGGCTACCTCTCGCAACCCTTGTTCTTCAACGACGACGGCGAGCGCGCGCCCTTCATGGCCGAGCGCGTGAGCCAGTGGGCGGAAGAGCAAGGGATCGACGTGGACAGCATCAGCGAGGACGCCGGCCTCGACGTGGTGCTCCTCATCCAGGTGCCGCTGAAGCAGCGGCAGCCCGAGCGCCACTGGTACGACGACTGGGGCTTCGGCCTGGGCGGGGCCGCGAGCGGCGCGCCGGCGATGTCGGCCCCCGCGCCGATGCAGGAGATGGCGGCGAAGTCGAGCGACGTGGAGATGGCGGTGGTGAGCCACGGCGAGGCCGAGGGCCCCTTCACCGAGTTCGGCGACCTGCCCATCGAGCGCGACACCCGCTTCCCCGTCCGCGTGACCGTGCAGTTCTACAAGGCGACGAGTAACGGCGTGGTGAGCGCCGCCGACGTGGCCCACGTGCGCAAGCAGATCGACCGCGTGTACGCCAAGGGCGACTGGGTGGGCTCGCTGGTGACCGGCGGCCAGACCGGCCGGCCGACCGAGTGGTACCCGCAGCCGACGAAGGCCTACTCCAACAGCGGGACCGCCACCTGGGCCGAGCCGTTCTGGAGCTGGCACACGCCGTAGGGGCGCGGCGGGGCGGTTAGGGTCGCGCTCATGCAGCGCGCCCAGGCGGCCAGTCTCGGCTGGACCGCGCGATTCATCGACGCGATGGTGGTGACGCTGACCTTCCTCGGCGTGGCCTGGCTGCGCCAGCGGGCGCGGGAGCTGTGGTCCTTCGACGTGGTGCCCGGCGAGGCAATCCTCGCGCCCGTCACCGTGAAAAGTCAGTTCCACCTAGTATTTGGCGTGGTGCCGGTGTGGCTGGCGAGCTTGTCCCAGCACCGCCTGTACGACGACATCCGCCGCATCCGCGCCGACGTGCTCCTGCTCCGAATCGCGAGCGCCGTCGCGGTGGCCCTGGCGCTGTTGCTGCTCATCCTGTTCCTCTTCCCCCCGCCGGCGCCCACCTCGCGCTCCTTCCTGATCCTCTTCGCGGTGGCCAGCGTGTTCACCATCTACGCGGCGCGGCGCTGGGAGGCGGATCGCGCCCGCAAGCAGGCGCCCACGTGGAACATCCTCGTGGTGGGCAGCGCCGCGGAGGCGGCGCCCTTCGTCGACACGGTCCTGCGCCACCCGCAGTGGGCGCTTCGCGTGTCGGGCGTGGTGGTGCCCGAGGGCGAGGAGGCCACCAGCGTCCACGGGGTGCGGGTGCTCGGGCGCGTGCCGCAGCTCCGCGATGTGATCGACCACGAGAACATCGCGCAGGTGTTCATGACCGGTCGCGCCTGGGACACGAGCACCCTGAGAGTGGTGGGCGACACCTGCGAGGAGGTGGGCGTCACCTTCTCGATGGACGCGAACTTCCTCGGCCTCTCCATCGCCCAGGCCGACGTGAGCGACCTGGGAGGCTGGTCGGTGATCTCCTTCTCGTCCACCCCGTCCGACGGCGGCGCGCTCCTCGTCAAGCGAACGATCGACGTGGCGGGGGCGGCGGTGGGCCTCCTGGTGCTCGGTCCCCTGATGCTCGCGGTGGCCGCGCTCATCAAGCTCGGGGATGGTGGCCCGGTGCTGTTCGTGCAGGACCGCTCGGGCCTCTACGGGCGTACCTTCCCCATGTACAAGTTCCGCTCGATGGTGGTCGACGCGGAGAAGCACAAGTCGGCGCTCGAGCAGCACAACGAGATGAGCGGCCCGGTGTTCAAGATGCAGCGCGACCCGCGCATCACCCGCATCGGCGCCCTGATCCGCAAGACCAGCATCGACGAGCTGCCCCAGCTCTGGAACGTGCTGCGCGGCGAGATGAGCGTGGTGGGGCCGCGCCCGCCCCTGCCGAGCGAGGTGGCTCGCTACGAGCGCTGGCAGATGCGTCGCCTCTCGATGAAGCCGGGCCTCACCTGCATCTGGCAGGTGAGCGGGCGCAACCGCGTGGACTTCGACAACTGGATGCGGCTCGACCTCGAGTACATCGACAACTGGTCGCTGTTTCTCGACGTGAAGCTCATCCTGCAGACCTTCCCCGTGGTGATCACCGGGCGGGGGGCGTCGTGATCGGCGGCGGCGACGAGGCGGCCGAGCCATGGATGCTCGACCCGGCCTGACGGCTAGAAGTAAAAGTTCAAGCCCATGTTGCCCTGGAAGGCGCCGGGGACGGCGGGGTCGGTCGCTTCCTTGTTGACGTAGCCGATCCACCGGGCGTCGAAGTTGAGCGACACGTCCTTCCCGAGGCCGAACTCGAGGCCGAGGCCGCCGTGAGGGCCCCACAGCGCCTCGTCGGTCTGAAAGGTGCCGCCCGCGAGGGACTGGTCGATGTTGCGGTCGGTGACGGTGAGGCCGGCGAGCACGTAGGGGTTGACCTTCGTCCACGGGAAGGCGAAGAGCTGCGCCGACACCGACAGCGGCTGCTGGATCCGCGTCGTGTCCTGCGACCAGGACTGGTCGTGGTAGGTCCACTGCGCCTCGATGCCGAGGGGATCGATGATGCGGTAGCGGGCAGCGAGGCCGAGCCCGGCGTCGCCGTAGCCGCGCCCCTCGCCGTAGAAGTCGCTGATGTAGGTGGCGCCGCGCACGCCGATGGAGAACTTGCCGGCGCGCTCCACCTCGGGCTTCGGGGCCGGGGCGCTCTCGCCCTCGCGGCGCACGCGGCTGTGGCCGTCGCCATCGACCACCACCACCGGCGGGCCGTAGATGAACACGCCGTGGTACCAGTGAACGCGGACGCCGGGGCGCCAGGGGCTGTACCAGTAGCGGGGGCCATGGTGGCGCACCCAGGCCGCGTGGTGCGCGGCGGCGGCGTGGTGGCGCACGGCCGCGTGGTGGCGAGCGGCCGTGGCGCGGACGGCGGGCGCGTGACGCGCGGCGCTGGCGTGACGGTCGGTGCGCGCCGGGTCGCTGTGGCCCCGGTAGTTGGCGGGGGCGTGGCGCGACGCGGACTGGTGGCGCTCGGCAGATGCCTGCGACTGGCTGCTCCGCGCCGAGGTGCTCACGTTCACCGACTCGCGCGGGGAAGCCTCGCGGTCACGGCCGGCTGGCTCGCGGCGCGAGGACTGCTCGCGGTCGGCGGTCTCCTTACGCGGCTCGCCCGTCCGGTCGCTGCGCTCGTTGTCGCGCCGCGGCTCGGCCTTGCGACCGTCGCCGCGGTCGCTCTCGCGGCCACTCTCGCGGCCACCCGATTTCTGGCCCTGCTTGGAGGACTTCTTCGACTTCTTCTTCTGCGCGGCGTCGGCGCCATCGACCAGCGAGGACGCGACCTCGGCCTCGACGCTCGACACCTCGTCGCCCGCGGCAGAGCCGCCGACGAGGAGCGAGAGGGCAAGAGGGAGGAGGCTGGCAGGCATGTCGTTCTCCGAGTTCCTGCGGTGAGTACGCGCGGCGGGGGGCGCTATTCAGCCGCGCCCGGATCCTACCCCCGCCCGAAGCCGGCGCGCAGCACGGCGAGCGTGCGCGGGTCGAGCACGAAGATGTCGCCTCGCCCGGCCACGCGCGCCCGCACCGCGCCGTCGGCCTCGGCCTGGCCGAGGATCAGCTCCCAGGTGCTGCCGTCGGCCAGCCGCAGCTTGGCGCCTGCCCCGCTGGGGACGAATAGGCCGTCGGTCGCGACCGATCGCGCGCGGAGGCTCGCCAGCGTAGACACCGCCTCGATCGCCGCCCGCTGGTCGGCGTCGACGTTGGCCGGCTGGGTGACCAGCCACTGGGCGGTGGCGGGGTTCCAGTCCATGCTCACCACCATGCCGCCCTCGCTCCAGCTCATGGTGGTGACGGCGCCCCGGTCGAAGCGGGACATCGTCCGGTCGCGCAGCGCCTCGACCGGCTGGGTGAACGCGGTGAAGACCTGTCCCGAGGCGCGGAACACCTCGGGGCGGCCGCTGACGCGGAGCAGCGTGGACTTCTCGTCGCTCCGGCGACCGATCACCACGCGCGCGACCGAGCCGTCGCGGACCGTCAACGCCACCGTCGCCACCGGGTCCTCGAAACCGCCGTCGTAGCCCTCGTTGTGCAGCTCGCCCGCGCGCGCGCGGACGAGCGCGCGGACCATCAGCTCCACGCTGTCGCCATCGACGGGGAAGCCGGCGCCGTCGAGCGTGAAGGCGCCCGGCACCTCCTCGCCCTCGACCGTGGTGGGCGGACCGCGCCGGAAACGCAGGATCTCCGACCCCCGTTCGACGGTCATCGCCGACACGTCCTCGCGTTCCATCGCGAGGATGCTCCGCTCGCGCCACTCGCCGGCAGGGCGCTCGTAGCGGGCGCGGGTGCCCACGTCGGCGCGGTAGACCGTCTCCGAGCCGGGCAGGCGCACGAACGACGCCCCGGGACCCGCCGTCTTGCCCACGAAGAAGGTGAGCGCGGGCTCGGTGCCGCCGGTCCACACGTCGGCGCGGAGCGCGTGCTGGTCGTCCACCCCGTAGGCCTCGAGGTTGCCGTCGTCGAGCTTCACGTCCATGGTGATGCCGCCGCCCACCTGCTTGAGGAACTCCTTCACCAGCTTGTCGTCGGCCGGGTAGTCGAGCGGCGCCACCAGGCGCCAGTCGCTGCCGTCGCGCTGCAGGGTGAGCATGTTGATCTGGTCGCCGATGGTGATCTTCGTGGCCGCGTCGGCGCTGACGGCGGGCAGCGTGGGCAAGGGCTCGCCCTCGGCCACCGCCTCGCCCAGGTCGAAGGCGTTGAGCCCCGCGAGGACGCCCGCGACGCCGAGCATGGCAAGGCTCTTGCGGGTGAGCGTCACCGGGCCCCCTTGCGACGGGCGCGCAGCTGGCGAAGGCCACCGTAGGCCAGCAAGAGCACCGGTCCCGCCGCGAGGTTGAAGGCGCGCCAGCCGCTGCGCTCGCCCGGCGTGGTGGGGCGCAGGCTCGCCACGGTGGCGGTCTTGCTGCGGATGCCCACCAGCGCCGTGTCTTGAACGAGCCAGTCGCACACGTTGAGCATGAAGGTGCCGTTGTTGGCCACCGCGTCGGCGCTCCCGGCCACCAGGATCCGGGTGCTGGCGCCCTCGACGCTCAGCGCCGCCTCGGGGCCGATCCCGTCTTGCTCGTCGGGCACCTCGTCGCTCGGCTCGGGGACGGGCCGCGTCTCGAAGAAGCTGCGCCAGGCGCCGGTCATCGCCACCGCGAGATCGTGGGGACCGCGCCGCTCGCTCGACAACATCGCCTCGAACTGCTGGGGGTCGAGCTGCTTGAGGCCCTGGATGGCCCCCGAGGACGGCGAGGACCGCGCCAGCACCTCCGCCCGGACGTCGGGCGACAGGTCGCTCGCCAGCTCCACGGTGCTGGCGAAGGGGAAAAGCATGGACTGCAGGCCGCCCGTGAGCACCGACTCGCGCGAGAGCGCCGAGGCGCGCACGATGAGGGGGTAGTTGATCTCCCGGGTGCCCGTCTTGTTGCCCACGCGCACGGGGAAGCGCATCGCGCCGTTCTCCACGCGGTCGATGACGAGGTCGCGGTTGACCTTGACGCCGTAGTGGCCCACCAGCGGCTCGAGCCCGCTCGACACCCGCAGCGTGCGCAGGGTGCGCATGTCGGGACGGATGCTGGTGACGAACAGGGCCGCCGCGCCGCCCCGCATGATGAACTGGTCGATCTGGTAGAGCGCCCGGTCGGGCAGGGTGGACTGGGGCCCGATCACCAGCAGCGCGTCGATCTCCTCGGCGAGCAGCCCGGCCCCGCCCAGCTCGACGGGCACGAGGAAGGCCTTCCGTCCCACGCCCTCGACGAGCGCCCGCATGGGACCGTCCGGCTTGGACAGGTCGGGCTCGCCGTGGCCGATGGAGTAGGCGATGACCGGCTTGTCCTCGGCCTTCTGCTGCAACCGATGCATCGCTGCCGCGAGGTCGTACTCCAGCGAGGCGAGGTTGGTGAGCGCCGGCAGCACCTCGGTGCGGTCGCCGTACACCAGCACCGCGCCCATCCACACCGTGCGCAACTCGGCGCGATCTTCCTCGCGGACGGTGTACTGCAAGGGGGTGAGGTCGTACTTCTGCGCCTCCTCGACCAGGGCCTTGTCGGTCGACGGATCGACTACGGCAACCTGCATCTTCCCAGCGGAGTAAGCCTGTAGTTCGCCGAGTTTGTCGCGCACCACCTGCTCGTGGTTGTTGTAGGGCGCCTCCAGGCCCCGCGTGAAGTACACCCGCACCGAGAGCGGCCGCTCGAGCTTCGCGGCGATCGCCTTGCTCGCGTCGTCGAGGCTGTGGAGCCGGTCGCGGGTGAGATCGAGCCGGAAGAAGTGGTTGGCGATCCAGGCGTTGGCGAGGACGATGATGAGCAGCGCCAGCACCATCTGGAAGGTTGCGTTGCCGAGCAGCGCGCGCCGCGTCATCCGAGACGCCTTCGCTCGAGCGCGTAGACCGCCACGTGAAGGCCCAGCGCGGCCACGCTGCCGCAGTACACGAGGTCGCGCAGGTCGATCACCCCGCGCGCGAGGTTGTTGAAGTGGGTGTTGAGCGCGAGGAACTGCGCCAGCGGCACCAGGCCCGCCGGCACCTTGTCGAGGAAAGATCCCAGCGCGAAGGGAAACAGCGACACCACCAGCGCGCCGAGGAAGGCCACGATCTGCGAGTTCGTCAGCGCGCTCGCGGCGGTGCCGAGCCCGGCGATGGCCGCGCCCAGCAACAAGAGCCCGAGGTAGCCGCACGCCACCTCGCCGGGGTCGAGCCCCGACTCGTTGACCAGTCGCACGAGGAAGTTGCCCGCCCCGGCGCCCTCCGGCACGCCGAGCACCGCCAGGGTGAGCGCGTAGCTGAGCGTGGCGAGGATGCCGATGCCCACCAGCGACACCGCCGCCAGCCACTTGCCGAGCACCAACTCGCCCTCGGTGATGGGGAAGGTGGCGAGCAACTCGATGCTGCCGGTGCGGTACTCCTCGGCGAAGAGCCGCATGGTGACGGCCGGCACCAGCAGGACCAGGAACAGCGCGCTCCAGAAGAACACGCTGCGCAGGGAGACCACGCCGGCCGCGAACACGTCGTCGAACCAGAGGGCGAAGCCGCCGACCAGCACCGCGTAGATGGTGACGATCACATAGGCCAGCGGCGAGTCGAAGTAGGCGCCCAGCTCACGGCGGGCGATGGCGAGGACATTCCGCATGGGCGGCGGCGATTAACCGGTCGCTTACTTCGCGACGTGGGGGACGATGTCCACCTGGTCGTACTTGGCCCACTTGCGAGCCTCGTCCCAGGGCGCGGGATCGGTCACCCGCTGCTTCAGCGCCATGGTCGAGGCCTCGAAGAAGCCCTCGATGGTGCGGAACATGAAGCTGTTGTCGATCCAGCAGGCGCGCATGCAGCCTTCGCAACTACCCGCTTCCAGCAAGCGCTTTCGCTCGTAGTCCGCCGAGTGGAAGTACGCCTCGAAGTCGGGGTCGAGGAAAGACTTGTGCTGGTGCAGCGTGCGGTGGCAGATGGCGAACTGGCCGTTGGGCGACACGCTGAAGTAGAGCCGTCCCGCGTCGCAACCCTCGGCGGGGAAGCGCCCCGTCTTGAGGTACATGCGGCTGGCTTCCAGGTAGGGCGTGCTGTTGAGAATGGGCCAGCCCGCCTTCTTCATCGACAGCAACTTCTCGTAGGCGCGGTCGATGCGATCCTGCACCACCTCCGGCGAGTCGGCCACGTTGACGCCCATCTCCGGGCGGTAGCGCACGAAGCGGCCCTCCCAGTTGCGCACGCCGTCTTTCGGGTCGGCAAGCAGCTCGATGGGCAGGAACGAGATGTGGAAGCCGATGGTGGCGGCGAACTCCACCATGCTCGGCAGCTCCTCGAGGTTCAGGTTGCTCACCACGCAGTTGATGGAGGGCAGGCCCTTGGTGCCCTTCACCAGGTGCCCGATGGTGGTCATGGAGCGAACGGCCTCGTCCCAGCTCCCTTCCTTCTCGCAGATGTAGTCGAAGCGGGCCGGGTAGAGGCTGTCGAGCGAGATCGAGAAGCTGGTCACGCCGTAGTCGACGCACTTGCGCAGCCGGGCCTCGGACACGCCCACGCCGTTGGTCAGCACGCGGGTGTTGAGTCCCTGGTCGGCGAAACACTTCGCGGCTTCTTCCAGGTAGTCGCAGGCGAAGGGCTCGCCGCCGCCGATGCTGAGCTGCACCACCCCGAGCCGACGCATCCGCTCGGCCATCATCTGGATCTGCGGCAGCTCGAGCTCCTCTTTCCGATTGCCGTAGCGCCAGATGCCGCACATCTTGCAGGTGAGGTTGCAGCGGTGTGTAATGCCATAGTGAGCATATACCGGCACTTTTCGCGTCAGGAAACCCTGTGCGACGCGCGCGTAGCTGCGTAGACCCATTTTCATCGGGGGGCTCCTAGCAGGCCGTGAGAAACGACGCGACGCGCCGAGACGCGCGCCACCTCGAGCACCGCGGGCTTGTTGAGGTTGTAGAGGAAGCTCGACTCGGTGCAGGCGGTGGCGACGCAAGCCCGGCAGTCATTGTCGCGCAGGCGCGCGAAGGCGGCATCGAAGCCATCGGTCCGCACGTTTCCGACAGGACTCGTCCCCATGCGCGGCACGCAGGCGTACACCCCGCCGTCGGCGTCGATGGCGCAGGACACCTGCCCCGCCATGCACGTCAGGTCCTCGTGCGAGGACGGGGCGCGGAAGGCGTCGTAGTCGGGCCACTCGATGAGGTAGCGCAGGCACTTCTCGCTCATCGCCACCGGCTGCCCCTCGCCACGCGCCTCGAGCAGCCAGCGGAAGGTGCGCCGGAGCGCGCTGGGGTCGGGCCGGGCCCGGCGGGCCGCCTTGCTCGCGTGGACGTCGAGGACCGCGAACGTGGCATCGAAACCGAGCTCTCGCCCCATGGCCAGCACCAGCGGCACGTCGCCGAGGTTGTAGCGCGTGAGCACGGTGACGGTGCCCACGCTGCGCCCGGCCGCCCGCGCCGCGCGGATCCCGGCCACCGCCAGCCGGAAGCTCCCCGGCTCGCGGAGCCGATCGTGCACCGACTCGCTCCCGTCGAGCGAGACCATGAAGCGCGAGACCGGCAGCTCGTCCACCCGCTCGGGCAGCGCGTGGCCGTTGGTCTCCACCACCGTCCAGAGGTCGTGGTCGCGACAGCGGCGCACGAAGTCGGGCAGCTCGCGACGCTGGAGCGGCTCGCCGCCGACAAAGTTCAGCCGCGCGGCGCCGCGGTGGGCCAGCCAGTCGATGAGGCCGAGGACCTCGTCGCTGCCGAGCTCGTCGCAGGGCGTGCTCGGGGTGGAACAGTGGGCGCAGGCCGCGTCGCACCGGCGGGTGACAGAGAGGGATACCGCCAGCGGCGCGCGGCCCCCGGTGAGGCGGAAACGCGCCGCGCCCACGGCTGACTTCAAGAGGGCGCGGCTCGCCGTCACCCGACCGCCCGGACCGACTGCCGCACGGCCTCGGCGATGTGGCGGGTGTCCTTGTCGTCCATCCGCGGGTGGACCGGGATGTGGAGCTGCTCGCGCATGATGGTGGCCGCGTTCGGCTGTGGCCGCCGGTACTCCTCGAACAACTCGTGATCCGAGCAGTCCGACATGTAGCCCACCGTGGTGTCGACGCCGCGCTTGCGCAGTTCCACCATGAGCGCGTCACGACGGGGGTGGTGAATCACGAAGCTCATGTAGATCGGCTCGGCACCGCCGGCGTACTCGGGGGTGAGGATGCCATCCACGTTGGCCAGGGCCTCGTCGAGCGCGCGGCCGTTGCGAATGCGCGCGCCGTTGAGCGCCTCGATGCGCTCGATCTGCTTCATGCCCACGGCTGCCTGCACCGCGCGGGGCCGGGCCTTCTGGAACGAGGTGGGCACGCCGTCGTAGCGCACCTCGGCCTCGCCGAAGCGCTCGTGGATGGGGTCTTTCCCGAGGCGGTTGCCGACGACGATCGCCGGGTGCAGCGTCCACGGGTAGACGAAGGGGTGGGTGGCGAACATCATCGCGAGGCCGGTGGCGGCCTCCTTCACGGCGCGCTCCTGGGGCCCGTGGGTGGTGGCCTCGATGTCGGCGCGAACCGACGCGGCCACTGCCGGGTCGTTGGTGGTGATCATCGCGCCCGAGAGCGTGGTGATGTTCTTCGTGAGCCCGAAGGTGTAGTAGGCGGCGTCGCCGAGGTTGCCCACGCGCGTGCCCCGGTAGCGGGCGCCGGTGCTCTGGGCGCAGTCCTCGATCACCTTGATCCCGTGCTTCTTCGCGATCTCGCGGATCGGGTCCATGTCGCAGGGGGTGCCGTAGAGGTGGGTGGGCACCACCGCCCGGGTGCGCGGGGTGATCGCCGCCTCGAAGGCCGCCGGGTCGAGCACGTGGGTGCGCTTGCCCACGTCGGCGAACACCGGCTTGATGCCCACCGCCGCCGCCATCGAGGGGATGGCGAAGTAGGTGAGGGCCGGGATCACCACCTCGTCGCCGGCGTGGAGGCCCATCGCCTTCAAGAGCAGGTAGAAGGCAAAACGTGCCGAGGGCGTCATCACGCCGAAACGCGCACCGATGAAAGCCGCGAAGGTGTTCTCGAACTCGTGGACCGTCGCGACATCATCTGGCTTCTTGACCAGCGTGCGGGCGGTGACCAGCGCCTCGGCGGGCGAGAAGGAGGGGCTGAACCGGGGGATGCGTCCGAAGTACATGCAGGGTTCCTCAGCGTACAGGGTGACGGGAGGTCGCGCGCGTAAGACGGGGTACGCGCTGCCGCACCCGGTCGCGGTGCGAGGTGGCGACGGCGGGGATAGCCGCGGCGCATGGCGGTCCTGCACATCCTCACGGTGCCCCACCCGGTCCTCGCGAAGAAGTGTCGCCCGGTGGGCCCTGGCGAGTTCGGCGCGGACTTGCGACGCTTCGTCAGCGACCTCGCCGAGACGATGTACGCGGCGCCCGGCGTGGGCCTCGCCGCCCCGCAGGTGGGCGACCTCCGCCGGGTGATCGTGGTGGATCCCGGCAACTCCACCAGCGAGCAAGACGACGACGGGCGCCCCACCAACCCGCGCTTCCTCGCGCTGGTGAACCCCCAGGTGATCGAGACCAGCGCCGACAAGATGGTGTACGAGGAGGGCTGCCTCTCGGTGCCCGACTTCGAGGAGAACATCTCGCGGCCGCGCCGGGTGTACATCCGCTACCTCGACGAGGACGGCAAGCCGCACCAGAAGTGGTTCGAGGGCTACGACGCCATCGTGGTGCAGCACGAGATGGATCACCTCGAGGGCACGGTGATCCTCGACCGGGTGTCGCGCATGAAGAAGGGCCGCTACCTGCAGAAGCGCCAGCGGGTGAAGATCCGCCTCGACGGGACGGCCGAGTACGACGAATGAGGGTTGCCTTCCTCGGCACCCCCCACTTCGCGGTGCCCACGCTCGACGCGCTTCACCGCGCTGGCCACGAGATCTGCGCCGTGGTGGCCCAGCCCGACAAGCCGGTGGGTCGCGGGCAGTCGATGGCCTCGCCGCCCACGGTGGTACGCGCCCGCGAGCTCGGCGTGCCCGTGTACCAGCCGACCAAGCTCAAGTCCGGGGATTTTCCGGGCCAGTTCGCCGCGGTCGGCGCGGAGGTGGCGGTGGTGGTGGCCTACGGTCGCATCCTGCCCCCCGCGCTCCTGGAGGCACCGCGGCGCGGCTGCATCAACGTGCACGCCTCGCTCTTGCCGCGATGGCGCGGCGCGGCGCCGATCCAGTGGTCGATCCTCGCGGGCGACAGCGAGACCGGCATCACCACGATGCAGATGGCCGAGGGCCTCGACACCGGCGACATCCTGCTCCAGCGCCGCACCCCGATCGGCGCCGAGGAGACATCGGGACAGCTCCACGACCGTCTCGCGACGATGGGCGCGGAGCTGCTCGTGGACACGCTCGCGCGCCTCGACGGGATCGTCCCCTGTCCCCAGCCCGAGGTGGGGGTGACCTACGCGAAGATGCTCGACCGCGAGATGTCCAGCCTCGACTGGACGCGCACCGCCGTGGAGATCGACCGGCAGGTGCGCGGGCTCTCCCCCTGGCCGGGGACGGCCAGCGGCAACCTCAAGGTGCTCCGCGCGCGGCCAGTCGCGGGCGCGGGCCTGCCCGGCACCCTGCTCGACGGGGCTCGCGTGGCCTGCGGCGAGGGCGCGATCGAGCTCCTGGAGGTGCAAGTGCCCGGGAAGAAGGCGGTAAGTGGTCGCGACTGGATGAACGGCGCCCGGCTACGCCCCGGCGACCGGGTGCCCTAGCTCCCCATCCTGCATCGGCCGCACCTAGCGCGCCGCGCGGTGCTCCAGGTTCTTGACCACGCGGGCCACCGCCTCGGCCACCCGATCGGCCTCGATCCCGTGCGCCGGCACGTGCAGGAAGGCGGCGGGGAGACCGCACCGCAGCGACCGGTAGAGCCACGCGTTGCACACGTAGGTGCCCGCGTCGCTCGAGAGGTGAACGCCGAGCGCACGGGCCAGCTCCTCGGCGAGCGGGCTCTCGAGGACCGCGGGCCCCTCGCCGTGCTTGCCCACGCGCACGCCATCGACGTCGGCGGCCCGGGTCGCGGCGCGGTTGCGCCCGTAGCGCTCCACCATGGCCACCTCGCGACGCATCGCCACGCCGATGCCAAGGACCAGCGCCGGCCGGAGCTGGGCCGCACGCACCATCGCGAGGGTGACCGAGCGGCCGTAGCTCACCGGCATGGCCTCGCCGATGATGTCGACGCCGCTGACGCGGCGGCCGGAGAGGGCCAGCGCGAGGGCGGCCGACGGGTTGTCGACCACCTCGCCGAAGGGGCCAAACCCGAGCACGAGCGCGTTCACGGCCGGGACCTGTAGCACGTCGTGACCGGTCGCGTACTCCGCCACCCGTCGGCCGCCAATCCGATATGCGGAGAACATGCTCCTGCTCGCGATCTTCTCCTGCGCACACGGTCCCGTTGCACCCCCGGCGCCGCCGGCAGGTCCCGCCTCGACCGAGCCGCTCCCGGCCCTCGACGCGCCCGCCTCGCCGCCCCTCGACACCCCGCCACCGTCGCCCGACCCGGCCGACGCTGCCCGGCAATGGCAGCGCCTCGCCGAGCTGTGCGACGGCGCCGGTCACCGGCTGGCGGGTAGCCCCGGGCAGCGTCGCGCCGAGCAGATCACGGCGGCGTGGTTCGACGCCGACGGCGTGAGCGTGCGCCTCGAGCCGGTGAAGGTGCCGACGTGGATCCGCGGCGACGCCAGCCTCCAGCTATCGGCCCCCTACGCGCAGTCGCTCCCGGTGCTCGCTCTTGGCGGCTCGGTGGCGACCCCGGCGGCGGGCATCGAGGCGCCGCTGGTCGTCATTCGCGACTTCGCGGAGCTCGGGCTCGCGGCCAAGGGAAAGATCGTGCTCTACGACGTGCCGATGAAACCCGGCGTGCCCGCCATCGACTACTACGGCGACGCGGTGGCCTACCGGGGACAGGGGCCGTCGCGGGCGGCCGAGCACGGGGCCCTCGCGGTGCTGGTGCGATCCGTCACCACCCGCTCGCTCGGCACGATCCACACCGGCGGCACCTGGTATGCGCCGGAGTTGCCGAAGATCCCGGCGGCGGCGGTGTCGACGGAGACGGCAGCCATGCTCGCGCGCATGGCGACGCGAGGGGAGGTGAAGCTGAAGCTCGCCATGACCCCGCGCTTCGGCCCGGACAGCGACGCGTTCAACGTGGTGGGCGAGATCCGGGGAAGCGACCTGGCCTCCGAGATCGTGGTCGTGGGAGCACACCTGGACAGCTGGGACGTGGGCCAGGGCGCCCACGATGACGGCGCCGGTGTCGTACACGTCGTGGAGACGATGCGCGCCATCGCCGCCCGGGGCCAGCCCCGCCGCACCATCCGGGGCGTGCTCTTCGCCAACGAGGAGAACGGCCTGCGGGGCGGGCGCGCCTACTTCGCCGCCCACGGGCACGAGCGCCACGTGGCGGCGCTGGAGACCGACCTCGGCGGTGGCTCGCCGCGCGGCTGGGGGGTGACGGCCACGCCCGAGCAGCGGGCCTGGATCGAGCCGATGTTCACCGCCAGTCGCCTGTGGGTGCGGGAGGGTGGCGGGGGCGCCGACATCTCGCCGCTGACCGACGACGGCGTGCTCTCGGTCGGGCTCATCCCCGACGACGAGCACTACTTCGACTACCACCACACCTGGGCCGATACCGTCGACAAGGTCGACCCCATCGCGCTCGCCGAGGGCACCATCGCCATCACCGAGCTGACCTGGGCGCTCGCGAACGCCGAGGGCGCGCCGCCGAAGGGCGCGCCGCCTAGCTCCCCGTGAAGGCCCGGTAGAGTGTCCACGCCTCGCCGGTGACCGGGGCCAGGCCCAGGGCGGTGGCCCCCGATTGCAACGCGAGCCACTCGCCCACCTCGGGGGGCACCGGCGCGACGCGCGTCCAGGCCGCCGGGGCCGGGCCCAGCACCTCGACCGTCTTCTTGCCCACCTTGAGCACCCACCGCGCCTTCAGCTCGCCTTCCCACCGCGGGGCGACGGACACGACGTCGTCGAGCTTTGGCGCCGACTTCACCCCGGCGGCGGCGAGGGCCTCGGGCGAGGGCAACTCCCACCCCAGCGAGGCACCATCGAGCGCCACCGGGCGGGGAGCCCCATCGGAGCAGAAGAGCGTGCCCCCGAGCGAGCCAAGGAGCGACGCGCAGGCCGGGTCGCTGGTGCCGACCACGACCGAGCTGCCGACCGGCACCGTCCACCCGTCGCGCGCGGCCATCACCCGGGCGCCCTCGGGGTCGGCGCGCAGCCAGGCAGAGGCAACGCCGGTGGGCGTGCTCACCCACGCAATCCAGTCGCCCGTGCCAGGCCGATCGTCGATGAGCTTCTGCAACGGGTCGCCAAGCGCCGAGGCGAGCCAGTGGCGCAGGGGCGCGCCGTCGGGGAGATTCTCGAGCTGTGCCCACAGCGCGCGCGCGCGGTCGCGATGCCCGGCCTCGGCCGCGTCGAGCACGTCGACGACCAGCGCCAGCGGCGAGGTATGCGCGGGGCCAGGAGGGCACTCCACCGCGAAGGGGAAGGCCACGCCGGCCGTGCCCGGCGGGGTGAGCGTGAGCGCGTAGCGGGCGAAGCCGTCGCAACCGGCAGCGAGAGCAAGCGGGTTCTTCACGGTGGCGACGCGCGCCAGGTGAGCGCCCGGCGCGCGGCCCAGCTCCATGAGGCCAGCCTCGGGCCCCGGGGGGGCGACGCCGAGCCGCTCGCCGAGCATGCGGCCCACGGGACCCACGGGGTCGAGGCGCATCGCCGACTCCGAGACCGCTGACAGGGCCTGGAGCTTCCACCACTCGCTGGTTTCCCCCCGGCCGGCGCCGGGCAGGTTCACCCCGATCATCGGCAGCTCGGGGGCCACGGGCATGCCAGCAGGGACCGCCACCATCCCGCCCTCGCCGATGAGGACGGGGTCGATGCGGAAGGGCTGCCCGCCCGCGGTCAGCAAGTAGATGCCCTCCTGCGCCCGCACGATCGCCTCCCAGGCCTGCTCGCGCAGCGTGGAGTCGGGGTGCTCGGTGATCCAGCGCTGGATGGTGTCCGGGTCGCCCGACTTCGCGGCGTCCTCGAAGCTCCAGGCTTCCTCCTGCCGGCGTGCCTGCTCCGTGTAGGGGGATTCCGGATAACGCGCCACGAAGGCCTTCATCGCGCGCGCCGTACCCTCGACCTGTGCCGCCGAGAATGCGAGATCATAGAGGCGGACGCGGGCGTCCTTGGCCTCGGTCCAGTCGGAAAAGCGGTCGACAAAAGCCTCGTAGGCCTCGACAGTACCGGCAGCCTTGGCGGCGCAGTAGCCGGCCTGGGCGCGGAGCCGTCGTAAGTCGTAGTCCTCGGCGCCGAGGGCGCTCCGAGTCTCCCACTCGTCGATTTTCTCGACAGCGGCGGCGCACTTGCCATCCGAGATCAGCCTGGCCACCACGTCGGTCTTCCCGGCCTGCGCCACGACCGGCGACAACAGCATTGTCGCGACAATCAAGGCTCGGACCGCGCCCTTTTTCATGGCCGACCGGGCGCTAACCTGTCCCTAGCGATCGGCGAGGGCCTGGGCACGGGCCTCGAAGGCGTCCATGAGCGCGGGCAGGGTGGTGGTCATCCCGTACTTCATCACGCTGGTGGGCATTTTCCCCACCTCGGTCCACCACTGGTAGCCCACCGTCACCCCGCTCGCCTGCTGCCGGACCGACCACCAGCCGGCGCTGGCCTTCTCCCATTCGGCTTCGGTGACGATCGCGGCGATTTTCTCCTTGAACGGCTCGGGATCGACCATCCTCCAGCAGGTGGTGTAGCTGCTCGCGGTGCTGCTCTCGCGTATGACCGCCACCAGCTGGCGACGCACGTGTATCGCCCCGAATACCAGGCCCACGTCGAAGCGCAAGTAGGCGTGGCTGGCGTCGATCCAGGTGTTGTACTCGTAGCCGAACTGGTCGGGCACCCACTGGTCCTGGCTGTCGAGGTCGGCCAGCGCCGCCTTCCAGCCGGCAAACGAGGCTTGCGAGGGCATCGCGAATCGCACCCCGATGACGGGCTTGCCGTCGAGGGTGGACTCGCCGGTCGCGACACCCTTCGCGCCCCCCGCCACCGGAGGCTCGGGAATGGCGCGGAAGGCGGCGTCGTCACAGGCCAGGGCGTGGGTCAACAGGAGGAGCCAGCTCACGGCGCGACTGTAGCCGATCGCGCCGTGGTCGTGGGCGCGGAAACGCCCCTAGCCCCCGCCCACCGCGCGGATCACCTCCACCCGGTCGCCGTCGCGCAACGCCCGCGAGCGCTGCTCCCCGCGGGGCACCACCTCGCCGTTGACGGCCACCGCCACGCCGTCGGGGTGAGCGCCCAGGGCTTCTACCAGCCCGCAGACGTCGATTCCATCGGGCAGATCGTGGTCTTCGCCATTGACCCGGAGTCTCAACGAGCCCCCGCCGGCCGCCCCTGGGCGCCAGCCGCCGGCACGTCGTCGAAGAGCTTGGGATCGTTGGCGTACTGCATCGCCAGCTCGCGGCTGATCTTCTTGCGCAGGGCGAGGTCCTTGAGGGCCATCGCCATGGTCTGGTTGCCGTCGGCCTTGCCTGCCTGCATCAAGGACGGGATCTGGTAGGGCTTGTTCTCGCGGATGAGGTTTCGAATAGCGGAGTTGACGATCAGGATTTCCTGCGCCGCCACGCGACCGGGCTCGAACTGCTTCTTGACGAGCGCCTGGGTGACCACCGCCATCAACGACGAGGCCAGCATGGTGCGGATCTGCTGCTGGGCCTCGTGCGGGAAGGCGTCGATCACGCGATCGACTGTCTCGGTTGCGGAGTTGGTGTGGAGCGTACCGAAGACCAGGTGACCCGTCTCGGCGGCCGAGATCGCGAGCGAGATGGTCTCGAGATCGCGCATCTCGCCCACGAGGATGACGTCGGGATCCTCGCGCAGCGCGCTGCGCAGCGCGTTGGAGAACGACCTGGTGTCGGTGCCCACCTCGCGCTGGCTGATGAGGCACTTGTGCGGCTGGTGGACGAACTCGACCGGGTCTTCCACGGTGATGATGTGCTCGGCGCGGTTGCGGTTGATGAAGTCGATCAAGGCCGCCAGGGTGGTGGACTTGCCCGACCCGGTGGGCCCGGTGACGAGCACCAGGCCTCGCTTGAAGTTCGCGATGCGGGTGAACACCGGCGGGAGGCCTAGCTCGTCCATCGATAGGATCTTCACGGGGACCTGCCGCATCACCACGCCGATGCCGCGGCTCTGGGTGAACACGTTCACGCGGAAGCGCGCGAGGCCCTTGAAGGCCAGCGCGAAGTCGGTCTCGAGGTTGTTCTCGAAGCCGATGCGCTGCTTCTCGGGCATCATCGAGTAGGCGAGGCGCTTG
>VGRE01000043.1 GCA_016875435.1 Deltaproteobacteria bacterium | reverse complement strand
TGTCGTGCGCGCCAGGAGCGCGGCGGGCGATGACGCGCCGGTGACGCCGGCCCGGGTCGGTGTCTTGCCGTGTATGCCGTGGCGCTAGGCATTCGCGTGCGGAGAAATGGTCTCATGGCCCCCCTGCCCGAACCCCCCTCGCACGTCGCCGTGCGACGCGCAGTTGGCTCGCTGAACGACGCGGAGCTGGCGGCCTGGACCGCGGCAGCCCCGATGACTACGCCCTGTTCCCGGTGGCGCCGGGCAAGACGGCGCCGGTGAAGCTCCGCTGGGTGCGCATGGGCAACACCTTCCGGCCCGCCGGCCTCGAGTTCGGCGGCGAGTGGTCGCCCGAGGGAGTTGACGGTCGATTGACCGGTTCGTAATAGGACAAGCGTTCGAAATCTACACTCGTGAGAGAGTCCATCATGCCGTTTACCGCCTACGCCGCCGTGCTTTTCTTCCCGATGCTCGCCGCGTTGGGTCTTGGTCTGGGCGGGCAACTCGCCTGGGTGATGCCGCTGGTGGCCTTCGGCCTGGTGCCCGCGGCGGAGCTGTGGCTGCGGCCGGTCACCGTCAACCGCGGCGACGAGACCGAGGCCCGCGCCGAGACGGTGTACGACCAGATCCCCCGCGTGCTGGCACTGTCGCAGTGGTGCCTGGTATTCGTCTTCCTGTTTCGCTGGGAGAGCTACGACACGCTCGCCGAGCAGTCGGGTGCAATCGCCACCCTCGGCATCGCTTGTGGCACCTTCGGCATCAACGTGGGGCACGAGCTCGGCCACCGGACCGGACGCCTCGACCAGTTCCTCGCGAAGGCGGCGCTCGCCAGCAGCCTCTACGTGCACTTCTTCATCGAGCACAACCGCGGCCACCACGCGAAGGTGTCCACGCCGGACGACCCGGTCTTCTCGCCGCGCGGCTGCTCGGTGTACGGACACTGGTTTCGCGCCTTGCCGGGCACCTGGCTCGAGTCCTGGCGGCTCGAGGCAACTCGCCTCGAGAAGAAGGGCGTGTCCGCGTGGACCTGGCAGAACGAGCACCTCCGGCTGCAACTCGCGCAGGCGGGAGTGGTGGGCGTCCTGTTCTTCCTCGGCGGCCCATCGGCAGCGCTGGCCTGGGTGGCCTCGGCCGTGCTTGGCATGTTGTTGCTGGAGACCGTGAACTACGTCGAGCACTATGGACTCTCCCGACGCAAGCTCGAGACGGGCAAGTACGAGCGCGTGCAGCCGATCCACAGTTGGAACAGCGATCACCCGCTGGGCCGCATCCTTCTGCTCGACCTGTCGCGACACAGCGACCATCACGCGAATCCCGGGCGGCCCTACCAGCTCCTGCGCAGTTTCCCCGAGGCGCCCCAGTTCCCCACCGGCTACCCGGGGATGATCCTCCTGGCGCTGCTGCCGCCCGCCTTCTTCCGCATCATGCACCCCCGGATCGCCGCCTGGGAGGCCGCCCGTGCCTAGGGTCGTCGACGTGGCCGCCGAGCGCGAAGGCATCCTCGACCGCTGCCTGCTGCCCTTCGCGCGCGATGGCTACGGCCTCGTGCGCATGCGCGACGTGGCTCGTGCCGCCGGCGGGGCTCGATCTCGCGCGTCACCGGGACGCGGTCGCCGACCAGCTCGGTCCCTCGCGCCTCGATGACACGCCGATGACAGCATCCTAGTTCGGCCGCTCCTGTCTGGTACGATCGAAGAATGCTCAGCCAGTCCCTCCGCGCCCCGTCCACCACGCAAGACACGACGGCCGAGGTGGCCGGCACCGACGCCAGCACGAGTGGCCCCGCCGCAGGTCGGAGCGCTGCCGGCGCGCGCGGGAACGCCTTCATGCAGGAGAACCTGCTGGCGGACTCGGCGGCGCTGCGCGAGCCCAGCCCGGGCCCGACCCGCGGCGAGGAGGACTGGGTGACCGAGATCCTCGCGCAGGCACCAGTTCCCGCCAGCGGGAGCGGAGTCTGGGCCCCGGTCATGGAGCGCGTCTCGCAGAAGGTCGACGCCAAGGAGGGCCAGGCGGCCCCGGCCTTCGAGCTGCCGCCGGGCACCAAGATCCTCGTCGACGAGCAGGGTCGGCTCCGGGTGTGGCCGGGCATCCGAGCCGATTCGGTCACCGCGCGGCTGGCCGCGGCGGGGCTGACGCTGGAAGACCTGCGCCCGCTGGCCGAGCCCACGACCCGGGAGCCCACGACCCGGGAGCCCACGACCCGGGAGCCCACGTCGGGCCCCAGTCCCTCGCCGTCGTCTCCCGGGGGCGTCTCCGCTCAGGGCGCGGCGGACCTCAATCGCCTCGCGGGCGCGGCGAGCCGCCCCTGGTACGGCTCGTCGAAGGGCAAGTGTTACCGCGCGGTCGCGGGTTACGAACCCCAGTCCTACATGAACCGGGCGGGGGGCCGGTGGAAGCAGCTCGCCGACCGCATTCCCACCGACCACGCGATGTGGGCGGTGAGCTTCGCGCATTGGCTCCAGGAAACCAGCCATGGCCGTCGCGCCGCCGCCGAGCTCGGTTTCACGATTCTCGAGTCCGACGGCAAGACGAAGCTCGGCGACTTCCTCGCGGCGCGACCCGAGCTTCGCGGCTCCATCGTGGTCGTGCCCTTCGGCCAGGAGGGGACGGCGTCGCAGGAGTGGAACGCGGCGGCGCACTACGGCTCGGCCAAGTGGGGCAAGGGCGTGGGCGACATCTCCGTGGTCACGAAGATCGGCGAAAAGGGCGCGACCTACGTGGCCGACGGCCCGGTGCGACACAACAACGCGACCATGTGGTGGATCGTCCACCCCAAGTGAGATGGCCGATCAGGCCGCCCAGTCGGACTGGGCCAGCGCCCGCGCCGCGCGGTGGCGCACTTCAGCGCCCCGGTGGCTGCGCAGCTCGTCGATGAGCGCGCGGAGTTCAGTCGCGCTCTGCACCCGCAGCTCGGGCTCGGGCGCGAGCAGCAGCGCCAGCAAGTCGCTCATGCCCGGCGAGATCGAGGGCGCCAGGCTGCGCGGCGACTTCGGGCGGCCCTCGGCGATGCGGATCAGGGCGAGGATGGGGGTCGGCGCCTCGTGCGGCACCCGCCCGGTGAGCGCGCGGTAGGCGACGGCGCCGAGCGAGTAGAGGTCGGATCGCTCGTCGATCGGCAGGCCGCGGGCCTGCTCGGGCGACATGTAGTGGGGCGTGCCCACCACGTCGCCCAGGCCGGTCACCGTCGCGTCGGAACCCGGGATGGCCGCGATCCCGAAGTCGAGCAGCTTCCAGCGGGTGCGTCCCCCTTCCTGCGCCAGGAGCAGGTTCGAGGGCTTGATGTCGCGGTGCACCACGCCCCACTGGTGCGCCTCGGCGAGTGCATGGGCCGCCTCCGAGATGAGGCGCAGGACCTCGGTTTCCGACAATCTGGCTTGTTCGCGCAAGACCGCGCCGAGATCGTCGCCCACGGCGCGGTCCATCACGATGAAGGGCGTGCCGTCGTCGGCGCGGCCGCAGCAGTGCACGCGAACCACGTGGGGCGAGGTGAGCCCGGAAGCGATGCGTCCCTCGCGCTCGAAACGAGCGAGCGCCACCGGGTCGCCGAGGAGACCGGGCCGGAGCACCTTCACCGCGAGGCTCGCGTTCCCCGCCGAGTCGAATCCGGTGTACACCTCGCCCGTGGCCCCACGACCGAGGACGCCGCCCAGCCTCGCGCCGCCGAGCATCTCTCCCGTCCAGCGACCGGGCTGCATCGCCCCGGCCTGCCGCACCGCGTCGAGTTCCTTGGCCACTTCGCGGTGGCGGGCCGCCTCGCCCTCGGCCTCGCGGGTGGCCTCGGCCACCTGCGCCACGAGGGCGCGCGTGGCTTGCCGGTTGGCCCGGGCCTGGGCCACCGTGAGCAACATCACGATCGGCACCACCAGCATCATGAAGATCTTGCCCGCGAGCGGGGCGTCCACGGCCGCGAAGACACCGCGGTCCTCCACCACCCCGGCCGTGAGCAGGGCGGCGAGCAGGGCGTAGCTGCCCGCGGCGCCGATGCCGATGCCCCAGGCCGTGAGCCTGTCGTTGCCCTGGCCGAAGAAGGCGAGGCCGAGTGCCACCGCCGCCGCCGTGGGAGAGAAAACACCGAGGTAGTACTGGATCACCAGGGCGGCCATCACCGCCACCGCGCCGTGCACGCGGAAGAGCGCCAGGGGGTAGCGACGCGCACGCCACGCGTAGATGCCGCAGCCTGCCGACACGCTCCCGAGCCCGAGGAGCGCGCCGCTCACGGCGAGGTCGAGCGGCCAGGCCTGGCCGAGGCACGGCACGCAGGCGAGCACCAGCAGGCAGAGCTGCATCATGATGAGGCCGAAGCTGCGGGCGCGAGCGGCTTCCTCGCTGGCAAGGAAGGCCGGCCCGTGGCGCGCCGGTGGGGGGGGCGCGACCGGTGCCGGGTAGGGGCGGGTGGTCGCTCGCCGATCGACCTCGGGCATCCGGCCTAGTCTACCGCGCCAGCGCTAGGCCACGCGGACCGCCGCCCCTGGCGCCAGCAGCAGCCGGATCGAGCCACCGCGCCGGGGACGGTGCAACACGCGCTCCGGGTCGACCCCCGCCCCGAGGAGGTCGCGGCGCGCGCGGTGCACGAGCTGGTTGAGATCTCCCCGGTCGCGTGGCCCGCTTCGAGGCCAGACGCCTGCGACGAGCACCTCGTCCGGCACGTCGTCACCTGCGGCAAAGCCGCCGCCCGGGGCGAGGAGCACCGCGAACAGGCGCGCCCGCAGCTCCGGCAGGTCGATCGTGCGGGCAACGCCGTCGCCGAAGCGCAGCTCGAGACGGCCGCCGCTGGGGAGGAACTCGAAGCGCGCCGCGACGGCGAGACTGCCGGGCGCCCGGCCCGCCAGCGTGGCGCCGCCGGCACCCTCCTCGTCGGCAACGACGTGTACTCGCTGTCCCGCCAAGTCGAAGGTGTCGCCCGGCGACACCGTGATCGCCTCGCCGGGCTCACGCGGCTCGCCGTTGACCGCGCAGGCGGCGCCGAGCACCACCGAGAGCGCGTTCTGGGCCACGAGGAAGCGCAGCGCCCCGGGAGGGAGGGCGGGATGGGCGATGTCGTCGTCGGGCGCCCCGCCCACGGTGCAGGTCGGCGTGGGGAGTCCGTAGCGCTCGCCCCCCGGGAAGCCGAGCCACCAGGCGGCGGGGAGCTCGCCGGGCGCGCCCAGGCCATCCCGCACCACGAAGCGGCCGCCCGGCACTTCCAGCGTGTCGCCCGCCGCGAGCAGGGCGCCCGGTATGGCGGGTCGCCCGTTGTGGAGCGTTGGGTTGCGACCGAGGGGCAGGATCTGGAGGCCGGCGGCGCTGCCGAGCAGGAGCGCGTGCCGCTGCGAGGCGGCGGGGTCGCTGAGGATGATGTCGGACTCGGGACTGCGCCCGAGCAACAGCCCCGAGCGCGGCACGCGGACCGAGCACCCGCCGGGGTGTTCGAGGCGAAACGCAGTGAAATGGGGGGTGGCTCGGCTCGGCGGCATCTCAGCGCCTTCTCCCTGCCCCGAGCATGCCGATCGCGAGGATCCACGCGGTCGAGCCGCCGGGGGCCGTGCCGCAGCCGCAGTCCTCCGGGGGCGTGATGGACGAGGCTGCGCCGCGCGGAGGGGGCTCGTCGCTGTCGTCGCCCGGGGGACCGCTGTCGTCGCCCGGGGGACCGCTGTCGAGCGCGGGGGCGTCGCTGTCACCCGTGTCCACGCCGGTGTCGCTGCCCGGCGCCTGCTCGTCCACCTGGCCCACGCGCACCAGTTGCACGGCGTCGGCGACGATGTGCTCGTTGCTCCCCGGGTCGCTCGCCTGGTGGTCGAAGAGCGCCACCCACTGGTCGCCGCCCGCCGCGAAGGCGTAGGTGCCGATCGACAGCCAGCCCTCATGGCCGGAGGGATCGAGTCGAAAGCTGCTGTTGGTCCCCGCCGCGCGAACCTCGTACTCCACCTCGTCGAACACCGAGAACTCGGCGCTGGCGTAGACCATCACCTCGTAGTCGCCCGCCTCCTCGAGCTCCACTCGCCACCAGGCCCAGTTGTCGGGCTGGTCGGCCTCGAAGGCGTTGGTCCAGCGCAGGCTGCCGCCGTAGCCGCTCGACTCGTCGCGCCAGTAGGCCTGGTCGCCGAAGCCGCGGAAGCAAGCACCGGCGTCGTCGAGTACGCCACCGGCCGGGGGCAGCTCGTCGCAAGGCGGGGCGCTGGCGCAGTGGCCCGGCCGCGCCGGGAGGTAGCTCCGGCCGCCGGCGAAGATCCCCCAGTGGTTGGCCACCGTCCGCGCGCCATCGCCGTAGTTGTTGCCGTCGTAGTCGTTGACGTAGCTGTCGCCGTCGGTCCACATCTGCGAGCTGCCGCCGCCGTCGAGGTTGAAGGCCTCCCAGGCGCCGAGCTGTCCCATGATGTCGGCCAGTTCGCTGCCGTAGAGCCCGTCGTTGTCGCCGGTGCGGCCATCGGCCACGACGAGGAGGAAGGTACCCATGTCCTCGGTGATGCCCATCGCGGTGCGCGGGTGCCGGTCGCGCATGTCGCTCCGGTCGGGGAAACAATCGCTCGCCTCGGGGTCGGCGCAGACCATCGGCACGCCCTCGACCACGAGCTCCGGGAAACCGCTCACCATCGCGATCACGCCCCCGGGCGGCGTGGGCGTGAGGTCGGTGTTCTCGATCCCGTGGGCGAGGCCGCTGACGTTGTCCTTCACCCAGCCGGTGTGGCTGAACCACACCTCGTCGTGGCCGAAGGCGATCCAGCCGTAGTGTTCCCAGTACCACTCGCCGTCGTAGTCGGTGTCCCAGCCGGTATTTTCCGAGGGCCAGCGCACGCCCCCGCCGTGGGCGTCACCGTACACCCGCACCGGGTCGGTCTTGTAGAAGTCGCCGTTGGTGGCGGCGCTCAGGTCGCTGTCGCTCGCCCAGCTGCCGGTGGTCTCGTAGCTCGCGGTCTCGCGGGTGGCCTCGACGTACACGTCGTCGGCGCAGAGATCCACGCGGAGCACCCACACGTCGGTGGAGGGCGAGGAGGCGCGGTACTGCGTGAGCGTCACCCCGGTGTCGACGGTCTGGGTGGACGTCTCGGCGAGCGTGGTGGCCAGCGCGCTGGCGACGAGGAGCGTCATCGCGACCGCCGGCGGCAGGCGAGCACGGGAAGCGGCCATGCCAGCCAGTAGAGCGCGGCGCCGCCCGCGTGGCAGCCGCAGCCCTCGGCGTCAAGGGCGCTGGCCTGGCCAGGGGGACCGCCCGTGGCCGCATCGTCGCCGCCAGGCGGGTCGTCGCCCGGCGAATCGCCGCTGTCGCCCACGTTGATGGGCGTGCCGCTGTCGCCCCCGGCCTCGCCCGAGTCGGGGTCGGGGTCGGGCGGCGGATTGCCCGTGTCCGGCCGGGTCTCGCTGCACCGGTCGGCGCCGGTGCAGTCCTCGTCGATCCCGTTGCACTCCACCTCGGCGATGCAGCCGGCCGCCGCGGCGAAGTCGTAGATGATGTCGCGAACCACCCGCCCGTTCACCACGGCGTCGTGGCGGTAGGGGAAGATGACATACGACCAGGTCTGGTCGAAGCCCGGGTAGATGTTGAAGTTCCCCATCGCGGTGAGGTACGCGCCCTCGCCGGGCTGCGCGGAGAGCGAGGCGTGGGTGAGCGTGCGGTCGAAGGAGGCGACGGTCACGCAGCGGTCCTCGTCGCTGTCGCAAGCCGTCCACCAGCGCTCGGCGGTGGTGCCGACGGTCGGCAGGCTCGTGACCGGGTCGGTGCCGGGGAAGGCGAGCACCCCGTCGACCGGTGAGCTGGTGGACACCACGGCGCTGGCGCTGGATGCGAAGGGGGTGTCGCCCTCGTACCAGTAGAAACGCGCGTCGACGCCGTGGGCGGTGAAGATGGCCGGCACCTCCTGGTCGTGGTCCGACCAGGTATGCGTGCCGCCGTAGCTCACCCGGTAGTCCACCTCGAGCCAGCTCTCGCCGGCGCTGACCACCTGGTCGAAGCTCATGCCCGACACCCCGCTGCCCGACTTGGTGAAGTGCCGCGGGGTGTCGTGAGTGGTCGCGTAGCTGCTCCCCGCCCAGGCGCTGGTGGCCACGTCGTTGCTGCCGCTATTCCACTCGCAGTCGGTGCCCTGCGCTTGTATGGGATTCCACGGCGCGCCCGCATCCCAGCCCACGCACGCCTCGACGGTGAGGCAGTCTGCCACGTGTTCGCCCTCCGGGTAGGCGCGGGCCACGCAGCTGCTGTGCCCGGCGGCGAGGCACTCGGCTTCGCTCCCGTAGGGGGTGGCATCGCAACTGTCGAGGCTGAAGTAGCCCACGCCGCCCACGGGATCGTAGCCCCAGATGGAGAGCTGGATCGCGGCGCCGCCGTGCTCCATCACGAGGTTCTCGGTCCAGTCCTCGTCGTAGAGCTGGAAGATCACCCCGCCGTAAGAGTTGTTGACCCCGGCGCGAACGTAGGTGTCGGACAGGTACTCGGTGTCGGCCTGGCGGCTCTCCCAGTAGGCGGGGTTGCCCTGGCACCACGCGAGCGGGTCGCCCGCCAGCCCGTCGCACCCGGTGTCGAAGGCCACCGGGGTGCCCGAGAGCGCGGGGTTGTTGCCGTCGAGGACGCCGGCGCTGTCGACGCCGATGGCGTAGGCCACCACCTCGTGTTCGCCCGCCCCGAAGGGCTCGTGGTACCAGTCGAAGGCGTGGTTGCCCACGTCGGCGCGGTACTGGTCGGCGGAGAGCCCGCGCACGATGACCCCGTCGATGTAGACGTGGACGGCAATCGGGCCGGCATAGTCCGGGTCGCTGGCCCAGCCCGACACGTGCGTGCCGTCGGCCACGTCGATCCAGCCGGTGGGCGCGGCGGCGAGGGCGGCGGTGGCGAGGAGGAGCGAAGCGTTCACGCGGGCCCCTGTGCTAGCTGCCGAGGCGCAAGACGCGGCCGTTCGCGGTGCTCGATGGGCTCGAGAGCGCCACGATTTCCCGGGCCACGTCGTCGAGCTTGAGCCAGCCGGATGGGTCGACACCCGGCATGGCCGCCCGGTTGCCCGGGGTGTCCATGGTGCCGGGCGCCACGGCGTTGACCAGGACCCCGGCGGGGACGAGCTCGGCGGCGACGGCGGCGGTGAGCGCCACCACGGCGGCCTTCGACACGGCGTAGGCGATCTTGCCCGCGCCCTGGGCCGGGTCGAGCCCGGCGTGGGCCGCCACGTTGACGATGCGGCCGCCGGCCGCCATGTGTCGGGCCGCCTCGCGGGAGCACAGGAAGGCGGTGGTGGCGTTGGTCTCCAGCTGGCCGCGCCAGGCCTCGGCGGAGGTCTCGAGGAAGGGCGCCATGGCGAAGCCGCCGGCCACGTGAACGCTGCCCCACAGCCCCGCGGCTCCCGCCTCCGCGTAGTAGCGGCTCACCGCCTCGCTGTCGCGCAGGTCGACGTCGCCAGGCACCAGCGCGGTGGCGCCCTCGGCCCTCAACGCGGCGACCACCGCCGCGCCGAGCGCGCCGTTGCCCCCGGTCACGACCACCACGCGCCCATCGAGAGATCCCATGAACTTGCCTCTGGCGGGCAGGTTAGCACGCCGGCCCGGCCGGCCCGGCCGGCCCGGTGCCGGGGGGCGCTAGATGCTGTGGAGCCAGTCGACCAGCGCCTGCCGCTCGTCTTCGGGGAGGTCGCAGCCGTAGAAGTGGCCGTCGTCGCCGAAGGGGGCTTCGAGGCCGCTGGGGCGGCTGCCCTGGAGGCAGAGCAGCCCGTCGAGGGTCTCGACGCTGCCGTTGTGGAGGAACCGTCCCATCGTCCACGCGCCGGCGATGCGCGGCGACTTGATGCCGTGGGTGGCCTCGCTCGCCTCGTCGAAGCCGAGGCCGCAGCAGAGCTCGCCGTCGAGGTCGGGGTCGCCCCAGTACATCATGGCGTCGTCGGTGCCGATCTCCGCGTAGGTGTACACGCGGTCGCCGCTGCCGCGCGGGGCGCCGTGGCACTCCACGCAGCCCTCGTCGTAGAACACCGACTCGCCGATGGCGCGGCTCTCGGCGGTGCCCGGGAGCGAGGCGTTCTCCGGCGCCCGGAGCGATCGGATGTACTCGGCGAGCGGCTCGAGGCGCTCCTCGGGCCACTCGTCGAGCGGCCCGCCGCCGATCACCACGAAGCCGGTGAGGAACTGCTCGAGGCTGGTGGCGCCGCCCGACCAGGCCAGCATCGCGTGGGGCATGCCCGCGGCGGCCTCCTCGCTGGCGGTGGGAATGCCCCACAGCGGGATGATCTTGCTCACCGTGTGCACCCCGTCGTCGACCGGGAGGGGCGCGATGGCGAAGTCCATCGTCCCCGGGAGCCAGGAGGCGTAGTAGCCCTCGGCGGTGGCGTCGAGGTTGCCCATCGAGTCCATCGCGCTGAGCAGGGGCAGCAGGTCCCACAGCAGGGTGAGCTGGAGGAGCCAGTCGGCCCGCAGCACGTCGATGATCGGCTGCACCTTGGCCAGGGCCTCGGCGCTGTGGGCGCTCTCGTCGAAGAGGGGGTTGGCCACCTGCGGCACCAGCACCAGCGACAGCATGTGCGTGCCGTAGTCGTAGTCGTGGTTGGCCGCGCCCACGGCGTAGCGACCGTCGGGCAGGCGTCCGAAGTGGCAGGCGGCGCAGGTGAGGGCGAGCGTTTCCACCCCGGGCGCGTCGGGCAACTCGGCGCCGGCCGCGAAGCCGATGGGGCGGCCCTCGTCGGAGTAGGGATCGGGGACCAGGCCATACTGGGAGAAGGCCTTGCCGGTCTGGTCGGGGAAGTTCTCGTTGACGAAGTCGAAGAGCGGCGCCGGGATGCCGATGGTGCCGAAGGACTCGTTGAAGTACATCGACTTCCCGCACAGGAGCTTCTTGCGACGGTCCGCCGGGTCGGCCTCGTAGGCCTCGCAGGCGCGCTCCATGTCGCCGTGCTCCAGCACGTCCTTGAGGTCTTCCGCCACGTTGGTGAGGCCCTCGTCGTCGTCGGGCTGTGGGGCGAAGGGGTCGGCGGCCTCGCCGCCGCCGCTGTCGCTGGTCGCGGTGTCGCCCGAGTCGTCGGCCGTGGCGGTGTCGACGGGCGCCGTGTCGCTGTCCTCGGCGTCGGTATCGCCGCTGGTCGGCTCGCCCGAGTCGGGACTGTCCTGCGCCGTGGCCGCGCTGGACGCGGCGTTGGTTACTTGGTTGCAGGCGAGGATGGCGAGGAGCATGTCGGCGATCATGAGGAGGCCTCGGCCAGTTATCTAACACATAGTAGATTTATGTCGAGGCCGTTGTTGGCCCCCTTTGGCGCGATGCCCGTGGACGACCAGCCTCTTGCCAACCCATGACCCACGCCGTCACCGTCGCCGGCCGCTCCGGGGCTCCTCGGACTCTCGGCCGCGATCCTGAGGCGGCGGCGGCGGTGATACACCGCCCCTCGTGAAGCTCCCGGTCCTCACCGTCGACGAGTGCGCGCCCGTGCTCCGCGCGCTGGCGGAGCCGCTCCGGCTGAAGATCATCTCGGCCTTGCGGGAGGGGCCGCTCTCGGTCAACGAACTCACGTCGCGACTGGGCGTGAGGCAGTACCAGGCCTCGCGCCACCTCGCCGCGCTGCACGAGATCGGCGTGCTCACGCGCGAGCGCGCCGGGAAGCGCGTGTTCTACGGGCTGTCGGAGCAGGTGCGCCGCGACCTGGGCGACGCGCCCACGGTCGAGCTGGGTTGCTGCCGGGTGTACGTGGAATAGCCCAGGCGCCGTGCGGGGTGGCACAGGTGCGGGGGCGCTAGTTATGCGGCTCCGTGCATATGATCCCTCTCTTGCTCCTCGCCTGCGCCAGCGATTCCGGCGCCGGCAGCGACTCCGCTCCCGTCAGGCTCACCCTCACCGGCTCCTCCACCGTGGCCCCGCTGGTGTCGGAACTGGCCAAGCGCTACGAGTCGCAGAACCCCGGCGCGCGGATCGACGTGCAGACTGGCGGCTCGTCGCGTGGCGTGGCCGACGCGGCGAGCGGCACCGCCGACATCGGCATGGCCTCGCGCGCCCAGAAGCAGGACGACCCTGCCGACCTGGTGTTCACGCCCATCGCGCAGGACGGCATCGCGCTCATCGTCCACGCCGAGAACCCCGTGGCCGAGTTGTCGCGTGAGCAGGTGGTGTCGATCTACACCGGGGGCATCGCGAGCTGGCTGGATCTCGGCGGCGCCGACCTGCCGATCACGGTGGTCAACAAGGCCGAGGGCCGCTCCACTCTGGAGCTGTTCTGTCACTTCTTCAAGCTCGAGGCCGCCGCGATCAAGGCCAGCGTCGTCATCGGCGACAACGCCCAGGGCATCAAGACGGTGGCGGGCAACCCGGGGGCCATCGGCTACGTGTCGATCGGCACCGCCGAGTACGAGCGCGACCACGGCACGCCCATCGAGCTCTTGCCGCTCGACGGCGTGGCGCCCTCGGTGGCGAGCGTCAAGGATGGAAGCTTCCCGATGTCGCGACCGCTGAATCTCGTGACGCGGGGCCAGCCTGCCGGGGCGGTCGCCGACTTTATCGGCTTCGCGCGTGACGCGGCGCAGCACGACCTCGTGGCCGGCCAGTACTTCGTGCCGGTGGACTAGCGTTCGATGGGCGACGGGTCTTCGCTCGAGGCGCCCAGCCGCGGCAAGGCCCGCGTCGGCTCCGCAAGCTGGCTCGACGCGCTGCTCGTCCTCTGCGCGGTGGTGTCGGGCGGGATGACCCTGCTCGTGGCGGGCTTCGTGGCGCGCGAGAGTACCCGCGTCCTGTGGGTGGTGGGCCTGTCGCGCTGGTTCACCGACCCGAGCTGGCACCCCGCCAGCGGCCTGTTCAACGCGCTGCCGATGGTCGTGGGCACGCTCCTCACCTCGATGCTGGCGCTGGTGCTCGCGGTGCCGGCGGGCGTGCTGTCGGCGGCATGGGCGCGGTGGGTGGCGCCGGCCTGGGCGCGCGGCCCCTACCGGGCGCTGGTGGCCTTGCTCGCGGGCATCCCCTCGGTGGTGTACGGCCTCTGGGGGCTCACGGTGCTGGTGCCGGCGATCGCGCGAGTACAGGCGCCGGGCTCGAGCCTGCTCGCCGGGGCGCTCGTGCTGGCGCTGATGGTGGTGCCCACGATCGCCCTCTTCGCGGAGTCGGCGCTGGCGTCGGTGCCCGCGCCGTTGTTGCAGGGCGCCGCCGCGCTCGGGCTCGGGCCCTGGGCCACCCTCCGGGGCGTGGCATTACCCGCGGCGCGGCCGGGACTGGTCGCCGCGGTGACGCTCGGCGCGGGGCGCGCGGTGGGGGAGACGATGGCGCTGTTGATGGTGGCGGGCAACGTGGTGGAGTTGCCGGGGTCGGTCTTCGACCCCGTGCGCACGCTCGCGGCCAACATCGCGCTGGAGATGGCCTACGCGACGGCCGATCACCGATCGGCGCTGTTTGCCACGGGCTCGGGGTTGCTGGTGATCGTCGCGTTGCTCGTCCTCGTGGCCGACCGCGCCCAGCGGGCCCGCGCGTGACCGGCACCCTGCGCGACCGGGCCTACCAGGCCGCGGCCTCGGCGAGCGCGCTGTTCTTGCTGCTGGGGCTTGGCGCGGTGCTGATCGATACCTTCGCCGCGGCGCTGCCGCGCCTCGACCTCGACTTCGTGCGCCTGCCCCCGTCCGACGCCGGGCGCGCGGGCGGCGTGGGGCCGATCATCGTGTCTACGCTGTGCATCCTCGGCGTGGCCCTCGCGGCGGCGGTGCCGCCGGCACTCGGCGCCGGCGTGTTCCTGGCGGAGCTGGGTGGTCGACTGGCACGCCCGGTCCGGCTGTCGCTGGAGGTGCTCGCTGGCGTGCCGTCCATCGTGTTTGGCCTGTTCGGCAACGCTTTCTTCTGCAAGGTGCTCGGGCTGGGCTTCTCCATCCTGTCCGGCGGACTCACGCTCGCGTGCATGGTGCTCCCCATCCTCGTGAAGGCCACTGAGGAGGGCGTGCGCGCGGTGCCGTCCGAGTACCGGTTGGGCGCGGCGGCGCTGGGGTTGTCGCGGGGGAGCTACCTCTGGAGAATCGGCTTGCCGCAGGCGATGCCACTGGTCGTCACCGGACTCGTCCTCGGCGTCGGGCGCGCGCTCGCCGAGACGGCCGCCCTCATCTTCACCAGCGGCTACGTCGATCGCTGGCCCGAGTCGCTCCACGACTCCGGTCGCGCCCTGTCGATCCACGTGTACGACCTCGCGATGAACGTCCCCGGTGGCGATGCCAGCGCCCACGCGAGCGCGGCGGTGCTGGTGCTCGCGATCCTCGGGGTGAACGCGGTGGTGGCCGCGCTGGGACGCTGGGTGAGGACGCGATGATCGCGGTCGCCGACCTTGCCGTCCACTACCGCGACAAGTGCGCGTTTGCCGGTGTGAACCTCTCGGTGGCCCGGGGGACGATCACCGCGCTTGTCGGGCCGTCCGGCTGCGGCAAGTCGAGCTTACTCTCCTGCCTGAACCGCCTCGTCGACATGGTGCCCGGCGCCCGCGCTTCCGGGCGCGTGGATGTTGACGGCTGCGACGTGCTCGACCCGCGCCTCGACCTGGTCGCGCACCGGCGACGGGTGGGGATGATCTTCCAGAAGCCCAACCCCTTCCCGCTCTCCATTCGCGAGAACATCGCCTTTCCGTTGCGGGAGCACGGCGTCCGCGACGTGGGCGAGCGGGTGGAGTCCGCCCTGCGCGCCGTGGGACTCTGGACGGAAGTGAACGACCGCCTCGATCGCCCGGCGCTGGGCCTGTCCGGTGGGCAACAGCAGCGCCTGTGCATCGCCCGGGCGCTGGCGCTGGAGCCGAGCGTCGTGCTGCTCGACGAGCCCTGCTCGGCGCTCGATCCCATCGCCAGCGGCGTGGTTGAAGACCACGTGGCGTCGCTACGGGGGCGCTACACGGTGGTGATCGTCACTCACAACCTCGCGCAGGCGCGTCGCATCGCCGATCACACGGCGGTGTTCTGGGTGCGAGGCGGCACGGGCTATCTCGCCGAGCACGGCGCCACCGAGCAGGTGTTCGGATCGCCGCGCACCGACGTGGCCGCCGCCTACGTCAGCGGGAGCCGGGGCTGAGCCAGGTCTCGTAGACGAAGGCGCAGTCCTGGCGGATGCGCTCGGCGGAGAGGCCGTACTTCTCCAGATTGTACTTGTGTCCCGAGGTGTAGGCGCGCTGCTTCTCGGCGGTCTGCTTGATCGCGTCCATCTGCTCGGGCGTGGGCTTCATGTCGAAGAAGGGCACCATCTCCGCCATGAGTCCCTCGAAGTCGGTCATCATCCGGTCGTACGACACCACCATCACGCGCTCCCGGTCGATCTTGCCGCTGGTCCAGTCGCGGTGGAATCGTTCGAAGAGCATCACCAGCGCCTTGTAGAAACGCTCGTTGAACCTGGCGCGGGTGGGCTCGGGGAGCGACCAGTAGCCGAAGGCCTTGTCGAGCACGCCGGTCACCAGCGAGAAGGTGGACGGGATCACCTCCACCGGGTCGCGCACCATGTAGAGGATGTGCGCGTCGGGGAAACGTTGCAGGAACGCCGGCACGCGCGGGCCGGTGGTGAAGAGCTTGGCCACCACGCGATCGCCGCCCTGCGCCACGAGGCTTCGCCGCCACACCCCCTCCAGCCAGTCGAAGTCACGCGCGGTGGTGTCGCGCTGGTCGGGATCGACCAGGGGCACGCAGTCCTCGTCCGACCAGGCGAGGAAGAAGCCGTAGAGGAAGAAACCGTCGAAGTAGCGGAAGAAGACGGTAACGTCGTCGGTCTCGATGCTGGTGAGGTTGGTCTCGTGGGCGGCCGAGTTGTGGAAACGCGCCGGGCTGACTTTCTCCAGGATCGGCAAGAAGGGGCGAAGGACCTTCTGCATGATGATCGACGGGTACAGCGAGCGGAAGAGCTGGAGGCCCACCCCGAAGCCGTTGTCGACGAGCCAGCGGTGGAGGAAGGTGGTGCCGGTGCGCGGGTTGCCCACGATGATGATCGGGCGGCGTACGTCGGTGCGACCGAGCGCGGGGAACAGCACCCGGTCCAGCAGCATCCAGAACCACACCTTCACGCGAAGGGCCAGGTAGACCCATACGAGGATCAGCGGCACCACCCGAACGTGGAAGGTCTTGGCGAGCACGCCGTGCACGAGGGCGAAACGGTGCAGCATCGGGGGCGGTCTCCGGGCGGCCCGGAGCTAACCCGGTGCCCCCGGGAACTCCGTCGGCGCCGGGGTGTCCGAAAGCTCGATACCGGTAGTCTCCCGACCGATGATCCTCGCCGTCCTCTTCGCTGCCGCCGCCGACTGCCCCGCCAACCTGCCCGAGCCCTACGCGAGCGACAAGCGCTCGGCCGGGCGCACGTTCCTGGTGGCCAAGGCGGAGCGCACCATCGCGGTGTACGAGGGCGACCAGCTCGTGGTGGGCGCCTGCTTCAGCACCCAGCTCGGCCCTGGTGGCGACGACGGGCCCAAGACTCGCCAGGGCGACCTCAAGACCCCCGAGGGCTGGTATCGCCTCACGCATCGTAACCCAAACAGCTCGTACTACCGCTCCCTCGGCGTGAGCTACCCCAACGCCGACGACGTGACGCGCTCGCTCGCCGAGGGCGTGATCAGCGAGGCGACGGCGGCCTTGTTGCGTGCCAGCATCGCCAAGGGGCAGCGCGGCAGCCAGAGCACGGCCATGGGCGGCGACATCTTCATCCACGGCAACCCCTGGGGCTCCCCCTTCGACTGGACCCTCGGCTGCATGGCGGTGATGAACGACGAGATGGACGTGCTCTACCGGCTGGGCGACCCGGGGACGAGCGTGATCATCGTGGCTTCGCTGCCGGCGCGGTGAGGCGAGCCGCCTTGATGTCGCCGTCGTTGTCGCCGCCGGGCGCCAGCCCCTCAGGAGAGGCGCTCCCCACGCCTTCGCCGCCCCCACAGCAGCAAGGCCGGCAGCCCCGCTGCGCCGCCGCCACAACCGGCGCAGTCGTCGTCGCCGTCGTCGCCGTCGTCGCCGTCGTCGCCGGTGTCGTTCGGGTCGTCGCTGTCTTGCCACCCGCTGGTGTCGCAGGGCTCCGCCTCCTCGGCGCCGACGGTCGTGAGCAGGGCGGGGTTCCCGCCGGTGGCGATCCCGAGGAAGTCGGCGGTCTTGTCGACGATGCCGTCGGGGTCGCGCGCCAGGGCCACGCTGGCCTCGGCGCAGCCGTCCACCCGCGCCACCGTGCTGAGGGGCTCCTCGATCTCGGGGCCCTCGTACAGCACCGTGCCCTCGGGCCCTGAGGCGAGCACCCGGTAGCCGCCGCCCTTGTAGGCCAGGTCGACCTCGGTCTCCCCGGCCGGGAAGGTGAAGGGGATGCCCCCCGACCAGGTGGTGCCGTCTTCGCTCTTGTGCACCCGGAAGCGCACCCCGTCGGTGTCGTTGCCCTCGGTGTGCACCCACAGGTGGTACTTGCCCACGCGCATCGCCACCGGCGAGCCACAGGCGCCGCCGCCGCAGTCGTAGGCCACGCCCGCGCGGGTCCAGGTGCGACCGTCGTCGCTCACCGCGAGCGCGATGCGCTGCACGCCGTCGATGCCGTTGGCCTGGTACCACATGCCCCAGTCGTGACCGTCGATGCCGGCGTCGGCGAGCACGCTCGCGGGGCAGGTGCCCTCGGCGTCGATGTCGTCGCCCGGCGAGAGCGCTGCTCCCTCTTCGGTCCACGAGCGGGCATCGGTGGAGGTCCACAGGTGCACAGCATTGCCACTACAGGCGTACAACCACCATTGTCCGCTCGCATGGACCAGCGTGGGCGACGTGCCGAGGGCGGCGTCGATCGTTTCGGTTTCCAGGGCGGGCGCCGCGAGGGCGGCCGCGACCAGCAAGAACACTCAGGCCTCGAGACCCGCGTACTTTCGCACCTGGGGACGGTAAGCCGCAAGCTTCACGCCGAGCGAGGGCGCCACCTGCGCGATGGTGGGCTGGTGTCGCGCTGCCCACAGCCGGACTCGCTCGGGGATGTCCCACATGTGTACCGGCTGGCGCCAGCGCACCACGCGCGCCTGCACCCCGTCCCAGAAGCGCATGCGGGCCTGCATCGACAAGAGCGCGCCGCGGCGCACCTGGGCCGCGTCTTCCGGGGTGCGCACCACGATGGACAGTGCCTCCTCCAGCCAGCGACCGTGGTCCTGATCTTGCAGCGTGTGAAGCGTGAAGTACAGGATCTCCCGCTCGTCGAAGCCGGCGCGGCGCAGGCCGTCGATGATGGGCACGAACATCTTCGGGATGGCCCACTCGTGCCCCGGGCCGAGGGCGCCGAGGCCCACGAGGAAGGGCTCTTCCGTGACCAGCCGGAGGTGCTCGCGGATGAACTCCACCACGCGCGGGTCGAGGGGTTCCTCGTCTTCCTCGCCCGGGCCCACGCCGCAGGCGGTGAGGAACTTCCGGTAGAGCTGGGCGTGGTCTTCGCCGTCGCTGCCCTCGCCGTACTCGTCGACCAGCACCTTGGCGATCCAGGACTTGCTGTCGGAATCCGGCGCGTTGAGCAACAAGTGCTCCATGTAGCGGCAGAAGGTGCCCACCAGCGGGTAGTGGTTCAAGCCGAAAACACGGTAGTCTTCCCGCGTGAAGGGCGTGGTGCCCACGCGCATGAGGAAGACGTGGTTCACGGCGGGGTGGTGCTCGATCTCGCGGCGGAGATCTTTCAGGAACTCACTTGCTTGCAAGAGACACCTCGTCGACCGGACGCCGCGGGGAGTGATTGGATCGGATGATGCCCGCCTCGTCGCGCAGGTAGCTCTGCGGGACGAACTGGATGCGCTGGTAGCGCACCCGCTTCCAGATCATCTCGGGGAAGTTGGGGGCGGCGCGGAGGTAGAAGTCCCAGCGCTTGAGCATGGTCTTGCGGTTGAACCAGGCCTTCATGCTGGTGCGGCCCACGCGCTTCCACGCCACGTATTCTTTGTAGAACTCCTCGCGCGGCAACTTGGTGGGCGTGACCGCGTGGAGCAGGTCGAACAGCCGGAAGTCCTCGGTGAGCAAGTCCTCCCGGTACTTCTTCCACATCTCGGTGCCGGGGAGGGGTGTCAGGATGGTGACCAGCGGGATGGCCACGCCGAGCGACTCGATGTACTCGAAGAGCCCGGCGAAGTCTTCGCGGTCGAACTCGGGACGGACCATGAAGATGCCGGTGCTGATCACGCCGTTGTCCTTCAGGATCTTGGCGGCCTTGATGTTGTTGTCGAGCGTGTTGCGCTTGCGCAGGCCCTCCAGCGCCTTCTCGTCGTTGGTCTCGTAGCCGCTGAGCACGCCCATCAGGCCGACCTTGGCCAGGCGCGCGATGAGCTCGGGGTGCTCGGCGATGAAGTCGCTGCGCCCCTGCGTCATGAAGAACTTCTTGATATTTCGGCGTTCCAACTCGCTTGCAAGCTTCTCCAGGCGGTCGGCCCGGGTCATGAAGTTGTCGTCGAGCAGGAAGATGAAGGGCTCCTCGCAGGCCGCCATGCGATCGGCGATCACCTCGGCGCTGAGGAAGCGGGTGCGCCGGTCGTAGAACTCCCAGATGGCGCAGAAGTTGCAGTCGAAGGAGCAGCCGCGGCTGGTGAAGATGCTCGCCATCGGCTTGGCGGCGAGGAAGAAATACTGGCTGCGGTACCGGTCCACGAGGTGACGGGCCGGGGCAGGCAGGTGATCGAGGTTGGGCGCGTTCTTGGCCTTGCCGTTCTTGCTGCGGGTGCCGTCGGGCAGCCGCACGTCGGTGCCCTGGAGGCCCTCGAGCGCGCGCGTGGATCGCTCGCGGCCCCAGCGCTCGACGATCTCCTTGAACACCAGCTCGCCCTCGCCGAGCACGGCGGCGTCGACCCAGTCGACGTAGTAGCTGGCGGTGTTGAGCGTGCAGTGGTGGCCGCCGATGAGGGTGAGCGCGCCGGGGACGATCTGCTTGGCGAGGCGCAGCACCGCCTGCGCCTGGTAGGCATCGGTCGTCATCGCGGTGGTGCCGACGATGTCGGGTTGCCAGCCGCTGAGCACCTCGGGCAGCACCGAGGGCTTCTCGCAGCGCATGTCGAGGATGCGCACCTCGTGTTCCGGCACCATCGCGGCGATCGAGGTGAGCGACACCGGCTCGGAGCGCCACACGGTGTTCTCGAGGCCGAGGCGACGCTCTTCGAAGGGCGCGGGTTGGACGAGGAGGATGCGCATCGGGAACTCCGGTCGGTCAGCGGGCGGGGGGTACTACCACGCGGCCACGGTACTGTGCACCAGGGTGGGCGTGCTTTCGAGCGCGCGGACCGCCGGGATGGCGTTGTGCAGTCGCGACCAGTACACCCCGACCTCGGCGCCGGTGGACAGGCCGAGGCTCCCGGCGGGGAAGGGGAGATCGAGGGCGCGAGTCTCGCCGGGCGCCAGCGTGGTGTCCCAGCGCTCGGTGAAGCTCGGGAACTCGACACGTCGATCGAGGGTGATCTCGCTCGATGCGTCGTGACCATCGCGCGTGGCGAGGCGCGCGCGGATGGTCACCGCCCTCGCGGGATCGGAGGAAGGGAATCGATGACCGGCGAGGTTGGTGACCGTCACGCGCACGCCGGCCTCGGTACGCGTCACCTCGTCGACGCGAATCGCCTGGCCCACCATCTCGTCGCTCCACGCCCCAGGGAAGTCGTGACGGTGGGCCTCTCGCGCCGGCGTCCACGCGGTGAGCGCGCGATCCACGACCGGCATGTGGCAGTCCACGCAGTCCTCGGAACGGCCCGTGTTGGCCTTCCACGCCTCCCACTCGGCCACCACGTCGAGCAGGGGCCGGTCCAGCGGGGCGAACGGAGGCGCGGGCGACTGGTGGCAGGCGGCGCAGTCCCCGGCCGATCCGAAATCGGCGCGCACGGTGACCGGGTGCGGGGCCTCGTGACCCTCGAAGGTGCCCTCGACCGCGCCCTCGCGCACGTGGCAGGCGGCGCAGGTGACGCCCTCGTCGCGCAGCGCCTCGTCGTACGCGGGGTTGGCCTCGCCCACGCCCCGCACGGGCCTCAACGAGCTGAGCCCGGTGACGATCTCGGGCTGTTGCTGGGGGATGGGCGCGTGGCAGTATCGGCAGGCGTAGACCGCGCCCTGGTGGGCGAAGTCGAGCTGGAACACGGGGTCGGTCCAGCTCCGCGCCATCTGCGACCCCTTCCACTCCGCGTAGGTGTCCACGTGGCAGGCGCCGCAGGCCTCGGCGGAGAGCGAGCCCACCCCGGCAGGAGCTTCCAGCGGCGGCATCACCGGCTGTGGCAGCCGCGCGAACACGTACGCCCGCAGGCAGCCGGGGGCGGCGAGCGCGGCGATGGTGGCGGCCAAGACGGCGAGGGTGCGCTTTCGCACGCGCGGGACTATCCCCGCCTCGCCGGGCTAGAGTCAGCCCGTGTTGTGGATCTCGCTCGCGCTGGCCCAGTCGCCCCTCCGGGTGGAGCGCATGGCGCTCGACTTGCCCAATGCATCCTTGCTCGCCGATAGTGCCCCTGCCGATGGCGTGCCCGACGGGTGGATCGAGCAGGAAGCGACGGGGAGCCTGAAAGTGGAGGCCTCGCGCGATCGCGACGCCAACCCCATCGCGAGGCTGGTGTGGACGCCGGGCACCAAGGCCAGCCTGTGCTCGGCGGCGGTCGCGGTCACGCCGGGGACGACGCTGCGCCTGAGCACCCGGGTGCGCGGCGAGCCGACCCTCGACGACGTGACTGCCTTGCACCTGCACATCGGCGGGGGCTCGGGCACGCTCCACACCGCGAAGCGCCGCTTCGACACGGGCGACTTCCCCTGGCAGGAGGTGGAGATCCTCGCCACGGTGCCGGCGGGCGCCACCACCGCCTTCGCGTGTTTCCAGGTGCAGATGGTGCGGGACTCGGCCGCGGCCGGCTTCCAGGTGGAGCCGCTGCGCTTCGAGCAGATCGTGGCGTCGAGCAACCTGGTGAGCTTGCCCTACAAGCGCGTGGTCCTCGTCACCGTGGAGACCTTCCGTCGCGACCACGTACGCGCCTACGGCTATCCGAGGGCGACGACGCCAAACCTCGACGCGCTCATCGCCGAGGGCGCGAGCTTCGACCGTCACTACGTCCAGGCGCCGTACACGCACCCGTCGCTCGCCGCGCTGGTGACGGGACAGTTTCCCACCACGCTGGGCTTCATCGACAACATCCCCACCATCGGGGCCAGCGCGCCCACCATCGCCGAGTTGATGTCGCAGGCCGGGTATGTCACGGCCGCCTTCAACGTGCAGTACGTGCTGTCGAACCGCTACGGGCTCAACCGCGGCTTCCACTACTATCGAAATCACCCCAACGACACGCCCGCCAACGTGCTCAACGACGAGCTGATCCCC
>VGRE01000042.1 GCA_016875435.1 Deltaproteobacteria bacterium | reverse complement strand
GACGTGGCGCGACGCGTGGCAGCCGGGTCAAGGAACAGCGACCCTCTCCCGGAGAGACCACCTCCGATGAAGCTCCACGCGGCTCGGCGCAGGCGAGCACGCTGCGCTTGCGTCGGCCGAAGGCCGGCATGGAACTTCCGGGCGGCGGATCGCCTGGCGCTCAGGGGCCCCCGCGTTGCCGCACAGGGGCGGGCGTGGCCGCCCTACGCGAGGATCATCCTCGTGTACGCGCCCACGAAGAAGGTGAGGATGATCACCCCGATGTACGTGTGCGCGGTGTTGAGGTAGCGGAAGCGCATGTCGGCGTCGCCGAAGTCCCAGCCGGTGTTGAAACTGCCGAGCGACTGCAGCGAGATGTAGAACACCCCCGGCCAGGGGATGTCGCGGAGCGGCATGTTCTCGCCGTCGTACGACATCACCGTGTCGGGACAGAATCGCTTGTAGATGACGGTGAAGAAGATGCACACCACCAGCGCGGTGACGCCGAGGTTGCCGAGGCGGACGCCCCAGCCGAAGGCAAGCTCGAAGAGCAAGTAACGGACTGGCCAGGCGAGGTAGCCCATCAGCGTGCCGCTCGCGACGACGGCCCCCGTCTCGTGGTGCTTGATCCACCAGTAGGCCCAGTCCTCGTCGGTGGTCATCGCGCGGTCGCCGAAGGACTGCTTCAAGGACACGAACTCGTCGATGGCGCGGTCGTAGCAGGCGGCGCGAAAATCGGCGTCGGTCAACTCGCGGCCGATGGCCTGCCGCCGGTAGCGCACGTCGTCGGCTACCGGCATCGAGGTGAGCGCGCAGCGCTCGTGCCACAGACGGTGCGCGCCGCTGTCCTCGTCGACCACCTGCGAACGATCCACCTGGAAGGTACCGATCTCGGCGCCGTAAAACGAGAGCGTTGCGTCCTTCTCGAAGCGCGCGTCGGTGAGCGTCACCCGACCGGGCACGTTGGCGTCGTCGAGGAGCAGGCTGCGATGGAAAGTCGCCTCGTTGAGCGCCAGTTCCTGAGCGTAAATCGTGGAAAAGTCAGCCATCGAGTGCCAGTGGGTGCGCTCGAAGTGTGTCTCCCCGCCGAACTGGGTGTTGTAGAACTCGGCCACGGTATTGCCGCCGGGCTTGCCGAAGCTCACCCGCTCGAAGATCACGAAGCCGACGAACACCGAGTTGGCAAAGCTGATGTTGCCGTCGATCCGCGCGATGAGGTCGTCGACGTGCTCCACGCCGTAGGCGGTGCGGCGGGCGAGGGGCTCCTCGGCGTCCTCGTCGCCCTGGTAGTCACGGTAGAGCGCCAGGAGCGGCGAGGGATCGCCGAGGTAGCGAGCGCGCGTCACGTCGTCGAGCGAGAAGCGCACCTTGCCGTTCACCCGCGCGTCGACGAAGGAGGCGTCGCCAAGCAGCTCGGCGCCGATGAAGTCCATGCCGCCGAGGTCGACGTCCTTCATCGTGAGGGTGCCACGCACCACGCTCCGGCTCATGTTGAGCCGCTCGCGCGCCCTGGTCCACGAGAAGCTCACCGCCTCGTCGAAGCTCGCGTTCTCGAAGGTGACGCGGCCGAGAAACTCGCAGGCGTCGAAGTGTACCGGCGCCTCGAAGCGGGCGGAGTCGAAGTACACGTCGTGCCCGGCAGAAAGCTCGGCGAAGGTGGTTTCCTCGCGGAACCGCGCGTTGCCGAAGTAGGCGAGGCGCTCGATGCGGGCGCGCTTGAAGTTCGCGCCCTCGCCAAACACCGAGAAGCGCCAGTCGGCCGGGGCGGAGAGCCGAGCGCCGCGGAAGTCGGCGCCACCCTCGAACACCGTGAGCGGGAAGGCCGCCTTGCGCCCGGTGATGGCAACGTCCTGGAAGTTCGCCGCCCCGAGGAAAACCGTCTCGCGGGTGGTCACGTTGGCGAAGCGGCTCCCGGGGAAGGCGATCGACTTGTTCACCTCGCCCGACCAGGTCTTGCCCACGCGGAAATCGCCGAGCACGAAGCCCTTCACCACCAGCGTGTTCACGTCCTTGTTGGGGATGGTGACGTTCCCCAGCACGCAGCGCTCGAAGTCGAGTCGCTCGGGGATCTCTTCGCTCGGCACCTCGGTGAGGTCGAGGTTCTCGATGTAGCAGTACTTGAGCTTCGCCTTCTCGTCGCCGGCGTTGAAGGCGCGCGACCGCGCCAGCGCCTCGGGCCCGGTGACGACGTCGAGCATCCGCGGTTCACCCTTGCTGGTGACGTAGATGACAGCGTCTTTCCCGGCTTTTGCGTCGGCGACCAGTGACTTCACCCGGTCCACCACCGCCGCGAAGAGCGCGTCGCGATCGGGGTGGATGCTGGCGATGCGCAGGGCGAGGGCGGTGTGGAGCGGGTCTTTCTCGGCGTAGGCCCGGTACTGCGCCGCCGCGCCGTCGAAGTCGCCGAGCAGCTCCAGGACGCGCGCCTCGCGCAACTCCTTGGCCTTGCCGAAGTAGTAGGCCAGCTCCTCGCGCTCGATCGACTTCGCGAACAAGGCACGAGCAAGCTCGGCGTTGCCCGCGGCAAGATGGTGCCGCGCCGCCCGTACCAGGGCGCGCGGGTCTTCGATGCCCTCGGCCTGCTCGGCCGACTCGATGGTAACGGCGCGGTGGGCCGACGACACGGCCGGCGCCGACGAGGCCGGGGCCTCGGCGCGGGCGCGGAAGACACCCGCCACGCTCACGACGAGGAACACCGCGAGCAAGAACCTTGCGTACAGGCGCATCGACTACTTCGGCAAGACGACCGGGTTGCGTGCCACCACCCAGGCCTGGTCGCCCGAGAACTCCACCGAGGTGCCGGTCTTGGCCGCCCACCACATCACGTTCTCCGCGCCCTTGCCCGAGCACTCGCTCGTCGAGACGGTGCCGTCGCTGTTGCCGTCGGTGCACTCGGGCGTGTCGCCCAGCGGGTCGTGGCCGGCGCCCGACTTCTCGGTGGGGTGGAACAGGCCCATGAAGTGACCGCCCTCGTGCGCCATGATCAGCGCCACCTCGTCGGGGTTGCTCGCCGCGTTGGCCACGTTGATCACCACCCCCGACTTGGAGGTGCCGCCCACCGTCGCCACTCCCGGGGGCCCGCCCGACAGGCCGAGCACGCTCGCGCCGTCGCCGAGGTCGATGTCTTGCACCATGAAGAACGTGAGGTGGACGCCGTCGCCTGCCTCGCGAAGCAGGTTGCCGAACTCCTCGTCACCGTCGACGACCGTGTACTTGTCGACGTCGCCCCCGAAGTCCTCGTAGCTCACCTCGCCGAGCTCGATCCCGAGGTCCGACCACAGGTCGCCGAGGCCGGCGACGATCGCCTTCATCGTGTCGTCGCTCTCGGCGGCGGCGCCGGTCATGCCGGCCACGATGCCGTCCACGCCCACGAAGACCACGTTCACGTCGACGGTGTTGCTCCCGGAGACGTCGCCAATCCGGTTGACGACAGAGCAGCTCACCGTGGCGGGCAGGTTCGACACCGCCATCAACAGCCGCATCGTGTAGTCGCCCTCCTCCACCGCGAGGTCGGGCGAGACCGACAGGAGCACGGGGAGCATGTCGTCGAGGGTGCCCACCCGCATCGCGGTGCCGTACGGGTCTTCCCAGTTGTAGATCTCGCTACCGCCGGGACTGGTGATCTTCGCGGCGGTGGCGAGGTTGTCGCCGTAGCCGTAGGGGCCGCAGAACACCTCCGTGCTCACCACGCCATCGGGCGTGGTCCAGGGGATGTCGACCTCGCCGCCGGTGTCGGTGGTGAAGCTGCCGAGGTCTTCCACCGACACGTTGTCGGCGCCCTTGGCCTCGTCTTCCGGGCACGCGGTGAGGAGGCCGAGGCCGAAGGAGGCGAGCGCGAAGCTCGTGGCCAGGTGGGTGCTGTTCATGGGTGGCTCCTACCGGCCGAGGGCGTGGTTGATGGCCTCGCGCACCGAGGCGTTGTCTTCCTTGCCGAGGCGCGATTCCAGCGTGCTCGTGCCGGCGCCGCCGACGAGGCCGAGGGCCTTGGCCGCGTAGGTGCGCACCTGCGTGTCGCTCGATTCCAGCGCCACGGCGAGGTCGGCCACCGCCTCGCCCTTGTAGGCGTTGGCGAGACCGATACACGCCTTGCGACGAAGGAGCGACTCGGTGCCCGCGTCTCGCACCAGCGACGAGAGGTAGCTCCGCGCCTCGCTGCCGGGGAAGTAGCCGAGCGCCACCAGCGCGTTCCCCCGCTGCGTGGGGCTCCTGCCCGCGTCCCTGGCCACGGCGAGCAACTCGTCGGAAGCCCCGTTGCCGAGCGCCGCCCAGTCGGCGGCGGTGGGGGTGTACTCGACGCCGCTGAGCAGGTCGATCACGCGGGATCGAAGCGCTTCGTCCGCGTGAGCGACCGAGAGCGTCGCCGCGAGAAGTAGAGACAGGGTCATGCCGGGCCTCGGGTTGCCCTCGCCGAATAGCCCGACGACCGCCATGGTCGCTAGCCCGTCACCCGGTTTGGCGTGAACACCACGTCGATGGTGAGCGTGTCGGGCGTGCCGTCGGTCCACACCTCGAAGCTCGTCTCCACCTCTTCCCCGGCTTGTCCCGGGGGATAGCCGCAGATACCCACCGTGAGGACGTAGGTGGACCCGGGCTTGACCTCCGACATCTCGACCGGGAAGTCCTGCGTGGTGAAGCCCGCGATGCAGAACACCTCGGCGTCATAGTCGGGCATGGTGAGAACGGCGCTCGTCTCGCCCACGTTGGCGAGCGACACCCCGCCGGTGGCGTAGCCCTCGTCGGGCATCTCGGCGACGAAATCGACGGTGCCGAGGTCGAGGGGCGAGGGACTGATATCGAAGAGGAGCTCGGAATCGCCGCAGGCGAGCAGGCTGAGGATCATCACGGAGAGATCTTACTCCGCGAACTTCCAGAGCTGGACGTCCTCCGCGAGCACCAGCCCCACGTCCCGGGCCCAGTACTGCATGTCGGTCGTGCCATCGTCTCGGCGGAGGCCGATCTCCAGCGTCGACCAGCTTCCCGCGGGCACCCAGGTGTCGGTCTCGCGCAGTACCTCGAACTGGGTCGACATCGAGCGGATCTCGTCGGCGCCGGCATCGTCAACCCGCCACGACGCCCACTCGGCGGTCCAGGCCTCGCCGACCGCGAGGTGCCGCGGCATCACCAGCGCGGGCGGGTCGTAGGTGGTCCGAGCCACCGCGCCGTCGTCGTCTTCATGCCGCGACACGAGCCACGCGCCCTCGTCGTCGCAGGTGTAGGTGTCCACCCAGTAGTTGCCGGTGACGCTGACCTGGTCGCCCTCGATGGCCGTGATCTCCAGGACCTCCTGCTCGTTCGCCGAGAATCGCTCGTAGGCCCAGCCCCGGCCCACGCCGTCGAGGCCGGACCAGGCGGGACATAGGCCGTCGTCGGGGTCGTCGACGAGCCGGCAGGCAAGGAAAAAAAGGGTCACGCCCCCCGCATCGACCGCCACGCGCCCTCGCTTGAGGCCCGGTAGACCACCTCGCTGCGCCGGCGCAGCACGTCTTCCCAGGTGGCGCGGCGCTCCTCGGCATGAATGCGCCACAACTCCACGAGCAGGCGCCGCTCGAGCACGGCGGCATCGGGACAGGCGGGCAGGTCGAGCTTGCAGGAAAACCCCCAGCCTTCGCCCAGCCGGTAGGCCCGCGCCACGTAGACCCCCGGGGGGCCGCCGGCGGGCGTCTGTTGTCGCGAGAGCGGCAATAGCGGCACGCCGTCGCGGTAGAGGCAAGGCGGCGCGCGATCGACACAGCGCATCGCGTGGGTGAGCGCGCGGTCGCGCTCGTCCTCGAACCAGGCGTCCACGGCGCGACGCTCGCCAATGGTCGTCATCCACGCCAGCGCGGCGAGCGCGCCGGTCGAGGGACGCTCGTAGGGATTGCCGGTGATTCGCTCCACGAGCACGCGCGCGTCGGCCACCTCGTCTTCCACCACGTCGGCCAGCACGCTGTCGGGCAGGGGCACCCGCGCGTCGTGAAGGCGTCGCTTGTCGTGGCGCCGCTCCCCGGCGAGGCCGGCCGCCCGCGCCAGCGGCTCGAGCGCCGCGAGGGGGCCGGAACCCGCGAGCCACGCGAGGTAGGCCTCGTGAAACTGCTGCTCGACGGCGTGTAGTTGCGCAGGCGAGAGCGTGCCGCCCCCGAAACGCGCGTAGTTCTCGGCCGAGCCGGGCTGGAACAGCGCCTCGTCTTGCGCCGACGGGTCGCCGGGGTTGAGCACCACCGGCTCGATGTCGCGCTCCCGATTCAAGGGGCGTAGCGCCGCGCGGCCGCGAGGTGCTGGTCGCGCACCCAGCCGGCGAGGCTCGCCGGGGTCTCCACCACCACCGCCGCGCCGAAACCAAGGAGCCACTCCCGCAGTTCTGGCGCCACCGCCACGCGGAGCCGCAGTCGCACGCCGCCGTCTTCCAGCGGCTCCACGCGGGCGCTGGGGTGCCAACTCCGCTCGCGGATGAGCGGTGCCGCCTCGGCGGAGAAGCGGGCCACCACGTCGTCGACCGGTCCGCCGGTGATGCCGAAGGCGTCGGCGATGTAGGCCCGCGGGTCCCAGTCGGCGGGGTACTCGAATCGCTCCCGGCGCAGGCGCGAGAAGCGGACGAACCGCTCCACGGCGAAGCTCTTGACCCTGTCCTCCGCCACGTCGCGCGCGAAGACGTAGAGGCCCTGCCGGTAGGTGGCGAGGGTGTACGGCTCGAGCCGGTAGAGCTTCGGGAGGCCGCGCAGCGCGCGGTACTCGGCGTCGGCGGGGTTGGAGTAGAGCAAGGCCGACACCACCTCGTCGAGCAGCTCGCCGTCGCGCGCGTAGTCCTTGCGGTGCTCGGGGACGGCCATGAACTTGCGGTCGAGGTTCTCCCCGGCGTCGGACGGGAAGCGGCCGATGGCGGGGGCGAGTCGCTCGATGGCGTCGTCCATGTCGGCGGCGAAGGTCGTGCCGTCGAGAAACGTGAACAAGCTCCGGCCGAAGTGCAGGGAGAGGGCCTCGGCCAGCGTGAGCTGCACGCCGGTGCGGGCGTAGGCGCGGTCGATGCTCACCACCCGCTCGTCGCGGTGGCCCTCCTCGGCCACCGGGATGCCCATGTCGGCGATGTCGGCGAGGTACCGTCGCAAGGTGCGCGCGTCGAGTTCGAAGCGATTCATCAGCTCGTGGGCGCCGATCCCGCCGCGACGCTGCAGGAGCTGGACCAGCCGGACCAGCGCCTGCGCCTTGCTGAGCTCCCGGTCTTCCATGGCGAGGGGCGGTATCACCTTTTTTCGCCACCGACCATTTTTTGGTCGGCAGGGGCGTGAGACTGTCCTGGCCGGGGTTGACCCGGAACGGATGTCCAGGTACACTGGACGTACGTTCAGATAGCTGAGCTGCCGAACAGGACCTCAAACCCAAGGAGATGCAGATGCTGACGCTCTTCGACGCCGACCTGGTGGGATGGATGGGAACGATGGCCGTGGCCCTCGCGCTGGTGGGCGGTGCCGCCCTCGCGCTCTGGTCGCTGCCCTGGACCGACGCCGAGCTCGACGCGCTCGACCGCGACGCCCGGCAGGTGGCTCGCAAGTGGAACACGATCCTCCGCCCGGGCGAACCCGCGCGCCGCGCCAACATCGCCGCCCCGGCGCGGGCCCGGGTGCAGCCGTCCCCGGGTTAGCCGCGGGCCTCGCGCTGGAGCCTCGCATGTCCCGCTACAACCCCGCCGAGATCGAGCCCCGCTGGCAGGCGTGGTGGGCGGAGAACGACACCTACCGGACCGACGAAGACCCGGCGAAGCCCAAGTTCTACGGCCTGGTGATGTTTCCCTACCCGAGCGGCGCGGGCCTCCACGTGGGCCACCCCGAGAGCTACACCGCCGTCGACGCGGTGGTTCGCTACAAGCGCGCCAACGGCTACCGCGTGCTGCACCCCATGGGCTGGGACGCCTTCGGTCTCCCCGCCGAGCGCTCGGCGGTGCGCGAGGGCATTCACCCCGCGATCATCACCCGGCGCAACACCGACAACTTCCGGCAGCAGCTCCAGCGGCTCGGCTTTTCCTACGACTGGCACCGCGAGGTCAACACCTCCTCGCCCGGCTACTACCGGCACACCCAGGCCATCTTCCTGGAGCTCTACAAGCGAGGCCTGGCCTACCTCGCCGAGGTGCCGGTGAACTGGTGCCCGGCGCAGGGCACGGTGCTCGCCAACGAGGAGGTGGCCGACGGCAAGTACGTGGAGACGGGCGACCCCGTGGAGCGCCGGATGATGAAGCAGTGGATGCTGCGCATCACCGAGTACGCCGAGCGCCTGCTGGTCGATCTCGACGGCCTCGACTGGCCGGCGGGCATCCTCGAGATGCAGCGCAACTGGATCGGCAAGTCCGAGGGCGCCGAGCTGCGCTTTTCCACCGACGCGGGCGACCTCGTGGTGTTCACCACCCGCCCCGACACCGCCTACGGCGCCACCTTCTGCGTCGTGGCCCCCGAGCACCCGCTGGTGCCGGCCCTCGCGAAGCACCCCGGCGTGGCCGAGTACGTGGCCGCCGCCAAGAACCGATCCGACCGCGACCGGATCAGCGCGGGCGAGAAAGACAAGACCGGTGTCTTCACCGGCAGCTACGCCACCAACCCGGCCACCGGCCAGCCCGTGCCCATCTGGGTGGCCGACTACGTGCTCATCTCCTACGGCACCGGCGCGATCATGGCCGTCCCCGGTCACGACGAGCGCGACTTCGCCTTCGCGAAGAAGTTCGACCTGCCGATCCTTCGCGTGGTCGAGGGCGGCGAGCTCCCCTTCGCCGGCGACGGCGTGGCCGTCAACTCGGGCGTCATCGACGGCCTGCCCACCGCCGAGGCCAAGCGGCGGATCACGGAGCACCTCGCGGCAGAGGGCAAGGGCGTGGCGAGGGTCCGCTACAAGCTGCGTGACTGGCTGTTCTCGCGCCAGCGCTACTGGGGCGAGCCCTTCCCCATCCAGCACCTCGGCGACGGCACCATCGTCCCCTGCGACGACCTGCCCGTCCTGCTGCCCGAGCTGGAGGACTTCCGCCCCACCGAGACGGGCGAGCCCCCGCTCGGTCGCGCTCGCGACTGGGTTCACACCACCCACCAGGGCCGTCCCGCGCGCCGCGAGCTGAACACCATGCCCCAGTGGGCCGGTTCCTGCTGGTACTGGCTCCGCTACATGGACGCTTCGAATCCCCAAGTTCCCTTCTCGCCCGAGAAGGAGCGCCTCTGGGGACCGGTCGACCTCTACGTGGGCGGCGTGGAGCACGCGGTGCTGCACCTGCTCTACGCGCGCTTCTGGCACAAGGTGCTCTACGACTGCGGCTGGGTTCACACGAAGGAGCCGTTCCAGAAGCTGTTCAACCAGGGGATGATCCTCGCCTACAGCTACCAGGACGAGCACAAGAAGTACTGGAGCCCGGCCGACGTCGAGGAGCGCGAGGGGCAGTGGGTGGTCAAGGCCTCCGGCGCCCTGCTCAACGTGCAGGTCGAGAAGATGTCGAAGTCCAAGTACAACGTGGTCAACCCCAACGACGTGGTCGACCAGTTCGGCGCCGACGCGCTGCGACTGTACGAGATGTTCATGGGGCCGCTCGAGCAGGTGAAGCCCTGGCAAACCAGCGGCGTGCAGGGCATCTACCGCTTCCTCGAGCGCACCTGGCGCCTCTTCGTCGACGACAGCGATCAGGTCCGCCTCACGACGTCGGTCGCCCCCGAGGTGAACCGCGCCCTGCACGCGGCCATCAAGGAGGCCACCGAGGGCATCGAGGCCATGCGCTTCAACACCCCCATCGCCAAGATGATGGAGCTGGTCAACAGCGCCCGCGGGGCACCGCTCACGCGCGACGCCGCGGAACAGTTCCTCTTGATCCTGCATCCCTGGGCCCCGCACCTGGCCGAGGAACTCTGGCATCGACTCGGCCACGAGGCGAGCATCTACGGCGCCCCGTGGCCCAAGTACGACCCGGCAGCCCTGGAGGTCGACACCGTCACCATCGCGGTGCAAGTGGGCGGCAAGCTCCGGGGCACCTTCGACGCGCCCCGGTCGGCCACGCGAGACGACCTGCTCGCCGCCGCCAGGGCCCTCGAGAACGTGGCCAAACACTTGGAAGGCAAGGAGATCCTCAAGGAGATCGTCGTCCCCGGGAAGCTCGTCAACCTCGTGGTGAAGGGCTAGCGCCCCCGTAGCCGCCAGCCTGTCGGCGTCGCGAGCGTTCGCACCGCAAGCCGCTCGCCATCGGTGCGAAACTCGATGGTGCCTTGCTGGTCGGTGCGCCAGGTGCGGGGCGCGAACGCGGCCGTGGCGAGGCTCTTCAACACCCCGGGGTGCGGGTGACGGTAACGGTTGTCGAAGCCCGCCGAGATCACCGCGTGCTCGGGGCGCGCGCAGGCGAGGAAGGGCGCGCTGCTCGACGTGCGGCTGCCGTGGTGGCCCACCTTCAGAACGGTAGCCTGCAAACCTGCACAGTTGGCCGCCACGAGGGCCTGTTCCTCGGCCCACTCGGCATCGCCCGGAAGGAGGAAGGTGTGGGCCCCGAGGCCGAGGCGCAGCACGAGCGAGCGGTCGTTCTCGTCCCTGGCCTCGAAGTCGCGGGGCAGGGGCAGGATCGAGGGGTGCGACGACGTCCACAGCGGGGCGGCCCCGGCGAGGTCGGAGACCAACCCGCGCGCCACCACCTCGCCGACGTCGAGGGCGTCCAGCACCGGCAGGAGACCGCCATAGTGATCGGGGTGCCCGTGGGACACGAACACGCTGTCGAGACGACGGATGCCCCGGCGGCGAAGGTAGCGCAGGAGGTCTTGCCCCGGCGGCCCGCCATCCACGAGCCACCGGCGCCCGTCGGGCCACTCCACCAGCGCCGCGTCGCCCTGTCCGACGGCGAGGAAGCTCACGACGAGCTCGCGTCGCGACCGTGGCCAGGGGGCGAGGATCGCCAGTGTCAGGCCCAGGGCAAGGATCTCTCGCCGCCAGAGCAAGCCCGCGAGGCCGAGCACCGCCGCGCCGGCCACGCCCACCGCCGGGGCCCAGGGCTCCATGTCCACCCCGCGCAGCCCCCAGAGCCCGGCGGTGGCGGCCGCGTCGGCGAGCGCGAGGGCGAGGTCGTGCACCTCCCCCTTGGTCACCGCCGCCACCAGCGCCAGCGGCGTGGCCAGCGAGCCGATCCAGGGCACGGCCCACAGGTTCGCCAGCGGCGACGCCGGCGAGAGCGACTGGAAGTGCAGGGCGACCACCGGCAGGGTGCCGGCCGTGGCGCCGAGCGACGCGGCGAGGCCCTCCAGCGTCCACCGGAGCCATCGCGGCAGGTCGGGCGGGAGCAGGCGCGAGGCGCGTCCCGACACGAGGATCATGCCGAGCATGGCCCCGAAGCTCAGCGCGAAGCCCACCGAGCCCACCGCCTCCGGTTCGCTCGCCACCACCGCGAGCGCCGCGAGCGCCAGGGTGCGCTGGGGGTCGGGGCGACGGCGAGCGGCCAGCGCCACGCACGCGGCCGAGGCCATCCACGCGGCGCGGCGGGCGGGCACCCCCCAGTCGGCAATGTCGGCGTAGAGCCACGCGCCGGCGATGCCGCCGACGGCGCAAGTCCAGCGCGCGAGGCCGCCGGACAGGAACAGGAACGGTCGCGACATGACCCATGCCACCCACCAGCCAATCGCCGCGCCCACGCCCACGTGCAGGCCCGACACCGACACGAGGTGCCAGGTGCCCGTCCGGCGCAGCAGTTGAGCTTCCTCGGCGGGGATCTCGCCCACCGTGCCGTCCACCAGGGCGCGGAGCAGGGCGGCGTGCCGCGCGCCCTCGAAGTCGGGCGCCTCGCGGTCGCGACCGAGTCGCACCACGCTGTCGGCCACCAGCACGCTACGCACGCCGTCGCGCGCGGCCACCACGGCGGGATCGACGTCGCCAGGCAAGCGCGTGGGGTCGATCCGTCGCGCCGTGCCCGCCACGACCACCGCCACGCCCGGCGGAGGCGGCGGGCCGGGAAACACCACGCGCAGGCGGCCGGACGCGTTGACCGGCGCGCCGCCGAGCGCGCTCACCGAGGCCACGTCGACGTCGGCCACGCGCCCCTCGGCGGCGCCGACCACCCAGCCCCGGGCGCTGTACTCGCCGCGTAGCTCGGGCCCCGCCTCGATCCGGGCCACGAGGCCGAGGCCGCAGCAGAAGCCGGCGGCGACGAGCGCCATGGGGCGGGCCTGCCCCGCCGCCATCGCCAAGCCGGCGAGCACGGCTGCGGCAGTCGCCGAGGCGACGAGCCCCGCCGGGCAGTACGGCCAGGCCCACGCGCCCGCCACCACTCCGATCGCCAGCCATCGCGCCACGAGCGCCCGAGGCGCAAGGACCGTGCCGTGGAGAAACCCGCCTTCAGCCGTGAACGGGGGTGACGGAACTCAGGATCGGCGACGGACGTCCGTCGCCGCGCGGGCCTCGACCAGCCGCAACACCTCGCGCGCGGGCACCACCTCCGCGAAACCGACCACGCCCTCGGGCACCTCGCCCTTCTCGGTGGCGTAGCGTCGCGACACCGCCACCACGAGGTTGCGGGGCCCGTGCTTCTGCAGGCCTGCGAGGCGCTTCTCGATGGTGCCCTTCCGCCAGAAGCCGAGGATCTCCAGGTAGGCCACGCGGCCTCCCTTGCGAAAGCCGAAGTCGGGCACCACCACCGACCCGACGCCCTGCGCCAGCGGCATCGGGTCGAGGTCGAGCGTCCAGCCACTCTCCAGCGCCTCGAACCGCTCGCGGAACCACTCGGCCTCGCGGGTGACGTAGGCGCCCACGTCGCGGTAGTGCGACTTCAAGCCTACCTCGTGGGTGAGCGTGAGCGAGGGAGAGAAGCGCCTCCACTTCACCACCGCGCGCGCCGTCCACGGCCCCGGCAGCAGCACGAGGGTGCCGAGGAACTTCGCCAGCGCCAGGCCGTAGCGACTCGTCTGCGAGAAGAGCGAGGCGGGCCCATCGATCTTGAGGCGATAGGTGCTCCCCTCGGCGGCGGCGCTGAAGCAGAGCTGGTTGAACTTCACCGCGCGCATCAGCTGGCGCATGCGGCCGGGCTCGGGCGCCTCCAGGCACACCTCCAGCTCGCTGGCCGAGAAACACAGCGCCTGCACCAGGCCGAGGTTGTAGCGCTGCACCAGCGCCTCGGCGCTGTCGATGCCGCAGCCGGCCAGCCGCTGTTGCGAGGGCAGGTCGGCGTACATCGCCTCCTCCACGGTCCCCGGCTCGCTGCCGAGCTCCCCCGCCACCGCCTGGAGCACGGCGAGGCGCGTGGAGAGGCCGTCGATCGCCACGGGAGCGAACGGTCCCCGGCGGGCGCTCTCCAGCCACACCCGCTGCCGCAGCTCTCGCGGGTCGACCGGTGACTCAGTGGCAAACTCGCAAGCATCGAAGGCGATCTTCGCGAGGCCCGCGAAGAGCTTGCCGTCGGTGGCATCGCCGAGCAGGGATTCGAGCTCCGCGTCGATGTCGCCCCGGCGCTGCCCCACCCCCAGCCGGATGGTGTCGAGGATGTCGCGGGCTCGTTCCTGCACGCGCTCGTTGCCGATGTCGACGTAGCCAGGGATCAGCTCCCCCTTCTTCACCGTGGCGCGGACGAGATCAGCGGTAAGCATCGTGCTCCCGGCGGCGCTCGCTCGCCTGCGCCTCGGTGGTGCCCTCGGCCACCAGCTCGTAGAGCGTGGCCGTCTTGCCCGCGCAGGGGCGCAAGATCCGCCCGAGGCGCTGCACCGCCTCGCGCACCGTGGACGTGCCGCTGACGACGATGGCCACCTCGGCTGCGGGGAGGTCCACGCCCTCGTTGAGCACCCGCGAGGTGGTGATGCAGTGAATCTTTCCCTCGACGAAAGCATCGAGTATCCAGCGGCGTTCCCTCACGTCGGTGTGGTGGGTGATGCAGGGGACGAGCAGATCGCGGCTGATGCGCATCGCGGTGTCGTTGTCGTTGGTGAAGACGATGGCGCGCCGCCCGGCGTGCTCGGCGAGGAGCGCGCGCACCACGTCGATCTTCCGCTCGGTCCCGTGGGCGATGCGCTTGGCGGCGAGGAAGGCCTTGAAGGCCTGGCGCCCCTCCTTGCTGCGGCTGGCCTCGATGATGAAACGTTGCCAGCCCTGGGGACCGCGCATGTTGATGCGCCGGATGGCCACGAACTCCTTGTAGATCCCGCGCAGCCGCGCGTACTCCTCCTGCTCCCCGGGCGAGAGTGCCACCCGGATCACCTCGGTGTCGTAGGGGGCGAGGAAGTCGCCCGCGAGCTCCGGGATCTCCACGCGGTGCACCTCGGGACCCACCACGGGGAACAGGTCCTGGTGTCGCCCATCGGGGCGCTCCAGCGTGGCGGTGAGCCCGAGGCGCAGGGGCGCGATCAGGCCCTCGGCGGCGCGCATGTAGGCAGGCGCGGGGAGGTGGTGCACCTCGTCGAAGACGACGAGGCCGAAGCGATGCCCGTACTTGTCGACGTGCATCCACGCGCTGTCGTAGGTGGCTACCGTGAGATCGCGGATGTCGTGGACGCCGCCGCCCAGGGCGCCCACCTCCACGCCGAAGGCGGCGCGGAGGTTGCCCATCCACTGCGAGAGCAAGTCGAGCGTGGGGACCACCACCAGCGTGCTGCGCTGGGCCACGCTGATGCAGCGCTCGGCGACGAATGACTTGCCCGCGCCCGTGGGCAACACCACGATCCCGCGCCAGCGCGCCTCTCGCCAGGCCGCCACCGCCGCCTCCTGGTACGGGCGGGGCGTACGGCCGCTGAGGTGGCGCAGCTCGAGCTTCTGGTAGCCGCGGGCCTCGTCGACCAGCTCCACGCCGCCGGCCCTCGCCGCCTCGACCACCGGGCCGTAGAGGTAGGCCGGTCCGCGGCAGAGCCCCACGCGCGGGTCGAAGGCAAAACCACCCGGCAACGCGGCGAGATCCGCGCCGTCGACCGTGAGGGTCCCGCCGTCGAAGCCGAGCGTCCACATCGAGGCGCTTGCTATCGAAGCCGGCGACCATTTTCTGGCGCGAGCGGAGAATAGGTGGGCGCGGTGGACGTTGAGCCGCTCTACCACCGCGCCGAGGAGGTGTACGCCGCGCTGGCCGCGCTGGCCGCAGACCGTCCCGGGGTGGTGGTGCCCTTCGAGGTGGGTCGCAGCGTACAGGACCGTCCCATCCTCGGCTACCGCCTCGTCGACCCCGCCACGCCGCCCCGGGGTGCCATGCTGGTGTTCGCCAACATCCACGCCATGGAGTGGGTGCCCACCGAGGTAGCGCTCAGCTTCGCCGTCGACTTCGCCCGCTTTCCCGAGCCCGGCGTGGAACTGGTGGTCATCCCCAGCCTCAACGTCGATGGCCGCGCCCGCGTGGAGAGCGACCTCGCCGAGGGGCGAGACGTCTACCGGAGGGGCAACGCCAATAACGTCGACCTCAACCGCGACTTCGGCGTCAACCGAGAGGCGCGCGCCCTCTGGAAGGCGATCATCCCGCGACGCTACGCCGTGTCGCCGGGCCCCCTGTCGCAACCGGAGTCCCAGGCCCTCGATCAGCTCGCCAGTGCCGAGCAGTTCGACGTGGCGGTATCGCTCCATGCGTTCGGCGGTTTCTTCTACTACCCCTGGGCCGGCCTGTGGGGGCGAGCGCCGCACCACGCCGAGTTGCAGCGCCTCGGCGAGCTGATGCAGGCGGCGATGTCGTCTCACCCCTACAAGCCGCGCCAGCTCAGCCGCTGGGCCTTCTTCTTCCGGGGCCACGGCATGGAGATCGACCATCTCTACGGCAAGCACGGCGCGCTCAGCTTCCTAGTGGAAACCACGCGATCGGGCTACGAGGAGATCTCCGATCTGGCCGTGAAGTTCCGCATGTACAACCCGCGCGATCCGCACCCGCACGCCGCGGAGGGGGTTCGCTACCTTCGCGCGCTCGCCCACGAGGTGGCGCAGGGGCGCGCCAGCAGGGTGGCGCGGTGAGCTGGTGGGCGCGCCTGCGCTCGCCCGTCCCGTCCCCGGGCCCGGCCAACCGCGCCTTCGACCTCGCGCTGGAGCGCTACTTCGCGCCCCAGGTGGCCCGGGTGTTGCGCGAGCAAGGCCCGGCTGCGCTTGCTTCCACCCGCCGCGAGATCTCGATCCTCTTCGGCGACCTCGTCGGTTTCACGCGCTTCTCGGAGACGGCCAGCGCCGAGGAGTGCGTCGCCACCTTGACGCACTACCTCGACGAACTGGTGCGCGTGGCGATGCAGCACGACGGCACCATCGACAAGTTCATGGGCGATGAGATCATGGTGCTGTTCTCAGCGCCACTTCCGCAGCTAGACCACGCCGACCGCGCCCTGACCTGCGCCCGCGACATGCAGCTGGTGATCCACCTGCTCAACGCCGAGCGCAACAGGCGGCGACTCCCCACCCTCGGGCTCACCGTCGGCGTCAACAGCGGCGAGTGCGTGATCGGGCACGTGGGCGGCGAGGCGCGGGTGCAGTACAGCGCCATCGGCGACGCGGTCAACGTGGCCAAGCGCCTGCAAGGTCTCGCCTCCGCCGGCGATATTGTGGTCGGCGAGCGCACCCTGGAACTCGCCAGCACGTCGCCGGGCCCGGTGGAAGAACACGCGGTGAAAGGGCGCGCCGCGCCCGTGCGGTGCTCGCGCCTGCGCGTCACCCTGCCGGAAGACCCCGGCGTGCGCGGCGCGTGACGAATCGCGACGGGTCGAACCCCTAGCCACGGTGCCTCGCCTCGCATAGAGCACCGGCCCTCCCTCCCAACCACCGGTACAGCTACGCGATGATCTCTGTCGAAGGCCTCACCCACTACTACGGGGAACGCCGCGCGGTCGAAAACATCGGCTTTAATATTGCCGAGAATGAGATCGTGGGCATCCTCGGGCTCAACGGGGCAGGAAAGAGCACCACCTTGAAGGTACTCGCCGGCCTCATCATCCCCACCGCTGGCAACGTGCGCATCGACGGCACCGACCTCGTGAGCGCGAGCGCGGAGTTCCGGTCGCGCATCGGCTACCTGCCAGAAGACCCGCCCCTCTACAAGGAGATGACGGTCCGCGAGTTCCTCCTCTACGCGGGCCAGCTCAAGGGCAAGTCGGCCGCCGAGGTGGAAGCACGGCTCCCCGACGTGCTGCGCACCTGCCAGGTGGAGCACGTGCAGCACCGCGTGATCAGCGAGCTTTCCCACGGCTACCGCAAGCGCGTGGGCATCGCGCAGGCGATCGTCCACAGCCCGAGGCTCGTGATCCTTGACGAGCCCATCTCCGGCCTCGATCCCAAGCAAATCGTGGAGATGCGGCAGGTGGTGAAGAAACTGGGCAAGAACTCCACCGTGCTCATCAGCAGCCACATCCTCGCGGAGATCAGTGAGACCTGCGACCGGCTCCTCGTGCTCAATGGCGGCAAGATCGTGGCCGCCGGGCGCGAGTCCGAGCTGGCCCAGGCCGCAGGCGCCAGCGGCACCCGCATCACCGTCCAGGTGCGCGGCGAGGCCGAGCGTGTCGAGTCAGCGCTTCGCTCGGTGAGCGCGGTGCAGCGGGTGAGCAGCGAGGCCGACGGCGAGGGCTGCCTCCGCGTTCGCGTTGCCATGGCCACCGACGCCCGCGAGAGCGTGGTTGCAGCGCTGGTCACCGCCGGCCTGGGCGTCCGGCGCGTGGGCGACGACGAGTCCGAGCTCGAGGCCATCTTCCTCGGGCTCACCCAGGGAGCGCAGGCATGAGAGGCATCCTCCTCGTGGCGCGGCGCGACTTCGCCGCCTACGTCAACACCATCTGGGGCTGGGTGATCCTCGCGATCGCGCTCCTCATCGACGGCGTGTTCTTCAACGCCTGGGGGCTGAGCAGCACCCCGCAGTACTCGGCGGAGGTGCTGGAGCGCTTCTTCTACATCACCGGCGGCGTCACCCTCATCGCCGGGGTGTTCATCACCATGCGGCTCTTCGCCGAGGAGCGGCAGACGGGCACCATCGTCCTCCTGGAGTCGAGCCCCCTCTCCGACCGCGAACTGGTGATCGGGAAGTACATTTCCGCCATGTTCTTTTTGACCTTTTTCTCGGCGCTAACGCTCTACATGCCCGCGCTCATCATGGTCAACGGCAAGATCAGCGGCGAGGAAATCGGCGTGGGCTACCTGGGCGTCTTGCTCATGGGCAGCGCCGGGGTGGCCATCGGCACCTGGGCGTCGAGCGTGTCGCGCAACCAGATCCTCGCCGGCGCGATCGCCGCGGTGGGCACGGTCTTCTTCGTGGCCTGCTGGTTGCTCGCACGGGTGACCGACCCCCCCTTCAAGGCGCTGATCTCCTACGTCGCCTTCTTCGACAAGCAGTTCAAGCCTTTCCAGGAAGGCCGGGTCAACACCGAGGCGGTGTTCTTCTTCGCCTCGGTGAGCTTCGCCTTCCTGCTCCTCGCCACGCAGGCGCTGCGCGCCCGGAGGTGGGAATGAACGCCCCCACGATCCTCTACCTTGTCGGTAGTTTCAGCATCTTTCTCGCCGAGCGCATGTTCGAAGGCAGCGACGCCGTGCGCTGGTCGCTCGTGGCCCTCGGCGCCCTGCTCGCGGTGCTCGCCGTGGGCGGGCGACTCACCACCTTCGAGCGACACCCGAAGGCGACGAAGCTCGCGGTGTTGTTCTACGCGGTCTCGATGTCGTCGGGGCTGTTCTACGTGCTCCAACTCAAGGACGTCGTGGGCGCCCTCGAGCTCGATGCCGACTCCGAGAAACACCTGCGGGTGGCCTTGCAGTGCGCCATCCCGCTGGCTTGGTTCACGGGCGCGCTCCCGGCCTTCGGTCTCGACCGCACCCTCGCCGCGAGCCCCCACAGCATGCATCCGCTGCGCGTCGCGGCGGCCTGGGAAGGGGGCCTCGGCCTGGCGCTCGGCCTCGGGATGCTCTTCCCGCTCAACTACCTGGCTCACGAGACGAACGAGCGCTTCGACTTCGGCTTCTTCAAGACTACCGCCGTGGGCGAGGCCACCCGGAAGGTAGTCGACTCGCTCGCCGAGCCGGTGCGCGTGGTGCTCTTCTTCCCTCCTTCGAGCGACGTGCTCGGCGAGGTGCGGCCCTACTTCGACGACCTCGAGGCCGACAACCTCTCCGTCGAGGTGATCGACCACGCCATGGACCCGAAAACGGCCAAGGAGTGGAAGATCCGCGACAACGGCAACATCGCGCTGGTGATGGGCGAGAAGGTGGAGACCATCAAGCTCACCGACAAGCTGGACAGCGCCAAGAAGGACCTCCGCAAGCTCGACGGCAAGGTGCACACCGCGCTGCTCAAGCTCGCGAAGGAGAAACGCACCGTCTACTTCACCGTGGGACACAACGAGTTCTTCTGGAAGAACGCCGCCAGCGACGAAGAGAACATCGACACCCTGAAGAAGGCGCTGGAAGGCCTCAACCTCAAGGTGAAGGAGCTAGGCGTCGACGACGGTCTCGCACAGGCGGTGCCTGACGACGCGGCGATCGTGTTCGTCGTGGGCCCGCGCAAGCCATTCTTCGCGGAGGAGATCGCCGCGCTGAAGGCTTTCCGCGACCAGGGCGGATCGCTGTTCCTCATGCTCGAGCCCACCGAGGAGCCCGACCCGGCGCTGTACGCGCTCGCCGGCGTCGACTTCACCGCCACGCCGCTGTTGTCCGACAAGGCCTACCTGAGAGTGACCGGCGGCCCCAGCGACCGTGCCTACATCGGCACCAACAAGTTCTCGTCGCACGAGTCGGTCACGACGCTCTCCAAGCGCAGCCAGGACGCGGTGTTCATCGCGCCGGGCGCCGGCTCGGTGAAGGAGGCCACCGCGCACGACGGCAAGGTGACGGTCACCATCAAGGGCTCGTCCGAGTGGTTCCACGACCTCGACGGGAACTACGAGTTCGACAAGGACACCGAGAAGCGCGGCGGCTACGACCTCGGCGTGGTGGCCAGCGGCCCCGCCAGCGGCGGCGACAAGGACGAGTGGCGCGTGGTGGCGGTGGCCGACGCCACCTTTGCCAGCAACTTCGTGCTCCCGCGAAGCCCGGCCTCGTCGGTGTACCTCGCCGAGTCGATCGGCTGGCTCACTGCCGACCCGGCGATCGGCGGCGAAACCGAGTCCGAGGAAGACGTGAAGATCCAGCACACCAAGGAGGGGGAGGCGATGTGGTTCTACGGCATCACCGCTGGTTTCCCGGCCCTGGTGTTCAGCGCAGGCGCGCTCCGCGTGTCGCGCCGCCGCAAGAAGGGGGCTGCATGATCCGGCCTTGGATGGTGTATGGCGTGGTGCTCGCCGTCGCTCTCGGCGCCTCGTGGATGCACTACACGGCGGGCGAAGAGGCCGCCGAGAAGGAGGGCATCGTGCTCGTCGACGCCACGCGCGACGACGTGACCAAGATCGTCTACGCCGCGCCCGAGCTCGAGGTGGCCTACGAGCTGAGCAGCGACGCCTCCGGCCCCTGGGGCTGGGTGACGGTCACCGACAAGAAGCAGAAGAAGGTGAAGGAGGGAGAAACGCCGCCGCCGGTGGAGCCCAAGATCACCGCGTTCAAGGCTGGTAGCGCGGGTGACAAGCTGATCGAGGGCCTCGCGCCGCTCTACGCGATGCGCGAGCTGGTCGGCGTGGACGACAGCAAGATCGAGAGCTTCGGCCTCACCAGCCCCGACACCACCGTGACCATCGTCGCCGGGGGGCGCACCGCCACGCTGGCGCTCGGCGGGGAGACCTACGGCGCCAAGGACCGCTACGTCCGGCATCGCGAGTCGAGCAAGTACTATGTGATCGACGACGAGCTGTTCAAACCCCTGAAGTTCGCCGCCACCCGCCTGCCCGAGCGCGGGCTCACCAGCTTCGCCGTCGAGGTCCTGGACAGCGTGACGCTGGGCAAGGGCGGCAAGGTGGTGGAGTGGCAGCAGCACAATAAGGACGACCGCAACGCCGACTGGTGGGAGCGCATCGCGGCCGCCGGCTCGAGCGAAGTCGACAAGAAGGACGAGACCTTCGCCAACTGGCTCGAGAAGGCGATGAAGGTGAAGTCGCAGAGCTACGTACAGGCCGACGAGCGGCCCACCGACCTGCAGCCCGCCTTCGACCTCACCTACCGGGTGAAGGGAAAGCCCGACGAGACCATCCGCTTCCAGACCTCGGGCGAGGACTGGTACGCCGCCAGCGAGTTCACCCACGGCCTGGTGAAGCTCACGCGCTCCGCCGCGCGCGACGCGGGCGATGAGGTGGACGACATCCTCGAGGGCCGCGAGCCCCCGCCCGAGGAGAAGAAGCCCCCGGCGATGGCCCCGCCGGGCGACGACGCGAGCGCGGCGGGAATCGCGCCGCCGCTCCCACCGATGCCGGGCATGTCGCCGGGCTTGCCACCCGGGATGCCCGGGATGCGGCCGCCGCCGGGCAAGTCCAGCCCGGCGGTGCCCACCTCGCCCGGCAAGTAGCTCAGCCCGCGAGCATCATGCCGGGCGGCCGCGCTACCGGTCCCTCCGCCGAGGTCGCGACGCTCGCCGCGCGTGAAGCCCTGAGCTCCGCCAGCTGCCGCGCCAGTCGACGGTTCTCGCCCTCGAGCCGCTGCTGCCGGCCGCGCAGCACCCCGCGTAGCTCCCGCACCGACACGGCGACGTCGGCGGTGTATTCCCCCGGGATCAGCTCGTGGCTGCCGTCGCCGTCGCGCATGCGTTGAACCGCGCCGCGCACCTCGTCGAGTTCGACGCGGACGTCGTCCAGCGTCTGCGCGATCACCCGCCACGCGGCGAGGAGCCCGCCGCCCAGCGCGGCTGCCGTCGCCGCGAGCGTGGCGATGCCGAGGTCGGCGCCGGTGAGCGCCGCGAAGGCCGTCGAACCCGCCACCGCGACGGCGGGCACGCCGGCCACCAGTCCCGCGAGTCCCAGCCCAATCGCTATCTTCCTCGACTCCAGCGTCGGCATGATGCGCTGCTCCGTCAGCTGACACTATCGGCGCGCGACAAGCATGCTTGAGGGCGCACCCGGGGGCCGGGACCCGCCGCGCCCGCTACGGTGCCCGCCCGATCAACCAGCCGGCCTCCCGCTCCGGCAGGCCAACGGCTAGCGCCGTGGCCTCGGGACGGGGCCTCCCCTCGATGACCGCTCGCATGGCGCGCGCTTCCCAGAGCGGCAGTTCGAGGCCGTGAGCCGAGGCCAGGACCTCCAGCTGGGCAGCGATCCCCGCGGCAAGCTCGCCCTCGCCCGCGGCGATCGCGGCGCGGCAAGCCTCGGCGAGCGTCCGCGCTCGCATCTCCAGCGGGGCCGAGGCCGAGCGAGCCCGGGCCTCCGCCAGCGCCTCCCTCGCGCCCGGCCTGTCCCCCGCGAAGGCCAGCGCTCGAGCGCGGACGGCGAGCAGGAGCGCGCCGAAGCCCTCGGGGTCGGGGCAGGGCGCCACCAGGGGCAGGAGGCGATCCAGCGCCACCGCGGCAGCGGTCGCGTCACCGGGGCGACCGTCCACCGACGCCCGCGCGCGCAGAACCACGACCGCAACGCCCTCCTCCTCGATGCCCGACGCCCGCGCCAGCGCCGCCGCGTCGGCAAGGACGCGCTCCGCCTCGGCCGGGGCGCCGAGGTCCAGCCACACCTGGCCCAGCGCGCGCCCGGCCTTGGCCTCCAGCGCC
>VGRE01000041.1 GCA_016875435.1 Deltaproteobacteria bacterium | reverse complement strand
GTCGCGCCCGCCGGGTCGGCCAGCGCGGCCGCGTCGAGGCCGAGCCCCTGGCGACGCAGGTCATCCCCCAGCGCCGGTACCTGTTCCGGCAACCACATCCCCTCGTCGGCGAGGGCCAGGGACAGGGCGAGCAACATCGCGACCTCCGCCGGAATCCTAACAGGAGTCGGCCAGTCCTTTGCCGCCGGGGCGGGCGGCTAGCCCACGGCCAGTTCCAGCCGGCGCACCTTGCCGAGGAAGTCCTGGAGGCGATCGCCGCTGAGGGTCTCTTCCTTGAGCAGCGCCTCGGCCATCTCCTCCAGCACGTCGCGGTTCTGCTTGACCAGGGAGCGGGCGCGGTCCTGGGCGCTCTCGATGAGCTTGCGCACCTCGCCGTCGATCAGCTTCTGGGTGTCGGCCGACACCTCGAAGTCGCGCGTGCGCCCGCCGAAACCGAAGGGGTTGCGGCGCTCGCCGGCGAAGTTGATGGGGCCGAGCACCTCGCTCATCCCCAGCTCGGTGACCATGCGGCGCGCGATGTCGCTGGCCTGCGCGATGTCGTTGGCGGCGCCGGTGTTGAAGTGGCCAAAAATCAGCTCCTCGGCGGCTCGACCACCAAAGGCGCTCACCATCATCGCGACGAGCTGCTCGCGGCTCTGGGTGAAACGCTCCTCGTCGGCCCGGTAGAGCGTGAAGCCCAGCGCGCCCGCGCCACGCGGGATGATGGTCACCTTCTGCACCGGCATGCCGCCGGGCGAGCCAGCGCTCACGATGGCGTGACCGGCCTCGTGGATGGCGGTGAGCCGGCGCTCGTCGTCGCTGAGGCGACGGCTGCGACGCTCGAGGCCGAGGGCTAGGCGCTCCACCGCGTCTTCGATCTCGAGCTGGCCCACGGCTTCCTTGTCGCGACGCACGGCGAGCAGGGCGGCCTCGTTGAGCGCGGTGGCGAGGTCGGCGCCCACGAAACCCGGGGTGAGCTGCGCGATGCGCTTGAGGTCGACATCGGTGCCGAGCTTGATCTTCGAGGCGTGGACCTTGAGGATCGCCTCGCGTCCCCGCACGTCGGGACGGTCGACCAGCACCTGCCGGTCGAAGCGCCCCGGCCGCAGGAGCGCCGCGTCGAGCGTGTCGGGCCGGTTGGTGGCCGCCATGAGGATGATGCCCTTGCGGCCGTCGAAGCCGTCCATCTCGACCAGGAGCTGGTTGAGCGTCTGGTCGCGCTCGCCCTCGCCGCCGCCGGGCATGCCCGCCACGCGGGCCTTGCCGATGGCGTCGATCTCGTCGATGAACACGATGCAGGGCGCCCGCTCCCCCGCTTGCTTGAACAGGTCGCGCACGCGCGCCGCGCCCACCCCCACGTAGAGCTCCATGAAGTCGGAGCCGCTGATGGAGAAGAAGGGCACCCCGGCCTCGCCCGCCACCGCGCGCGCCAGGAGCGTCTTGCCGGTGCCGGGCGGGCCCACGAGCAGCACCCCCTTGGGGATCTTGCCGCCGAGGCGCGTGAACCGGTCGGGCGTCTTGAGGAACTGCACCAGCTCGTTGAGCTCTTCCTCGGCCTCGTCGATGCCGGCCACGTCTTTAAAGGTGACGCCGGTGCCCTCCTCGGGCGCGAGCTTGGCCTGGCTACGCGCGATGCGGGCCGCGTTGGGCTCGCCGCCGCCGCCGCGGCCGAGGCTGGTGAACAGCATCACGCTCGCGATGACGGCGAGCAGGGCGAGGGGCATGTACGACTCGCACCCGTCGGGCTGGGTGGCGCCGTAAGTCACGCCCTTGGCCTTCAGCGCGTCGACGAGGGCCAGGTCGCCGGGGACCGACACGGTGCGGACGAAGCGCGCCTGGGCGTTGGCGTCGTCGCCCGGGCGCTTGCCCTGCACCTTGTTGCCGGAGAAGGTGACCTCCACCACCTCGCCCTTCTCCACCATCGCGATGAAGGCGGTCTGCGATACGGTAGGGACCGCGTAGGTTTCCCACGCGTAGGCACCGAGCAGCAAGACGCCGATGATCGAGAGGATGATGAGGATGTTGGCGACGGTCGAGCGCACGGGCAACGGCTATGCACGGCGGCGGCGTCGGACAAGCAATGCCGCCGAGGCCGAGACCCATGCCGACATTGCCGCGCCGACGGCGGCCGCCTGGCAGCCACCGGGATCCGCGCCGGTGTCGTTGGCCGCCGCCGAGGAGGCCACGTCGTCGCGGGTCGGCTGGAAGGCGCAAGCGCCGTTCTCGGCGTCGAGGCCGCCCTCGTCGGTGGCGTTGCCCTCGTCCACGAGCCCGTCGCAATCGTTGTCGTAGCCGTCGCAGTACTCGCGCGCGCCGGCGAACACCCAGGGATCGTCGTCGTCGCAGTCGTTCTGCGTGGTGTCGACCTCGACATCGAGGAAGCCGTCGCCATCGTCGTCGAACAACGGGCCGCCCTCGTCGATGGTGCCGTCGCAGTCGTTGTCGATGCCGTCGAGGATCTCGCTGGCGCCGGGGAGCACGAGCGGGTTGGTGTCGTCGCAGTCGCCGTCGCGCTCCGAGAGCGAGTCGTTGTCGTCGTCGGCACGCTCGGTGTGATCGTCGGTCCAGCCGTCGCAGTCGTCGTCGATGCCGTTCGCGATCTCGGTCGCCCCCGGGTACACGTCCGCGTTGGCGTCGTTGCAGTCCTGCGCGCCGCAGAGCGAGCCGCTCTCGTTGCAGCCATCGCCGTCGTCGTCGGTGTCGATGGGGTTGGCGGCCTCGTCGATCGCGCCATCACAGTCGTCGTCGATCGGCGTCTCCAACTCGGGGTCGACCGCCTCGGCCTTCGAGGGGTTCACGTTGGGGTCAGTGTCGTCGCAGTCGCCGCCGCAGGGGGTGAAGCCGTCGCCGTCGGCGTCCCAGTTGGTGCTCTCGCTCGAGAAGCCATCGGCGCCGTGCGACCACGTGCTGAAGGCGCTCTGCGCGCAGTCGTTGCCGATGATCTCGACGGTGTCGACGGAGAGCAGGTCGGAGGTGCCCACGAAGCTGAGCAGTCCGCGCTCCGGGGTGGGCTCGCCGCCGGTGTAGGCGGACGGGGTCCAGCCCACGTCGACCTCCTCGGCCTCTCCCGGCAACACGTAGAGCGGCGCCAGCGTGAGGCTCGCCATCGAGGTGGTCTCCGAGAGGGTGATGGCCGACACGGTGAGCGTGACGATGCCGCAGTTCTGCACCAGGAAGGTGCTCGGGAAGTCGCCGCCGGCGGCGCGCTTGCCGTAGTCGCGGAAGCTTGGCCAGACGAAACCGCACGCGTGGCGGGAGAGGCCGCGCAGTTGCACGCGCCAGACCCCCCACTCGTCGCCGTCGGGGTCGTCGGGGAGCGGCAACTTCTCCCGGGTTTGCGTGTCGTTCGACCAGACGGTGAGGATGCTCTCGTAGTAGCCCTCCACGGTGGGGGCAAAAATCACGGTGAGGGGGAAGGTGTCGGCATCGGAGTTCGGGTCGTAGCCCTCGAGGTCGAGGCAGTCGGCCACGCCGTCGCCGTCGCTGTCGCACAGCTCGTTCGCCCAGTAGGCGTCCTCGACGAGGAAGGCGGGCTGCTCGGCGCCCTCGGGCACGCTGACGTCTTGGGCCACCACCTCGAAGATCCGGGCGGCGCCGTCGGCACGGGAAAACAGCGGCACGGTGAAGGGCTGCCGGTCGCCCGGCGCGAGCGCGCCCGCGTCGACGTAGGTGAAGCTGTCGACCACCCGCTCCTGCGGGATCGAGCTGTAGTCAGGCCCGTCGCAGGCCACGAGCGCGAGCGTCAACATGGGGGCGCAGCATAAGCCCGGAGCGCCCTGCGAATCAAGGTGCAAGTTGCGGCCTCATCCTCGCCACCTGGTCGAGGGTGTCCTTGGTCTTGCGGTAGAGGAACTTAGCCTGTTGCCAGTTGTCGCCGATGCACACCACGCCGAGTTTCCCGAACTCCGAGAGCGCGCCGATGAGGTGGAAGACGACGCCGCGCTCCGAGGAGGAGTGGAAGTGCAGCTCGTGTTCCACGGCGATGTCGACGAGGTCGCTCGGGCCGATGCCCTTGTAGGCGTCGGAGCGCAGCGAGTCGGAAGCGTAGTAGTACTTGGGACGGCCGGTCTGGCTGTAGAAGAGGCCATCCTCGGCGTTGTAGCTGCCGTCGGTGAGGAAGCGCAGCGTGAGGAAGGGGTGCGTCGTGCCGCCCTTTCGCAGGTTCACCTCGATAGCGTAGTGTTTCCAGGCCTCGTCTTGCTTGATCGACACGAAGTCGGTGGCGAAGCGGCCGATCACCCCCTTCTGGGCGAGCACGCGGGCGATGGACAGGCCCGCGTCCTGCACCGGGAGACGGTACTCGTCGTCGGCGGGGAAGGTGCAGCCGAGGAAGACCTGCCCGCTCGGGCCGCCGAGCACCTGGTCGTGGGTGCTGATCGGCATGGCCATGCCGGCCGCGTTGACCCGGTTCTGCGATGACGGCGAGCGCTTCTCGGCCCCCTCGACGAAGGACTCCACCACGCCCTGCATCTCGCGGAACTTGGCATGGTAGCGCTCCCAGTGCTCGCCGGGCGCCTCGAAGCGCAAGTTGACGAGGTTGTCGCCAATCCACCGGCGCAAGTCGGCGCCCGACTTGCCCTCGGCGCCGTCGTAGTAGAAGAGCGCGTTGCCCTCGCCGGAGAAGCCGTCGTTGAGCTTCACCACCGATCGGCGGGCGGCGGGGTCGCGCTCCTTCAGGGTGGCGAGCGCCTCGGCGATGTCGGCGCCGTCGCGCAGGTCTTCGAAGCCGTCGGGGAAGAGCACGCCGGCCTCGCGGAAGACCTTGCGGCAGCCGGACTTCGTCCCGAGGTTGTAGAGGGCGGGGTCGTTGGCGTAGAGCGGGATGCCGAGCTGCACCGCCAGCGTGCGCTCGAGCGGCGAGGTGTTGAAGCACACCAGGTGCGCGCGCTCCAGGTCGGGAATGGCGGCCTTCAGACGCTCCACCAGCCGCGGGCGGGCGAGGATCTTCGCGGTGAGCGGGAGCTTGGACGCGTCGGAGCAGTGCAGGAGCAAGAGCCGCTCGCGCGCGTGCGAGGAGGGAACGCCGGTGAGCAGGTGGAGGAAGTAGTCCACCACGGTGGGGTCGAGCTGCTGGCTGGTGACGAACACCACGCGCGTGCGCGGGCGTCGCAGCAGCATCAGCATGTAGAGCATGCGCTCCTCGTAGTGGTGAACTCCGGTGACCTTCGCGAGTTCTTCCGGGTCGAGCGACAACGACGGGACGACGACCACCGTCTGCGGCTCGAGGCGACCCTTGGTCACCTGCGCGAACAGCGGCGCCAGCTTCGCCTGGAGGCGGTGAAAGGCCTCGATCTCTTCTAGTGATCCGGGGAGCATGCGCGCGGGAACGTAGCGCGCGGGTTGCCTGGCTGCGCGCGGGCAAGCGACCGCCGGGCCGGAGCGCACCACGACGTCGACGAGGTCACGCCGCCGCGAGCCCGCCCCCTCGCGACGAGCGCGCTGGAAGTTGAGGCGATTCAGACGCTCGCGCGACGCGATGCTGATCGCCTCCTCCTCGTCGTCGCCGGCGGCGGGCGGCTACTCGAACAGGGCGGCGAGCTCGTCCGCGCTCAGCGCGCGGGCCAGGGCGTCCTCGTCGAGCGCGGCACGCACGAGGTCGCGCTTGCGTTCCTGGAGGGCGAGGATGCGCTCCTCCACGGTGTCTTCCGCGACTAGGCGGACCGACACCACCGGGCGTGTCTGCCCGATGCGGTGTGCACGGTCGGTGGCCTGGTCTTCCACGGCGGGGTTCCACCAGGGGTCGAGGTGAAACACGTAGTCCGCGGCGGTGAGGTTGAGCCCGGTGCCGCCCGCCTTGAGCGAGAGCAAGAACACCGGCGGACCCTCGTCGGCGTTGAAGGCGTTGACTACGGCGGCGCGATCCCGCGTGCTGCCGTCGAGGCGCACGTGCGACCAGCCGCGCGCGGCGAGCGCGGGCTCCACGAGGTCGAGCATGCTCGTCCACTGGGAGAACACCAGCGCCCGGTGGCCCTCGGCCACCACCTCGTCGAGCGTCTCCAGCAATAGCTCCAGCTTAGAGGAACTCGTGGCCTCAGAGCCGGGTAGTAGCCCGGGGTGGCAGGCGGCTTGCCGCATGCGCAACAGAACCTCCAGCACCTGGAGGAAACCCTTGCCGCCGGCGAGCGCGCGGCGGGCGTCGGCCGAGGAGAGCGTACGCACCGAGTCGTAGAGTCCGCGCTCGCTCTCGGTCAGCGCGCAGCGCATCACCAGCGTGGTGCGCGGCGGCAACTCCGGCGCCACCTGCTGCTTGGTGCGACGCAGGACGAAAGGCCGGATGCGACGGCGGAGGCCGTCCCGCGCCGCCCGCTGGCCGTTCTCGATGGGCGTGGCGAAGCGGTCGCGAAAGCTGCGGCGGCTGCCGAGGAGCCCGGGATTAGCCACCTGCATCGCCGACCAGAGCTCGTCGAGACGGTTCTCCACCGGCGTGCCGCTCACGCACAGGCGCAGGTCGGCGGCGACCTTCCGGGCGGCCATGGCCACCTGCGACTCGGGGTTCTTGATGGCCTGCGCCTCGTCGAAGATGGCGGTCGTCCAGCGCACCCCGGCGAGCAACTCCGCGTCGAGCCGCAGCGTGCCCCAGGTGGTGAGCACGAGGTCGGCCTGGTCGAGCTTGCGCCCGGGACCGTGGTACACGAGGCGCTGGAGGTCGGGTCGGAATCTCTCCGCCTCGGCCGCCCAGTTGTGGAGCACGCTGGTGGGGGCGACGACCAGGTGGCGCCCCGTGGGGAGCGACGCGAGGCACTGCACGGTCTTGCCGAGGCCCATGTCGTCGGCGAGCAGGCCGCCCATTCCGACGCTGCGCAGCCAGGCGATCCAGTCCACGCCTCGCTGCTGGTAGGCGCGCAGCACGCCGCGGAAGCCCCCGGGTTGCGGCGTCGGCGGGATGGCGTCGAAGTCGCCCGCCAGCGCGCGCAGCCCGCGCAACGCCGCCGGCGGCTCCACGCCGAGCTCCTCGAGCGCCTGCAAGGCGAGCGGAGCCTGCGCCCGGGTGATCTTGCCGCCGCCCTCGTCCTCGGCGTCGAGCAACTCGGCGAGCACGGCGGCGTGCTCGTCGAGCCACTGGCGAGGGACGGGTCGCCAGCCCCCGGAGAGCAGGGGCAAGAGCGGTGCGCGGTCGCGCCAGGCCTCGACGAGCGCGCGGGGATCGACGTCGCCGCTGAGCTGCACCCGGTAGTCGCCGTCGCCCACGAGCGACACCTCGGGGTCGGCGGCGGCCTTATGGATGTGAAATCCTGGTGCTCGGCTGAGAATCGCCTGCCGGGCGGGCGCCGGGAGACCGTTCACCCACAGTGCCGCCTGTGCGCCCTCGTTCTCGACGGGCACGCCCACGGGAACGCCACTCTCCAGCAGGCGCCGCTCGGCGTCGCGGTCGCGGGCGGGGATGACGCGCGCATCGAGGCGGCGCAGCTCGCCGTGCTCCAGGCGGGCGTAGGCCGGGTCGCCGTAAACCACGTGGGCGAGGGCGCGGAGGCGATGGCCGTCGGCCGTGACGTCCCACAGCAGGCGCGGCGCGTCGCGACGCGGCTCGGGGAGTCGCTGGGTGCGCAGTTCCACGTCGACGAGCTTGCGCAGGTCGGGGAGGAACTCGGTGACCAGCCGCGCGGCCTCGCCGGGCGCGAAGCTCACCCCGTTGACGAGGCGCTGTCGCTGGCCCAGATCGAGCTTCGTCTCGCCGAGGGGCCGCAGGACCGCCCCCATGCGGACCACGCCGTTGACGAAGGCCTCGTCGATGCCGGGGCGCCGCACGAGGCGCACCTTCCACCCGTCGCCCTCGTCCACCACGATCGCGATGGGCGTGACCGGGGCGCCGTCGCACGTCACAGTCTCGCCGTCGAGGCGCACCGTCTCGCCCCGCAGCGCGGCGATCGCCTGCCCCGCGAGGCCGCGCGGGAGATTGGGGCGGCCCCACTGGCCGGCGAGCACGCGGTTGAGCTCGGTGTCGACCGCGCGACGGGGGGCGCCGTCGGGCACCTCTCGGTCGAAGATCAGTCCCGATGTGTCGCGACGCAACTTGTATGTAGTGCCCCTCGCCGTCTCGGCCACGTGGCCCTCGGCAAGCGCCACCGCGACCGCGGCCACGTGGCCGCAGGTGCCGTCGGCGCCGCAGGTACACTCGTAGTCCTCGCCGCTGAGCCAGACTTCCACCGCGTCGGCCCGGCCGGGCACGCGCACCACGAAGTTCTCCGGCCCGTTGCGGGCCACGCCCCCGGCGCGCGCGTAGCTGGCGCCTCGCTCGAAGAGCAGCGGGGGGCAGTTCTCGCGGACGGCGGCTAGGAGCGACATCGCAGGCGGCGGGCTAACTGGCGGCCACGCTCCGCGACCCGAGGACGGTTGGTGTACACTAGCTCCTGCTAGGAGCGACAGGCATGGCCGTTTTCGCCTACGAGGGCAAGACCGAGAGCGGCGAGCTGCGCAAGGGCAAGGTCGATGCCGCCGACGCCAACGCCGCCCGGGGCAAGCTTCGCGAGATGCGCATCACGCCCTCGAGCGTGGTGGAGAGCAAGGGCGCGATCGACATCCAGATTGCTATCCCGACGCCGGACTTCCTCAAGCCCGGTGTCGCGCTGCGCGACCTGGTGATCTTCTCCCGGCAGTTCGCCACGATGATCGACTCCGGCCTGCCGCTGGTGCAGTGCCTCGAGATCCTCTCGACGCAGTGCGAGAACCCGACGCTGCGCGACCAGCTCAAGGTGGTCAAGGAGAAGGTCGAGAGCGGCAACACCTTCGCCGAGGCGCTCAAGGCCTACCCCAAGACGTTTGACGATCTCTACGTCAACCTCGTCGCCGCCGGCGAGGTTGGCGGCATGCTCGACACCATCATGAACCGCCTCGCTGCCTACCTGGAGAAGAACCAGAAGCTGATCCGGCAGGTGAAGGGCGCGATGACCTACCCGGTGATCGTGATCGGGGTGGCGACGGTGGTGGTGGCGCTGCTGCTCACCAAGGTGGTGCCGCAGTTCGAGGACATGTTCGCCGATTTCGGCTCGGCCCTGCCCGCACCCACGCAGTTCGTGGTGAACCTGTCGAAGTGGCTGACGGCGAACATCGGCTACATCGTGATCGGGCTGGTCGTTGCCGGCGTGGCCCTGCGCGCCGTGCTCAAGACCGACCGCGGCATCTGGGTGTTCGACTCGCTCATGTTGAAGTTGCCGGTGTTCGGCGACGTGGTCACCAAGGTGGCGGTGGCGCGTTTCTGCCGCACGCTCAGCACGATGTTGTCGTCGGGCGTGCCCATCCTCGAGGCGCTCGACATCTGCTCGCGCACCGCCGGCAACAAGGTGGTGGAGAAGGCGATCGTCGGGGCGGCGCGGAGCATCAGCGAGGGTCGCACGATCGCCGAGCCGCTCCTGGAGTCGGGGGTCTTCCCGCGGATGGTGTGCCAGATGGTGGGCGTGGGCGAGGCCACCGGCGCCCTCGACGTGATGCTCGGGAAAATCGCCGACTTCTACGACGAGGAAGTCGACCAGGCGGTCGAGGCGATGACCAGCGCACTCGAGCCGATGATCATGGCCTTCCTCGGCGTCGTCGTCGGCGGCCTCGTGATCGCCATGTACATGCCGATCTTCGAGATGGCCGGCAACGTCGGATAGGGCCGCTACTCTCCCCTTCCGATGACGCCTCGCCTCCAACGCTACAGCGTCTTCCGCTTCGTGGTGGCGCTCGCCATCCTCGCGTCGGCGCTGGCGCTAGCGGCCACCGGCGGCTGGGACGTCCGGGGCAGCACCTCGACCTTCTTCCGGCTGGTGGCCGGGCAGTTGCTGGTGCTGGTGCTCACCACCCTGTGGGCCCGGCGCAACCGGGCGGCGACGGCGTTCATCTACGTGCAGCTGGCCGTCGACGTGGCGGGCGCCTCGGTGCTCGCGGCCTGGACCGGCGGCGCCAGCTCGCTGCTCACCTTCCTGTATTTCCCCACCATCGCGGCGGGAGCGTACCTGCTGGGACGCAACGCGGCGCTGGCCGCCGCCGGTTTCTCGACGATGGGCCTGTTGTCGGTGGCGATCTCGACCGGGCAAGATTCGGATTCGAGCCTGGAGCTGCTCTACTGGGAAACGGGGTTCCGGGTGCTTTCCTACTTCCTCGTCGCCGTCCTCGCGGGCCAGCTGGCCGCCTCCCTCGAGGTGGCCGGCGCGGAACTGCGCGCGCAGCGCATCGCGAGCGAGACGGTGCTCGAGCGCGTGCGCGCCGGGGTGTTGACCACGGACGCGAACGATCTGGTGGTCGATCTCAACCCCTCCGGGCGGCTCCTCGTCGGCGAGGTAGCGGGGCGGCGCCTGGCCGACGTGTTCTCGGGGGGGATCCACCATCGCTCCTGGGAGGAGCTGCGGCCAGACGGCCGCCGGTGGGTGTGCAGCCAGGCCGCGATGCCTGACGGTGGCCGCGTGGTGGTGGTGGAAGACGTCACCGAGCTGTGGGCGATGCGCGAGCGTGCCCAGCGCGACGAGCAATTCGTGGCCGTCGGCATGCTCTCGGCCGGCCTCGCGCACGAGATCCGCAATCCCCTGGCGGCGCTCTCGGGAACGCTCCAGCTCATCCACGAGGAGCGACCTTCCCGCGAGGTGCGGGTGGCGCTGCGCGAGGCCGAGCGCCTCAACCGCCTCGTGGAAGACTTCCTCGATGCGGCGCGTGCGCCCACCCTGCGCCGGGTGCCGAGCGACGTGGGGGCGCTGGTGCGGGGCTGCGCCGAGGCTTTCCAGTCCGACCCGCGCTACCTCGGCAAGGTGGAGGTGGCGATCGAGGCCGACGCCGCCCGCGCCGACGTCGATCCCGACCGCATCCGGCAGGTGGTCTGGAACCTGCTGCTCAACGCGGCGCAGGCCATGCCCGACGGCGGCACCATCAGCTTGCGCGTGCGCCGCGCCGAGAACGGCTCCACGGGGATCGAGGTGGCCGACCGGGGCGTGGGCATCGCCGCCGAGGAGCGCCTGCGCATCTTCGACCCGTTCTACACGCGTCGCTCGGGCGGCACCGGGCTCGGGCTCGCCCTCGTCGACCAGGTGGTGCGCGGCCACGGCGGGACGATCGAGGTTAGCCCGCGCGACGGCGGCGGCACCGAGTTCCGCCTGTCCCTCCCACCTCCGGGCCCGGGGAACTAGCGATGGGTCGCGACCGCATCCTGATCATCGACGACGAGCCCGCCTTGCGCGAGGTGCTGGGCATGGTGCTCGGGCGCGCGGGCTACGAGGTGCGCGAGGCGTCGAGCGGCGAGGCCGGGCTCCTGGCCTTCGACCATTGGGGTCCCGACCTCGTGGTGAGCGACCTCACCATGCCTGGCATCGACGGCATCGAGGTGCTGCGGCAGTTGCGGGTGCGCGCCGCGCAGGCCGGGCGCGACGTGCCGGTGATCCTCGTGACCGCCTATGGCAGCACTGCCACCGCCGTCGCCGCGATGAAAGAGGGGGCCTTCGACTACGTGACGAAGCCCTTCCAGAACGACGAGTTGCGCATGCTGGTGGCCAAGGCGCTGGCGATGCGCAAGCTCGAGGCCGACAACGCGCGGCTGCGGGCGGAACTCGGTGATCGCTACGGCTTCGCGCAACTCGTGGGCACGTCGCCGCCGATGCAGGAGGTGTACGCCCTGGTGCGGCGGGTGATGGGCACCAGGATCAACTGCCTCGTCTGCGGCGAGTCGGGAACGGGCAAGGAACTGATCGCGCGGAGCGTTCACCACGGCAGCGAGCGGCGCGGCGGCCCCTTCGTGGCGATGAACTGCGGCGCCATCCCGGAAACGCTCTTCGAGAGCGAGCTGTTTGGCTACAAGAAGGGCGCCTTCACGGGGGCGTCTGCGGACAAGCTGGGTTTTTTCGCGGCGGCCGACGGCGGCACGCTCTTTCTCGACGAGATCGGCGAGATGCCGATCCAGGCCCAGGTGAAGGTGTTGCGCGCGCTCGCCGAGCGCAAGGTCACGCCCGTGGGCGGCACCGAGGAGGTGGCGGTCGACGTGCGGGTGGTGGCCGCCACCAACCGGGACCTCGTGGCCGAGGTGAAAGCGGGCCGCTTTCGCGAAGACCTCTACTACCGGCTCAACGTGGTGCAGATCGACATGCCGCCCTTGCGCGAGCGGGGCGACGACATCCTCACCCTCGCCACGCACTTCGTGGAGAAATTCGCCGAGGAGTACGGCAAGCCGCTCCGGGGGCTCACCCCCGAGGCCCAGCGCCTCCTGCGGGCCTACGCGTTTCCGGGCAACGTGCGCGAGTTGCAGAACATCGTCGAGCGCGCCGTGGCGCTGGAGAGCGGCGTGGTCGTGTCGGCGGGAGCGCTGCCCGAGCGTCTCCACGGCGGGCTGGCCCCCGGCGCCGGCGAGACGGACGACGAGCCCTTTCCCGAGAGCGGCGTCGACCTCGAGGCCCGGCTCGGCGGCGTGGAGCGGCGCTACATCGAGCGTGCCCTCGCGGCGGCGGGCGGCAACCGCACCCAGGCTGCGCGCCTGCTGGGTGTCACCTTCCGCTCCTTCCGCTACCGGCTCATCAAATTCGGCCTCGCCCAGGAAGGTGACGCGGAGTGACACCTGACGAGAATTGTCAGTCCCCGGTGTGACAAAAAGCGGCAGGTTCGGGGAATAGTGCAGGTCATACCGTTTGGCACGGGGTTTGCTGATTCATGAACCGTCTGGCTGTCAGGCCAGCATCTTCCCAAACGTTCGGAGACATCCAGATGCGTCAGAACAAGGGCTTTTCTCTCGTCGAGCTCATGATCGTCGTGGCCATCATCGGCATCCTCGCCGCGATCGCCATCCCCAACTTCGTCGCGATGCAGTACAAGGCCAAGCGCGCCGAGGTGCCGAGCAACGTCGACGGCATCAAGACCGCCGAGTTGTCCTACGAGGCGCAGTTTGACTCCTTCATCAGTGCGAGTGAAGCCCCCTCCGGGGGTGGCAATAAGGCTCCGACCAGATGGGCAGGGGGCAGCGGCTTCGACACCATCGGCTGGGCGCCGGACGGCTCGGTGCGCGGCGTGTACAGCGTCACCGCGGCGGTCGACTCCTTCACCGTCCAGGGCTGGTGTGACGTGGACGGCGACGGGAACCAGGTCACCTATCAGGCCATCCATGCGCCCGCCCTCGGCGGGGGCTCGACGAACGCCACGCTGCTCGACGCCAACGACGCTCAGGTCTACTAGTTCGACGGGTGCTGGGCGGTCCCGCGCCCGCGCTGGGGCACTCCTCCTCCTGGGGGGGTGCCCTCACGTTTTTGCTGATGTTAGGCCCCGGCCCGCATGTCGCCGTTCTTCCTCCTTGCATGTCTGGCTGATCCGCGCCCTGGTGCCGACCTGCCGCAAGAGGGCTTCATCAGCGCCACGGGCGCCGCCCTCGGCGAGATGGCTGGCTGCCTCGAACGTTTCGCGGGGAGCGAGGCCGCCGAGGTGGCGATCGCGTGGCGCGGTCTGGCCGTAAGCTGCCCCGGCGAGATCTTCGGGGCCGGTCCCGACGCGTGGCGCAACCTGCGCTGCGTGTCCCCGCCCGACCCCGTGCGCGTGTTTCGCGGCGGTGCGGCCCTCGCCTTCGGGTGGGGTGACGCGGGGCGGCTGGTGGGCCGGGGGACGCTCTGGGGTGGCGCGGCGCCGGTCCGCGCCGAGGCCTGGCTCTCCTTCCAGTCGGGGAGTGCCGTCGGGGCGCTGGCGGTGCCGGGTGCGGAGCCTGCAGGGCCATCGGTGTTGGCCGACGAGGGCGCCATCCTGCACGTCCGGGCGCGGCCCGCCGACGGCATCGACGTGTCAGGGCTGGTCGAGTCGGGATCGCAGGCCGACAGCCTCTTCGGGCTCAAGGGCGCGCTGCTCTCTCGCGCCGTGCTTGCCGGTGACTGGGAGCTGGCTGCGTACCCGCCCGAGCCCGGTGGCGAACTGCCGGTACTCGCGCTCGCCGTGGGCGTCCGGGAACCCGCCGCAGGGCCGGCGATCGAGGCCTTCGTGGCCGGTGTAGCGGAGAAGTGGAGCGTCCAGCGAAGCGTCACCAGCGTGGAGGGGGTCGCCGGCGAGTGCCTCGCCGGGCTGCGGATCCTGCCCCAGTTGGAGCCGTGCTACGCGCGCACCCGCGACCAACTCGTCGTGGCGTGGAATCGCGACGCGCTGGGCCGCGCGCTGGCCCCGGGCGCGGCGCGGCTCGCAGGCGAGACGGCCCTGGTGGCAACGATAGACTTCGACGCGATGGCGGAGGCCGACGCGGTGGTGGCGGCGAGCCGACCGCCGGGGAGCGTGCTCCCGCCGCTGTCGTACCCGCTGCGCCGCGTGGAGGTGCAGGCGGAGCCCGAGGGCGACGAGCTGAAGCTGACGGCGAGGTCGCTCGCTGGGTGCAGTCCTTGAGCCGGGCCCGCGCCCTTGCTCTCGGCTCGGCCCTGCTCGGTGCCCTGCTGGCGAGTGTCGTGTGGTCGCGGCAGAAGACGGAGCAGGTGTTGGCGGCGTTTCACGCCCAGGAGGCCCATGACGCGCGCGACTGGTCGGCCGTGATCGAGGCGTCGACCCACCTGCTCGACACCCCCGATTCCGGTGACGGCGTCGTGCATGATGCGCTCGAGCTGCGCTGCAACGCCCTGGCCCAAGTTGGGCGACGCGACGAGTGCTTCGCGCTCCTCGACGAGCGGCTGGGCTGGACCGATGCCGCCCACTGGACGCCCGCGCTCGCCCTGGTCGAGCAGTGGGCCGCCGGTGCCGAGGCGCGCGGGCACCGCGCGGAAGTCTTGGCGGTGGTGGAGCGGCTGGTGGCGTCGCAGCCCGGCGAGGCGCGCGCGGCGTACCTCGCGTACCACACCCTCCGTCGCTCGGAGCCCCTCGCCGAGCTCGCGCCCCGGGCCATCGGCTGGGCGGGCCATCTGGAACCCGCGCACGCGCTCCACCTGCGGCTGCTCGTGGCCAACGACCAGATCCGCGCCCACGACGAATATTCTGCGGTAACGACGCTGGGGCAAGCGGTGCCCGTGGGCGAGCCGGCTGACGTCGACGACTGGTGGAACCTGCGAATCAAGGCTGCGGCGCAGCTTGGCGACGCGGCGGAGGCCAGGCGGCTCGCCGACCAATGGGGCGTCAACCCGCAGGACCGTCCCAGCGCGGAGGCCGCGCTGGCGGTGGCTCTCAGTCTCGCCGCGCTGTTGCCGGTCGAGGGCGGCGACTGGCTTACGCCCCTGCTCGCGGCAGCCGAGAACGTGGAGCAGGTCCGCGGCGACGACGAGCGCGTCGTGCTGCTGCGCCGACTGGTGGGTCATGCCGTCGTCCAGGGCAAGTTTGAGGTCGCGCGTTACTGGGTGGAGCGCGCCCAGGTGCTCGACCTGTCCAGGGTGGGCGACCTCGACGAGCTGCAGCGCCTGGCGCAGGGCGAGCAGGTGGCCACCGCCGGCGGGGCGCAGGTCGGCACGCTCGCCTTCGAGGTGGCGGGCGCGTTGCCTGCCGACGTGTCGCTGTGGGTGTCGCCCGACGCGCACAAGCGGGTCGATGGGGCGTGGACCGAGCTGCCGCTGACTGAGCGTGCCTTGACGGTGCAGCGCGCGGCAAGTGCGACGCCCGTCCGCTGGGTGCTCCGGAGCGGCGAGGCCACCTACGCGTCGGGTACCACCTGGGTGGTTGCCGGCACGACCATCAACGTGCCAGTCGAGGTGCGCACGCCATCGCCTCGCGCGGTGGAGACCGACCTGCGCCCGAGGTCGCCGCCCGACGGCGTGCGCCGCATCGTCGTGGTGATCCTCGACAGCGGCGACTGGCGACTTGCTGGCTACTTGCGCCAGCGCGGCGAGATGCCCGTGCTCCACGCCCTTCTGGCCCAGGGTTTCCGCGCACCCATCGTGCAGTATCCGGCCTATACGGCCTCGGCGATGGCGGCGCTCACCGCGCCGGCCGCCCAGACCAGCGCGGCCTTCCCCGCCGTGGTCCACCAGCTGGGCATGGAGTTGGCCGGTCTCGCATCGGTGGGCAAGAACCCCTTCGAGCCGCTGGCCGTCCTATTTCCGAAAAACGCCGATATATTCACCACGCTGGGCGGTTCGGATCGGCGCATCGCCAACCTGTTGTTCTCCCACGGCGCGGTAAAGGCGGGCCGCAACGCGGAGCTGGTGGGGCCCTATGGGGCCCGCTCCACCGTCGCCCTCGGCCCCTTCGCCCGCGCGCTGGATGAGGACGAGCTGTCGCGACATCCGGAGTGGCGGGGTGACGGCATCGAACGCATGCATCTGGATACCTCCGTGAATACGACGGCGTCGCAGGTCGATGGCGTCCTGAGGCTCGTTCGCGAGGGTGGCGCCGAGATCATCCTGTACCGTCTCGAGGCGCTCGACATTGTCACCCACGGCACCTTCGGGGTGGCCAGCGCGGGCGCGCAGGACGACGGGCAGCCCGCGCTCTTCAGCTTCTACCGCTACATCGACCACCGGCTCGGCCACCTCGCGCGCGCCATCGATGACGATGACATGCTCATCGTGATGTCGGATCACGGCACGCTCACGTCGATGCAACACGACCCGGTGGCGATGTTCGTGGCCTGGGGCAATGGCGTGCCCCAGGGGATCGGCAAGGGGTTCATCCGGCTCGCCTCGGTGGCGAGGTTGCTCGCCACCCTTGAGGGAATGGAAGTGGACTGGCCGGGCGAGGACTTCGTCCCCTGGGCGCGCGCCTGGCACGAGGGACGCACGCCCCCGGGGCTCGGCGTGCCCTGGTCGGGCGAGGCGGCCGGCGGTTAGGCGGCGCGCATGTGGCGGAGGCTCGGGGTCGCGCTCGTGGGGGCCATGGTCGCGGGGGCGGCGCAGCCGGCTGCCGATCGCACGCGCCATGCGCGCCAGATCGACGCGGCGCTGCTGTTCCTCCCGCGCGGCGACACGCTGCGGGTGGCAGCCTCCGGCTTCCACGAGCCCTTGGCGAGCCTGCTCTGGGTGCGGACGGTGATCACCTTCGGCGAGCGCTACGACACCGACGCCAGCGAGGAGTGGCGCGAGTGGCTCGGCGGCGCCGTGTTGGCGGTGAACACGCTGGATGCCCGCTGGCTCACCGCCTACCACTACGGCGGCGGCCTCCTGCGCAGCACGGGGGAGATCGCCGCCGCCAGCGCCGTCTACGAGCGCTGTAGCGAGACCATCCCCACCGACGGGTGGTGTCCATTCTCCCGCGGGATGAACGCCTACCTGTACGAGAGGGACCGCGAGCTGGCGGCGAAATGGATGCGCGTGGCCGCCGAGCGCCCCGGCGCGCCAGGCTGGTGGGCGGCGGCGGCGGCCGGCATGTTGAGCGAGGGCGGAGCCCGGGAGAGCGCGCTCCGCTACCTCGACGCCCAGCTCGCCGAGGCGGCCACCGAGGCCGAGACCCACTACCTCGAGCGCCAGAAGCGGCGCATCCAGCACGACCAGATGGTCGACCAGTGGGCGGAAGCCTGCCGCCAGCACTACCGCGACGCCGGAGAGCGGCTGTCCGCGCCGGGAGCGCTGACCGAGCTCGGCTTCGCGCTCCCGGAGAACCCCCGGGGCGACGCCTGGGTGGTGGGCAACGATGGCGTGGTGCGCTCGGAGGGCGCCGAGGCACAGCGTCGCCGCGATGCCTTGGGTGACGAACGCGCACTGGTCGTCGCACCCCGTTGAGGACGCCTCGGCGCGCGGCCCTCGGCCTCGGCGCCTCGCTGGGCGACCCCGCCGCCGCGCTGGCCCTCGCCGCGCGCGCCCTCGATGCCCTTCCCGGCACGCGCGTGATCGCGACCAGCCGGGTGTACTGGTCCCCGCCGGCCGGGGGGGTGGCGCGTCGCCCCTTCCTCAACGCGGTGGTCGTGGTCGAGACTTCGCTGTCGCCTCGAGAGCTGGTTCGCGCCGGGCGCGAGATCGAGTCGCGGGCGGGTCGCCGCGCGTCGCGGCGATGGGCCGATCGCGTGCTCGACGTCGACTTGCTCCTCGTGGAGGGCATCGCCTCCCGCGACCCCGAGGCGCAGCTCCCGCACCCCCGCCTCGGCGACCGGCCCTTCGCGCTGGTGCCGCTCGTCGAGGCCTGGCCGAGTGCCGCTCACCCTGTCACTGGGAAGCACTACGCCGCGCGCCTGGCCGCCCGAGTCGCCTTGCCTGCGATCGGCACGCTCCCGCGGCCCACCGGCGGGATAGGGCCGCGCCGCGCCGGAGAATCCGCCATGAAGTTCTTCCTCGACACCGCCAACCTCGACGAGATCCGCGAGGCCGCCAGCTGGGGCATCATCGACGGGGTCACCACCAACCCCTCGCTCATCGCCAGGGAGGGCCGCGACTTCGTCGACACCATCTACCAGATCTGCACGATCATCGACGGCCCGGTGTCGGCGGAGACGGTGGCCGTCGACGCGCCGAAGATGATCGAGGAGGGGCGCCTGCTGGCGCGGGTACATCGCAACGTGGTGGTGAAGGTGCCGCTCACCATCGAGGGCATCAAGTGCTGCAAGGCGCTGTCCTCCGAGGGCATCCGGGTGAACGTCACCCTCTGCTTCCAGCCGATGCAGGCGCTCATCGCCGCCAAGGCCGGCGCCACGTACATCAGCCCCTTCCTCGGGCGCCTCGACGACGTGAGCGAAGACGGCATGGACCTCATCCAGAAGATCGTCCAGATCTACGCGAACTACCCCGAACTCAAGACCCAGGTGCTCTCGGCGAGCATCCGTCACCCGCTGCACATGGTGCAGGCGGCGATGGCTGGCTCCGACGTGGCCACCGCGCCTTTCAAGGTCTACAAGTCCCTCTACAGCCACCCGCTCACCGACAAGGGCAACGCCGCCTTCCTCAAGGACTGGGAGACGGTGCCCGATCGCGACATCGTCGGCCAGGTGAACCGCTGGCTCTCGAGCCGCGGCTAGGCGATGTCGTACTTCGCCGGCAAGCACGTCCTGGTGACGGGCGGCAGCAGTGGCATCGGCTTCGCGGCGGCGAAGGGGGTCATCGCGCGCGGCGGCCGGGTGACGATCGCCGCGCGTCGCCCGAGGGAGCTCGACGAGGCCCGCGCCCAGCTCGGCGACCGGGCGATGGCCCTGCCGGTCGACGTGGCCAGCGAGGCCGAGGTGGTGGAGAAGCTCGGCGCGCACGACCGGGCGCACCCGGTTGACATGCTGGTGAACAACGCGGGCGTGGTGATGCCGGGGCGTTTCCTCGAGCTACAACCCGACCAGTTCCGCTGGATGATGGACATCAACTACTTCGGCACCGTCCACTGCTGCCGTGCGCTCTTGCCCGGCATGGTGGCGCGGAAGTCGGGCCATGTGCTGAACGTGTCGTCGATGGCCGGGGCCATCGGCATCTACGGCTACACCGCCTACTCCGCCTCGAAGTTCGCGCTGGTAGGCTTCTCGCAGTGCCTTCGCGGCGAGATGTGGCCCCACGGCGTGCGCGTGAGCGTGTGCCTGCCGCCCGACACCGACACGCCGCAGCTCGCTTTCGAGAACCAGTACAAGCCGGCGGAAACCAAGGCGATCGCCGGCAACGTGAAGACGATGAGCGCCGACGCCGTGGCCGCGGCGATGCTCGACGGCATGGCCGCCGGGAGCTTCGAGATCATCCCCGGCCTCGACGGGTGGTTCAGCGCCCTCGCCCAACGACTGATGCCCGGAGTCGTGCGGATGGTCTGTGACAGCTCCCAGAAGAAAGCGGCTACCGTGAAGGGGTGATCCCCCTCCTTCTCTTCCTCGCCGCCTGCGACGGCGGCGACGCCCCCGAGAGCGGCTGCACCGGCGCCTGCGGCTGCGAGGCCACCGTCGACGTGGGCGGCACCAGCTACGACGGCGACGGCCGCCCCATCTGGGTGGAGATGCCCGCGGGCAGCGACCAGACGATGGTCCACGGGCCGCAGGGGGGCTGGCACGTGCTGGCGGCAGCCCGGGTGCAGGGCACGGCCGAGGTGGTGAGCATCGAGTACACCATCGAGTACCCGGCGCGAGAGGCGCAGCTCTCCTACGGGCTGTTCCGCGTGATGCTCGTCGCCGAGAGCGAGTGCGGTGGCTACTACCCGAGCATGTTCGGCATCCTCGACGTGGCGGCCCTTGCCGCGGGCGACGCCGACACGCCGCCGGAGTTGCTCGGCGGCGAGGAGCTGCTGCTGCGCATGGACGTGGACGATGGCGAGGGCGGGAAGGCGAGCGACGAGGTGACGGTCGTCGCCGCCCTCGATCCGCAGGATGCGGGGGACACCGGCGAGACCGGCGCCCCCGATTCGGGCGAGTGACCCGTCAGATCTGCTGCGAGTAGAACTCGACGATCTTCTGGGGCGCGCAATCGAAGGGCAAGTCCTCGCGCTGCGGCTCGGTGACGATCTTGCCGCTGGCGGTGGCGGGGTCGAACTCCAGGTAGCCGGGGCGCACGCGGGTGGCGGCGAGCTCCAGCGCGGCCTGGATGAACGGGCGCGACTTGCTCTTCTCGTGGATGGCCACGGCGGCGCCGGGCTTCACGTGGAAGCTCGGGCGGTCGACCCGCTGGCCGTTGACGGTGATGTGGCCGTGGACCACGAGCTGTCGGGCCGCCGGGATGGTGGCGGCGAGGCCGAGGCGCCAGATGATGTTGTCGAGGCGGCTCTCGAGCAGGGTGACGAGGATGCGGTCGGTCGTGCCCTTGCGACGGCTGGCCTCGGTGACGTAACGACGGAACTGCTTCTCGAGAATGCCGTAGTGGAAGCGCATCTTCTGCTTCTCCACGAGGCGTTCCTTGTAGTCGCTCTGCTTGCCTTTGCGGCGGGTACCGTGCTGGCCGGGGGGGAACGGGCGGTCGAGCGTAGCGACCGTCGTCAGGCCCGGAAGCACCACGCCCACCTGCCGGCAACGAGCGAGCCGGGGTCCACGATAGCGTGCCATGATTATGGCTCCTTGGGTGCGGGAAGTTTGCGAGACCGGGGGTTCGACGGGATGTCGTGGGCCGGGCTCGCCTGCCCCGGGATGGGGCAGCCCGCGCGGCTAACCGTTAGGCGCCCCAGCACGCAAGGAGCCTAGTCGTGAGCACGCTGCAAGACGCCCTCAAGAAGGCGATCCAGCCGGGTGCTGCCGTCGAGGCGCGGGAGATCGCGCCGGCGTCGCCCACGGGCGTCGCGGCGCTGCCGGCGGTGGCCGCGAGCGAGTGGGCCCGCCTGCTCCGAGACGCCGGCGTGTCCTTGCCTGCCGACGCCGCAGTGGCCACGTACCAGCAAAAAACCGCCGGTATGGTGAAGGATCTCGAACGTGCAGGCCGGTCGCGCGAGGCGCGGGCGCTGGCCTCCGCCCGGGACGAGTTCCTGCGCCTGCGGGAGCGGAAGGCCTGGGAAGGCGTGAAGGCCCGCTTCGAGGATCTGGACCTCCCGGAGAAGGCGTACCGCGCCATCAAGCAGGAGGGCGCCGACCCCGAGAAGGTGCTGGCTCGGCTCTACACCCGCCAGGCCGAGGGATGGCGCGGCATCGCGGCATCGCGGCTGCGCGACACGCTGCTCGGTAGGTGAGGTATGATTCGCGGTGAGGTATGCATGGGCAACCGTCGCGGCGTGTCGCTCATCGAGATTGCCATCGTCGTGGCCATCGTCGGGATCTTGGCGGCGATCGGCGCCGGCCTGCTCAGCGAGACCATCCCGTCCTGGCGCACGCGTCGCGCGGCCAATGAGTTCCTCGCCCGGGTCAATGCCGCTCGCGCCATGGCCATCGCCGACGGCACCGAGTACCGGATCTGGTTCGATGTCACCGACGCCGACCCCTCCTCGAGCGGCGAGGCAGTGGGCACCTACTGGATACAGAAAGGCAACGAAGGGGCGGAGTCCACGAGCTGGGACACGCTGCCCGTCGAGATGGACGGCGCCAACACCATCGCGGGCGAGGGCTACGTCAACATCGCCGAGGGCGAGGAGGACGAGCTTCCCGGCGTGACGATCCAGGACATCGATCCCGCCCTCCGGGGGCCGGCGCACGGGGGCAGTCCCGGCGCGATCCACTTCGGTCCAGCCGGGTTGGTGCTCAACGACGGCGACGACTTTGGATGCGACATCACCGGCGACGGGGGCAGCGACGGGTTCATCTGCGTTCGCTTCGTGGACAAGGAGAAGGCTCAGGCCGGCCACAGCGACCAGCAGTGGGTGGTGTCGATCTCGCGGGCGGGCATGGGCCGTATCTTCCACGGCGAGACCGGCGTGGGCTACGCGGCCGGCAGCGACAAAACGACTGCGAACGTCAGCACCGGGACCGGCTACGCCGGCTCCTCGACGGAGTAACAAACTCGCGGTCGCGACAGGAATGCTCCCGAGACGGACGGCGTGCTGCCGAGCGAAGCCCGCGCCTCGGCGATGGTGGCAACCAGGTCGACCGGTCCCGCGCGGGGGGCGTCGAGCTTGGCCGCTGCCTTGGCCCACTGCCCGTCGCGTCCCCGGGGGTTGCCGCGACGGTGGTGTTCGAGGCTCACTGCGAGCTGGATGAGGCCCTGGAGCCAGGTCTTCTCCTGGCCGGCGGGCTGCGCGCGCCACAGGTGCTCCCAGGCCTCGTGGGCCTCGAAGTACCGCCCGGCGTCGTAGTGGGCCGCACCCTCCGCGAACCTGGGGTCGAGCCAGGGCCCAGTCTCGGCCGCGCTCATGGCGCCTCCCCGGGTCGCGGTTGCCCGCCCAGCAACGCGCCGAGCAGCGCACTGGCGTTCGCGCGGCCGCGCTCCCCCAGCCCCGCGCGCGCGCGTCGCAACGGGTCGATCGCGGGCCTGCCGATGCGGAAGAGCGAGTCCATGGCGGGCAGATCGAGGCCGCCGAGCGCCGAACTGCTCGCGTCGTCGAGATAGGGAACGAGTAGGGGGATGGCCGAGGGGTGGCCGATCTCGCCGAGCGCGTAGAGCAGGTTGGCCCGCACCGGGTACTGGATGCCGAGGCCGGCGCCGGGGCGCCCCTCGAAGTCTGCCTGCTCGTCGCGCAGGGCGGCGGCGACGAGGGGCACGCCCGCGCGCAGGCCGAGCGCGCCGAGGCCGTCGGCGGCGAGCCGGCGCTGGGTGAAGCCCCGGCCCGGATCGACGTCGCGGGCGCGCAGGGCATCGCGAAAGTCGACAAGTGCGCGAGGATCGCCGTGGTCAGCCAGCGCGACGAGCAGGGCGTGATCGCCCCGCCGCCCCGCCGTGGCCCGCGCGGCCCGCAGGGGCTCGAGGTCGGCCGGATCGCGCCGGCGGGCGCGGGCGATCAGGTCGTCGCCGCCCTCGCGCAC
>VGRE01000040.1 GCA_016875435.1 Deltaproteobacteria bacterium | reverse complement strand
GCGCCCGTCGACAGCGACAGCGACAGCGACAGCGACAGCGACAGCGACAGCGACAGCGACAGCGACGGCGACGGCGACGGCGACAGCGACGGCGACGGCGACACCGACGGCGACGGCGACGGCGCCACCGACTCGGCTGGGGACTCGGCTGGGGACTCGGCGGTCGACACCGCGCCCGACCCGTACCTGACCGACGACGACGGCGACGGCTTCTCCGAGGACGACGGCGACTGCGACGACGGCAACCCGGCGCTGAGCCCCGGCGCCACGGAGACCTGCGACGGCGCCGACGAGGACTGCGACGGCGCGATCGACAACCCCGCCACGCTGCTCGGCAGCGACGCCGCCTGCCCCGGGCGCAGCTGCCTCGGCATCCAGGACCTCCGCTCGGCGGCGGCCGACGGGAACTACTGGATCGACCTCGCCGGCGTGCCCACCGAGGTGGTGTGCGACATGACGCGCGACACCGGCGGCTGGACGCTGGTGGCCAACTTCGTATGGCCGGGCAACACCGGGGGCGTGGCCGGCTGGACCTCGGGCGCCGCCGTGGGCACCACCACCACCGATCGCACCCAGTCCTTCAAGCTCGACGACGCCGACATCAACGCGCTCGTCACCGTGCGCTACCGGGCGCGCGGCACGGCCACGTACTGCACCCAGGAAGACCGGACGACCGGCGCCTGTTCCGTCGACACCACGCTCTACTGGGCGAGCACCTGCGTGTACCAGTCCGGAACCACATCCTCAGGTGACTGCACCGCCGCCTTCCAGACCTACGACCTCGACGGCTGGACCGAGCTGTCGAACCCGTGCAGCTGGCACTACGGGCTCACGTCGGCCGACTGTGGCGTGACCAGCGAGTTCGGCACCAGCCACGACGGCGAGCACGTGTTTGCCGGCATCGTGGGCACCTACATCCACGGCTACGACGGCCGGGAGAACGAAGACCCGAGCGTGGAAGTGTGGGTTCGCTGACCGGGGGCGAGGTGATCGCCTCGTGCATCACCGCGTGGGGACACGCGGCGGTGGCGGTGGTGCGCGCCAGCGGTCGCGAGGTGCGGGCCGCCGTGGAGCCGGTGACTGGTCCGCTGCCGCCCCCGCGGCACGCGCGGCACGTGGGTTTGCGTGACGACGAAGGCCCCTTCGACGACGGGCTCGTCACCTACTTTCCCGGCCCCCGGAGCTACACCGGCGAGGACGTGGTCGAGATCTCCTGCCATGGCAACCCGCTCATCGTGGAGCGGCTGCTGCGCGCGATCCGCGCGCGTCCCGCCCACCCGGGGGAGTTCACCCGCCGCGCTTTCCTCAACGGCCGGCTCGACCTCACCCGCGCCGAGGCGGTGATGGCCACCATCGCCGCCACCTCGCGGCGAGGCCTCGACCTGGCCCGCGCGGGCCTCGACGGCGCCGTGGCGAGGCAAGTCGAGTCGCTGCGCGACGCGCTGGTCGACGTGGCTGCCGAGCTGGAGGCGATCCTCGACTACCCCGGGGAGGACCTGCTCTTCGACGACGACGCGGGCTTGTGCGCCCGGATGCTCGGCGTGGCCGAGCGCGCCGCCGGGCTGGCCGCCTCGCAACGTGCCGGGCGCGTGGCGGTCGAGGGGGCCCGGGTGGTGCTGGCAGGGCCGGTCAACGCCGGGAAGTCGTCCTTGTTCAACGCGCTGCTCGGCCGGGAGCGGGCGATCGTCTCGCCCGAGCCGGGGACCACGCGCGACGTGGTGGAGGCCACGCTCCAGCTCGAGGGCGCGCGGCTGGTGCTGGTCGATACCGCCGGCGAGCGCGACGAGAGCGGCGCGATCGAGGCTCGCGGCATTGCCATGGGACGAGCCGAGCAGCAGGCCGCCGACCTGGTGCTCCGGTGCGTGCCGCCCGGCGGCAGCGCCGCGGCCGGCGACCAGCTGTTGGTCCACACCTTTGGCGACATCGCCCCGCGCGAGGGGCTCTCGGTGTCGAGCCGCACCGGCGAGGGCCTCGACGCGCTCCGCGCCGCGATCCTGTCGCGACTGGGCGTCGACGAGCTCGGCGCTGGCGCGGTGATTCACAGCGCGCGGCAGGCGGAGTGCTTCGCGCGCGTCGCGACCCACGCGCGCGAGGCCACGGTCGCCCTGTCCGAGGCGGGACCGGCCGCCGCCGTGGAACGGCTCTACGCGGCGGTAGAGGCGCTGGACGCCACCGTGGGTGGCGCGCGCGAAGACGTGCTCGACCGGCTCTTCAGCCGCTTTTGCGTGGGGAAGTAGCGGGTTGAAGGTCGCGCCCTTCTACCTCCACAGCGGCCAGATCTCCGCCCGGAAAAAGCTGCGCGGGAACTGCTCCACGCCCGGAAATCCGATGGCCCGCGGCGGGCGGCCGGGCACGACGGCCGTGCCGAACAGGTAGTCCCAGCAGGACAAGATGATGCCGAAGTTCCGGGTGTGGCCGGCCTCGGCGTCGTAGTCGTGGTGCCACAGGTGCATGCGCGGGTTGTTGAGGACGAAGCGCAGGGGCCCGTAGTCCCAGTCGAGGTTGGCGTGGTTGAGATGCCCGATCAGCGTGCCAAACACCGCGTGGAAGAGGATCGCCTGCCCGTCGACCCCGAGCAGGGCGAGCGGGAGGTACTGCAGGGACTTGTAGACCACCACCTCCATCCAGTGGAAGCGGAAGGACACGATCCAGTCCATCTCGCCGTCGACCACGCTGTGGTGCACCTTGTGGAAGGTCCACAGCCAGGGCACGCGGTGCAGGAGGTTGTGTACGCACCACTGGACGAAGTCCATGGCCACGGTGACGAGCAGGCACTGGCTCCACAGTGGCCATGCGCTCGCGACGCCCAGCCAGGCCGACGGCGCCGCGGGGCCCAGGGCCTGCACCAGGCGGGGCTCGATGTGGGTGATCGCCACCCAGTAGATGGCCACGCCGAGGAAGTGACCGTTGAACACGAGGTGCAACAGGTCGCTCCAGAGCCGCGGTCGTAGCTGGCGCTGGGCCGCGCGCCAGGGGAAGGCGGCCTCCAGGGCCGCGACGAGCGCCGAGCAGCCGACCAGCCACCCCCAGTAGGGCACCTAGGCGCCGACCGGGCGCGGCACGGCGCGTCCCGCGAGCGCGCCTGGGACCATGAGCCCGGCGGCGACGAGGAGGGTTCCAACGAGGCGAAGCGCGAACGCGGCTGGGAGGCCGGGAGACACGAACCCGCCGTATCGCATCGTCCAGGCGGCCGACGCCCCGCGCCGATGGCGCGCGACGACCGGAGCTACATGCACCCTGCTCCCTGCGCCGCGCGATAGGCGCTGCCCATGCGCTCCTTGTTCGTGATGGACTGGATCGACTCGCTCGACCTGTCCGGCGACTCCACGTTCATGCTCATGCAGGGCAGCACCCGGCGCGGCTGGGAAACGTGGTGGTGCCATCCCACGGAGACCTGGGCCGAGGCCGGGCAGGCGAGGGCGCGCATGCAGCGGGTGCGGGCCACCCCGGCGGGCTTCGAGAAGGGCGAGTGGGCCGAGCGCCCGCTGGGCGACTTCGATGTGGTGTGGATGCGGAAAGACCCGCCCTTCGACATGACCTACATCTTCAGCACCTACCTGCTCGATCTCGTCCCCCGGCGCACGCTGGTGCTCAACGCCCCGGCGGGGCTGCGGTCTCGCAACGAGAAGCTGTTTGCCGCGGCCTTCGCCGACCTGACGCCGCCCACGCTCATTAGTCGCGACATCAGGCGCCTCATGGACTTCGCCGCTGCCCTCCCCGACCGGGTGGTGCTCAAGCCCTGGGACGGCAACGGCGGCCGGGGTGTCCTGGTGAGTCGCATGGGCGATCCCAACCTGCGCTCGATGATCGAGGTGCTCAGCAACGAGGGGCGCAGCTACATCCTCGCGCAGCAGCATCTCCCCGAGATCGCCGAGGGCGACAAGCGCATCATCCTCGTGGACGGCGAGCCGCGGGGCGCGGTGCTGCGGGTGCCCGGCAAGGCCGACCATCGCGGCAACCTCCACGTGGGCGCCACCGCGCACGCCACCACCCTCACCGCGCGGGAGCAGGAGATCTGCGCGCGCATCGGCCCCACCCTGCGCGCCGAGGGCCTCGTTTTCGTGGGCATCGACGTGATCGGCGGCTGGCTCACCGAGATCAACGTCACCTCTCCCACGGGCATCCAGCAGGTGAACCGCTTCGACGGCGTTCACCTCGAAGAACTCATCCTCGACGCCGCCGCGCGTCGCTTCGCGGAGATCGCTTGATTCTTACCTTCATCCTCTCGTTGGCCCTCGCCCAAGACGACGACGATCTCGACGAGAACACCGTCACCGGCAAGACCACGGAAACGAGCACCGCTCCGGTCGTGGAGCCCGAGGTGCCCGACGAGGTGGATCCCGCCGAGGCCAACCGGCCGTACCCGTCCTTGTCCTTCAAGGCCGCCGAGGTGCTGCGCATCGACGTGGCCTTCGCGGATCGCTGCCGCAACGCGATCGAGCTCATCTACCGCCGCGAATACAAGGCGGCGAAGAAGGAGCTCGACGCGCTCACCACGGAGTACCCGACCACCGGCATCGGCCCCTCCGGCGTGGCGGTGATCTACCAGGCCTTGATGTTCGAGAACTACGACTTCCGCTACGAGAAGCAGTACCGGGTGGCCCAGGATGGGGCGATCAGGCAGATCCAGGTGGGCCTGCAGTCCCCCGGGAACGAGTCGATCGAGTACTTCCTCCTGGCGGGCATGAAGGGCGTGGAGGGCATCCACCTGATGCGCAAGGGCGAGTTCGTCAGCGCCATCGGCAACGGCCTCGACGCGGTGAGGGCGCTCTCCGAGAGCGTGAAGGCGGCGCCCAGCTTCATCGACCCGAAGCTGGGCGACGGCATGTACATGTACTGGCGCACCGTCGTGGCGCGCGCCTCGCCGCTCATCCCCGACGGCGCCGACGAGCGCGCGGCGGGGAAGGAGCTGATGAAGAAGGTGGAGAAAGAAGGCGTGTTGTTGTCGCCTGCCGCCACCCTCGCCCTGTCCTACTCCTACATCGAGGAGCGCGACCTCCGGAACGCCCTGGCGCGCACGATGTACGGGCGCACGAAGTACCCGAACAACGTGATCAACAACATGACCGCGGGCCGCGTGCTCACCAGCATGCGCCGCTACGACGACGCCCTGCGCATGTACAAGGACGTGCTCGCCTACGCGCCCGACAACCAGCGTTCGCACTACCACATGGGGGTGGTCTACGCGCGCATGTCGCGCTTCCCCGAGGCCGAGAAGGCCTTCCAGGCCTACATCGGCTTCAAGGACGTGCTCCCCGAGTACCGGGGACAGACCTACTACCGCCTCGGCCTGCTCTACGCGCGACAGGACAAGAAGGCCGAGGCCAAGTCGGCCTACGAGGCGGCGGTGAAGGCGTCGAAACACGAGGCCGCCGGCCGCGCGCTGGAGAAGCTGTGATCTGGGTCCTCGCCTGCGCGCCCGAGCCGGAGAGCCTCTACCAGCTGCAGGAGCTGGGGAACGTCGTGGAGTTCTCGCTGGTCGACCAGGAGGGCGCCACCGTCACCCGCGACACCTTGCTGGGTAGACCCTTCATCGGCGACTTCATGTTCACGAGGTGCCCCGACATCTGTCCCATGCTCAGCACGCGCATGGCGGCGGTAGGGGCGCGCTACGGCGACAAGCTCCAGCTCGTCAGCTTCTCCGTCGACCCGGCCAACGACACGCCGCCGGTGCTGCGCAGCTACGGGGAGCGCTTCGGCGCCAGCTACCCCCAGTGGCGCTTCCTCACCGGCGACACCGCCGCGATGCGCGCCCTGGTGGTGGGCGGCTTCAAGCTGCTCATGGAGAAGTCGCCCGCGACCACCGAGGCCCCCGAGACGGTGCTCCACGGCTCGCGCTTCGTGCTGGTGGACAAGGCGGGAACGCTTCGCGCCTACCCCGACCCCGACGTGCAGGGCGAGATCGAGGGCTACGTCGACCTCCTGCTCGCTAATGGGGGATGACCAGCTCCATCCCGAGCGACAACCTCGTCCCGTCGGGACCGGTCTGGGGGTTGGCCTCGGCGATGCGCTTCCAATCGCTCTTGTCGCCGTAGTAGCGGGCGGCGAGCCTGTAGAGGGTCTCGTTCTTCTTGACGACGTGGGTGCGCGGGCCGCTCGCCACCTGCACCGCGTCGGGCGGGGGCACCAGCTCCTCGGGCGCGCCCACATTCGCCGGGGCGAGGTCTCCCGGGGCGGCGGGCTCGATGACGATGTCGGGCAATGAACCCACGACGATCGGCGGAGAGGCATCGACCACCACCGGCGCCGGGGGCGCGTCGTCGACGCCAACCACCAGCAACAGGGCGATCACCACCGTCCCGAAGACACCCGAGGCGAGGGCGGCGAGCTTCCAGGACCGCTCCCGCTCGCGCGTCTCCGACACCTCGCCCTCGAGGCGCACGGCCACGGAACGGAGCGTCTTGGCCTCGTGGCGCAAGGCGCGCATCTCGCCGATCTCGCGGGCGGCCACGCGGGCGCGGTGCTCCTCCTCGCGGCTGCGCTCGGCGCGGATCGCCGCCTCGAAGGCGTCGCGGAGACCGGCGGGGGCGAGGGCGCCGGCGGCGGTGGCCGCGTCGAGTCGCGACAGCGCATCGCTCCATCGCTCCTGCGCGGCGTGTACCCGCGCGAGCAAGAGGAGCGCGTCGCCGTCGTCGGGGTCGAGGCAGACCAGCATCTGTAGGCGCTGCTGGGCGGGGCCGAGGTGGCCGTCGCGCGCGAGCACGAGTCCCTCGTTGTACAGCGTGCTCGGCACGTGGATGCCGGCCTTCTGGCAGGCTTCGCCGATGCGAGCGGGCGCGTCGCCGGTCACCGGCCCGGGGCCGGGACGCGTGGGTTCGTCGAACAGGCCGAGGTCGAGGACGAGGTTGTCGGACATGGGTCACCGGGGGGGGGGTGCGACGGGAATCGCACGGGGGGACATCGATCGTAGCGCATGAGTATTGACATGTCTAGAGTTTGGCTCGATTAGACTGCCGCCGATGGCCTTCTTGCCGTGGATCCTCCATCTCCTGTTCTGGTTTCCCTTCGTCGCCCGGGGACAGATCGACCGCGCCACCGGCAAGGCGCAGTCGGGGCCAGCGGCGCACCGGGCGTCGGCACCCAGCCTTGTCGTGTGGCTCCACGGGGCGGCGCTCTTCCCCACCTACTTCGGCATGGGGGCGGGCAGCCTCGGCGCCTGGGTCTACGGCGCGCCGCTGGCGGCGCGGCTGCTCGGCGTGCCCCTGTTCCTCGGCGCCACGGCGCTGGTCATCCGCACGCTGCTGGTGTTCCGGTCCTGGCGCCTGCGCGCCGAGCTGACCGCCGACCACGAGCTCTGCACCGGCGGCCCCTTCGCGCAGATCCGTCACCCCATCTACACCGCGATGGCGCTGCTCACCGTGGGCACCGCCCTGCTCGTCCCCAACCCGCTCACCCTGCTCGGCGTGCTGCTGAACTTCGCGGCCGGCGACTACCGGGCGCGGCAGGAGGAGAAGCTTCTCGTCGGCGCCTTCGGCCAGCGGTACCTCGACTACATGGGCAAGACGCGGCGCTTCGTGCCCGGGGTGTACTGATGTGGTGGATCGGGTGCGTGCAGTCGCCGCCCGTGTCGCTCCACGTCGCGACCGACAGCGCCCCTGTCGCCGACAGCGCCGAGGAGGCGCCCGGTCCCGACGTGGAAGAGTGGAAACTCTACAGCGACGAGGTGGTGCACCGCTTCGACATCACGCTCTCCGACGACGCGATCAACCAGCTCGCCGCCTACCCGTACGTCTACGTCGAGGGCGACTTCGCTTACGATGGGGAGACCTTCTCGCGGGTGGGCGTCCGGCTAAAGGGCAGCGCGTCGTTTCAGTCCATCGACCAGAAGCCCGCCTTCCGCATCGACTTCGACCAGTTCGTCGAGGGGCAGAGTTTCCGAGGCCACGAGCGCGTCGGCCTGCACAACAACGTGTGGGACGCCTCCGCCATGGCCGAGACGCTCGCCTACTGGACCTGGCGACAGGCCGACAGCCCGGCGCCGCGCACCGGCTACGCCGACGTGTACGTCAACGGCGAGCTGCGCGGGCTCTACACGCTGGTGCAGCCCATGGACGGCCAGTTCGTCGACGACTGGTGGGACGGCCCCCACGGCGCGCTCTACGAGATGACGCGAAGCTGCGACTTCAACGTGTCGTGCGACTGCTACGAGCTTCAGTACGACGGGGCCGCCTACGATCCCGACGGCATCTGGGCCGGTTGCGACGCCGCCGCCGTGGCCACGCCCGAGGCCATCGCCGGGGCCTTCGACTGGGAACGCCTCGTGCGCTACCTCGCGCTGGAAAAGGCGCTCAACCACCCAGATAGTTATTCATACAACCTGAATAACTACCACATCTACGTGGATCCTGCGACCGGCTGGCTCACGCTCACGCCCTGGGGCGCCGACTCCACCTTCGTGTACGTGTACCCCCCGTGGAACCTGTCCCAGCCCTGCGAGCCGGTGTACCTCGACGTCGACTACGCCTCTCCCTACGGGTGGCTGGCGCGCTGGTGCGACGACGATGCCACCTGCCGCGAGGCGCTGCTCGACGAACTCGACGAGATCGCGACACTCATCGAGGAGGCCGGCCTCGCCGAGCGCGCCGCGAGCACGCACGCGCGCGTCCGCGATCACGTCGCCGCCGACCCGCGGGTGGACTACGACCTGGAAGACCACGACTACCAGGCCGCCTGCTTCGTCGACTGGATCGAACGCCGGCCGGACGAGCTCCGCGCCTGGGTGGAGAACGCGAGGTAGGGAGGGCGCATGTGCATGAAGCTCCGCGCCCGCCTCCTCGACTGGCTGGCTCGCCGCCTCCGCCCCGGGCACCGCACCAACGCCAGCGGGAACAACATGTCGCAACGGTGAAAGATCAAAGGCCGAGCGCGCATGCCGCGTTAGCAACCGCGCCCGGGGGCCCCATGCTCGCGCTCGTCGTTCCCCTCGCCGTGGCCGAGCCAGCCGACCCCTCCTGGATGGCGAGGACCGCCACCTTCACGCAGGCCGACATCGTCGTCACCATCGGCTGGACGAACCACCGTGGCGCCCTCGTGTACGCCACGCTCTCCTCCGACCGCCACGACATCAACCCCGCCGAACCAAAAGGCACGAAATAAATATGCTGTTTCTGATTGGATGCGGGGAAGTCGAGGACAAGGGCCCCCGCGAGGGCAGCCGGCCGGGCGATAGCGCCGGTGACAGCGCGTCCGACACCGCCGGCGACAGCGGCGACAACCGCGATCTCCCCGCCGCGAGCGATCTCGTCGACGAGGTCCGGACCGACCACGGCGCGATGCTGCACCTCTCGCAGGATCACGGCTGGCCCGCGCGCACGAGCGATGGCTACCTCTTCGTCTACCTGCGCGCCGGCGACTGGTCCCTCGCCGGGGAGTTCGACGACTGGACCGGCGAGAGGATGAACTGTCGCGACGGCCTGTGCTGGCTCGTCGTCGACAGCCCCGCTGGCGGCTACAAGTTCACCAACGGATCGGCCTGGATCGCCGACCCGTGGTCACGGCAGTACACCTACGACGACAACGGCGAGATGAGCCTCGTCAACGAGGCGTCCACGCGCCTCGAGCGCCACTTCGGCGTGGGCGGCATCTACATGGAGGCGCGCACCCTGCGCGTGCTCGTCCCCGGCGGCGGCCACGACCGCACGCTCTTCATGCACGACGGGCAGAACCTCTTCGATCCCGAGGCCATCTGGGGCGGCTGGCATGTCCAGGACAGCGCGCCCGGCGGCATGCTCGTCGTCGGCATCGACAACACGGGCGAGCGCTTCGAGGAGTACACCCACGTCCCCGACAAGATCGAGGGTGACTGGTACGGCGGCGAGGGCGACGAGTACGCCGACTTCGTGCAGGGGACGATCCGCCCCTTCATCGCCGGTCACTACGGCGAGCCGGGCCCGGTGGGCACGCTCGGCAGTTCCCTCGGCGGCCTCATCAGCTTGCACATCGCCGGGCGCTACGCGGGGGAGTACGCCTTCGCGGGTAGCATGTCGGGCACGCTCGGCTGGGGCAGCATCGGCGCGGACCACGACACGATGATCCAGCTCTACGAGGCAGCCGGGCATCGCGACACCGTGATCTACCTCGACTCCGGCGGCCAGGGCGACACCTGCGCCGACAGCGACGGCGACGGCACCGACGACGACGACCCCACCGCCTCCGACAACTACTGCGAGACCGTCCAGATGAGGGACACGCTGGCCAACCTCGGCTACGAGTACGAGAAAGACCTGTTTCACTGGTGGGAACAGGGTGCCGGTCACGACGAGATGGCCTGGGCCGCGCGCGTTGACCTGCCGCTCGGCGTCTTCGACGCGCTCTAACCCTACTTTTTCGGCGTTTGGATATCGGGTACACTGCCTCCGTGGACGTCCTCTTCCTCTCGCCGAACTACCCCCCGGAGATGCCTCAGTTTGCCCGGGGGCTGGCCGAGGCGGGCGGGCGGGTGCATGGCGTGGGCGACACGCCGGTACACGAGCTGCCCCACGGGGTGCGCCGGGCACTCGCCAGCTACCTCCACGTGCCGGCCCTGGGAAACGTGGCCGAGGTGCGCACCTGCGTTCTCCGCTGGCTCGCGGGCCGGCGTCCCGACCGGGTCGAGTCGCTGTGGGAGCCGCTCACCCTGCTCGCCGCCCAGCTCAGGTCCGATCTGCGCCTGCCCGGCATGAGCCCCGACACCGTGCTCGGCTTTCGCGACAAGCCGACCATGCGCCAGCGCGCGGCGGCCGCTGGGCTGCGCGTGCCTCGCACCTTGCGGGTACGCACCGCTCACGATGCGCGGCAGGCGGCCGACCGCATCGGCTTTCCCCTCATCCTCAAGCCGGTGGACGGCGCCGGGAGCGCTGACACCCACCGCGTGGAGAGCTGGCCCGCCTTCGAGGCGGCGCTGGGCGCCATGAACCACGTCCGGGAGGCCACCGTCGAGGAGTTCGTCGAGGGCGAGGAGCTCACCTACGAGACTCTCTGCATCGACGGGCGCGTGGTGTACGAGTCGATGTGCCGCTACGAGCCCAGCGTGCTCATCGCCCGGCGCAACGAGTGGATCAGCCCGGTCATCCAGGCCCTGCGCTCAACATCGGCCGATGGCCTCGCGGCAGGCGTACAGCTCGGTCGCGACGCGGTGCAGGCGCTCGGCATGGGCACCGGCATCACCCACATGGAGTGGTTCCGCGCGCCGGACGGCAGCGCGATCTTCGGCGAGATGGCCTGCCGCCCGCCGGGCGCCAACATGGTCGACCTGATGAACTTCGCCGACGACCAGGATCTCTACCAGGACTGGGGACACGCGGTGGTACACGGGAAGGTGCCCCCGCGCCCGCCGCGCCCCTGGTCGGCGGCGATCATCTTCAAGCGCGCCGAGGGACAGGGCCGCATCCGCGCCGTCGAGGGCCTCGATCACTTCCTGCAGAAACACGGGGCGAGCGTGGCCCGCGTGGACCTGCTCCCCATCGGCGAGCCCCGCCGCGACTGGCAGGCCACGTTCCTCGCCGACGGCAACCTCGTGGTGCGTCACGCCGACGAGGAGGCATGTCGCGACATCGCCCAGGAGGCGGCCGCGACGATCAAGATGTACGCCGCGTAGTTACTTCGTTTCCTTGTGCAGCGTGACCTTGCGCTCGAAGCGACAGTACTTGTTCAACTCGATGCGCGCGGCGGTGTTCTTCTTGTTCTTCTGCGTGGCGTAGCGGCTCACGCCGGGAATCCCGCTCTCGCGACAGGTGGTGCACTCGACGAAAATCGTCTGGCGGCCCTGGGCTTTCTTCTTGGCCATGTTCGACTCCGAGACAAAGAGCCGCGCGGCTAACGAGGCCGCCGATGGGCGTCAACCGGAGACGATCACCTGACCCGGCCAGCGCGCGGCGTGCTCGGCGAGCGCACGCGACACGTCGGTTCGACCGGTGACGCGTACCCGCCAGCGCTTGTCCCGGGCCCGGTGTACGAGCACGGCGCGCGCCGGGCGATCGGCCGGCCACGGCGCCCCTTCGACGAGGAAACACGCCTCCAGCGGGATCGAGTCCACCCAGCGCGCCGGGATCGTGGCTCGCTCGGCGGCGAAGCGCGCCGCGAGGAAGCGCATGGCCGTCCCCTCGACGGCCTCGGGCCCGGGGCGAAGCGCCGCCAGCCCCGGGACGGCGCGCACCAGCGCGACAAGCGCGAGCATCGGGTGGGGCGCGCGACCGGCCACCAGCAGGTCGTCCCCCAGGTCGGCGGCGCCCTCGAGGTCGCAGTAGCGGTCGAGGCTGGCGGGGGGCACCCTCGGCAACACCAGTTCCTCGAGCCGGCGCTGCATATCGACGTCCAGCGCCTCGCGCGCGAGGCTCTCCGCCGCCCGGCGCGTCGGCGCGCCCGAGCGTGCCATCAAGGCGTGCATGAGGTCGCGACGGGCATGGTGCTCGAACCGGTAGAGCAAGCCGCCGAGCGCACGCAGCACCTCGGGCTCGTCGGGGGGGAGGATCCCCCGCGCCGTCTCCACGAGGCAGAGCCGGGAAATGCCACGCATCGTCGGCGGCGACTATCCCCCGGGGAAGCCCGGCCGCCCCTTTCGGTTACTATCGCTCCTCCTGGAGCACGGATGTCCTGGCTACTGCTCGTCGACCTCGCCGAGGCAAAGAGGAAGAAAGATCCCCCGCCGCCCCCCCAGGAGTGGGCCGTCGAGGAAGGAATGAAGGCGCAGTGCTGGTACCCACCGGTGTTCGAGCTCATGGCCGAGGGCGACCGGAGGCTCGCTCGGCAGGCGTCGCTCGACGCGATGCGGGCGCAGTGGCTCGGGCAGCGTGACGACGGCGTGAAGTTCGAGGACGCGGTGGTGGACGACGTGGAACTGGTGCTCCTCGGCCGCCCGCAGCAGGTCGAGGCGATCGCGCGCGCCAACCTCGAACTGTGCAAGACCTTCATGAAGGGCGGCGAGATCGGCCCCTGGTCGTCCTGGCTCTCGGCGCTACCCGGCAAGCTCACCGAGGGCGAGTGTCTCCAGCCGCTCACCTACACGCTTTTCGACTACCTCGACATCGCGCGGTCGTGGCAGCGACCGATCACCCTCTGCCAGGGCGACGTGGCCAAGATCACTGCCACCGTGACCGACAAGTACCGGATCAGCGACAAGGGCGAGTGGATCAACGCCAACGGCACCGCCGAGAAGGCGATCGGCGCCGACTACCCCTGCAACATCGAGGGTTGCATGGTGGGGATGCTCGTGGGCCGTTTCGTCACCGAGAAGGGCGTGGAAACCGTCTTCCCCATCGGGGTCGGCACCACCTTCACCGCCCCAGAGAACGGCGAGATCACCTGGTCGATCAACGACATCACCTGGTACGACAACACGTACTTCAGGAGCGCCACCATTGAAGACCGCACCGCAGTGACCATCGAGCCGGGCTCGTAGGTGACGAAGAAGTCCGTCAAGAAGAAGTCGCGACTGGGGCTGGGCACGCGGGCGCTATTCGCGATCCTGCCCCTCGTGATCATCCTCGGTGGCGCCGAGGCCTACCTGCGTGGCAGCGGCTGGCCCAAGACCGACGTGAACACCCAGGATTTCACGCACAAGGACGTGTACTGGGTCGAGGCGCCGAACCAGAACCTCGAGGTGACGCCGCACCGCGAGACGGGCGGGAGCTTTCGGGTGTCGACCGACGCGAATGGACTGCGCTTCCCGCTGCACACCCAGCAGAAGCCCGCCGGCGCCTACCGCGTGATGGCACTCGGCTGCTCCACCACCTACGGCTGGGGGGTCGACGACGCCGATTCATACCCAGCCAAGCTGGATAAAATCCTCAACGAGACCGGCCATGCGGTGGAGGTGATCAACGGGGGCCAGCCGGGCTACTCCAGCTTCCAGGGCCTCTGGCTCTGGGACAAGACCCTCGCCAAGTACGGTCCCGACGTGGTGATCTTCGGCTACGTCGTCCAGGACTCCCGCAAGGTCAAGTACAGCGACCGTTCGCAGGCGATCCTCCAGCGGAACGGCGACTGGCTCAAGTCCAGCCTGCTCCACCAGCTCAAGACCTACCTATGGCTGCGCGAGCGCGTAAACCTTGCCCGTGCCGAGCAGAAAGACCTCCAGCCCGACATCGAGCGCGTGTCCCCGCAGGAGTACGCCGAGAATATCCGTGCGTTCAAGTCACGCATCGACGCGGCGGGCGCCAAGATGTTGCTGTTCGGCTACCCGCTTGAGCGCGCGGGCTACACCGAGGGCCACCGCGCCCTGCTCGCGTCGGCCGGCAAGGTGCTCGGCGTGCCCCACCACGACCCCCAGCCCGAGATCGAGCGCCGAACCGCGACCGAAACGCTGTACTTCCCGCAGGACCGCGGCCACGCCAACGCGCTCGGCAACGAGGTGATCGCGCAGGGGATGGCGCAGTTCCTCGTGGGGCAAGGGCTGGTGCCGTAGGGGGGCCCGCGCGCCGGTGATAGCATCGCCCGCACCATGCGCGACGCTGCCATCGTCCTCCTCACGCTCAACGAGATCGAGGGCCTGCGGGCCGTGTGGAGCCAGGTCCCCGTCAAGGAGTTCAAGGAGGTGTTCGCGGTCGACGGCGGCAGCACCGACGGCACGCAAGAGTTCCTCCGCGAGCACGGCGCCGGCGTGGTGGTGCAGCCGATCCGCGGCCGGGGCGTGGCCTTCCGCTGCGCCGCCGACGCATCGAGCGCCGAGCGGCTCATCTTCTACTCGCCGGACGGCAACGAGGATCCCGCCGACATCGTGCGCCTCGACGACGCGCTGGTGGCGGGCGCCGACCTCGCCATCGCCCGGCGCTTCGGCCCCGGCGCGGTCAACGAGGAAGACGGCGAGACCATCCGCCTGCGCGCGCGGGTCAACGACACGCTGTCCCAGCTCGCCAACCGCCTTTTCCACGACGGGCCCAGGGTCTACGACACGATCAACGGCTTTCGCGCCTTGCGACGGTCGGCGCTGCTCGAGCTCGACACCACGGTGAAACGTTTCCCCATCGAGTACCAGATCACCATCCGCGCCATGCAGCGCGGCTGGACGATCGCCGAGGTGCCGACGCGGGAGGGCCAGCGCATCGGCGGCGAGCGCAAGGCCGCGAGCTGGCCGGTCGGCCTCGATCACCTGAAGGTGCTCCTCACCGAGTTGCCCCGCAGCCGCCTGTTCGGCGCATGACCCGCCGCGAGCAGATCGCGGCGCTCATCCGAGAGGAAATGCAAGACCTCCCGGTGGAGTCGGCGGCGGCGGCGGCAGGGCACCCGCTCGTGCTCCCGCCCTACGGGGCCGACGAGGTGATCGACGCGGTCGACGCGCTGTTGAGCACCCGCGTCACCATGGGACGACGCTGTCGCGACTTCGAGGCTGCGTGGGCCACCTACTGCGGCCGCAAGCACGGGGTGATGGTGAACAGCGGATCGAGCGCGGTACTGCTCATGCTCGCGGCGGCGGTGGCCACCGGCCGGCTGTCACCCGGCGACGAGGTGCTCTGCCCCGCCGTCACCTGGTCCACCTCGCTGTTCCCCATCGTCCAGTGCGGGCTGGTGCCCGTGATGGTCGACGTCCACCCCGCCACGCTCTGCATCAGCCCCGAGAGCGCGCGCGCCGCCCGCGGGCCGCGCACCCGGGCGGTTCTCGCCGTGCACCTGCTTGGCCAGGCCGCCGACGTCGATGCCTTCGACGATCTCCTCGTGCTGGAAGACGCCTGCGGGGCCCACGGCGCCGCTTACAAGGGGCGCCGCGTGGGCGGTCTCGGCGGCGCGGCGAGCTTCAGCTTCTTCTTCAGCCACCACATCACGACGATCGAGGGCGGGATGATCGTCACCGACAGCGACGCGCTCGCCGACGCTATGCGCTCCGCGCGCGCCCACGGCTGGGTGCGCGAGCGAGAGGATCGTGCCGCGTGGGTGTCGCGACACAAGGAAATCGACCCGCGCTTCCTGTTCGTATCGAGCGGGTACAACCTGCGGCCCACCGAGGTGGCCGGGGCCTTCGGCCTGGTGCAGGCGCGGCGCCTGCCGGACTGGGTGGCGCGTCGGCGGCAGAACCACCGCGACTGGTGTGACCGGCTTCGCGATCTCGTCGACGTGTTTCCCGAGGCCCCCGGCACCGAGCACGCCGGCTTCGCCTTTCCCATGCTGGCGCGTGGCGACCGAGCTTCGCTCATGGCCTTCCTCGAGGCGCGGCAGATCGAGACGCGACCGATCTCGGGGAGCAACCTCGCCCGCCAGCCGGCCTTCGCCGGGCTCGCTGCGCGCTGTCCCGTGTCCTTGCCGGTGGCCGACGCGGTTCACGAGCGGGGCTTCTTCGTGGGCAACTCGCACGCGTTCGGTCCCGACCACGGCGAGCGTCTCGCGGCGATCATCACCGAGTGGAGCCAGACATGACAGACGCCGGCACGAAAGTCGTGGTCACCGGGGGCGCCGGCTACGTCGGCTCGGTGCTGGTCCCGCACCTGTTGCAGCGCGGCTACCGCGTGCACGTGGTCGACAACCTGCGCTTCGGCGGCGAGGCGATGTTGCCGAACTTCATCCACCCCGCGTTCAGCTTCCGGCAGGGCGACGTGCTCGACCACGAGACGCTGCGCCGCGACATGGCCGACGCGGGCGCGGTGGTGCATCTCGCCGCGCTGGTCGGCTACCCGGCCTGCAAGAAGTGGCCCGACGAGGCACGACGGACCAATGTCGACGGCGCCAAGTCGGTGCTCGATGCCATGCCTGCCTCGACCCGCCTGATCAACTTCAGCACCGGCAGCAACTACGGGGAGGTGGTTGGCGTCTGCGACGAGAACACGCCGCTCAACCCGCTGTCACTCTACGGGGAGACGAAGACGACTGCCGAGCAGATGGCCATGTCGCGACCCAACACCGTGGCGCTCCGCTTCGCGACGGCCTTCGGGCTCTCGCCGCGGCTCCGGCTCGACCTGATGATCAACGACTTCTGCTACCAGGCGCTGGTGAATCGTTACTTGCTAGTGTATGAGCGGCACTTTCGGCGCACGTTCATCCACGTTCACGACATGGCGCGAGTGGTGCCACACCTCCTGGAGAACTGGGACCGCGCCCGCGACCGGGTGCTCAACGTGGGCCAGGAGTCGATGAACTTCACCAAGGAGGACATTACCCGGCTGCTAAGAAATAAGCTGGACTTCCACCTATATTTTGCCGATGTTGGCTCCGACGAGGACAAGCGTGACTACGAGGTGAGCTACGCTCGGATTCGCGACCTCGGCTTCGAGGTGGTGGTCGACATCGACCGCGGGCTCGACGAGCTGATCCATGGCCTGCGCCTGGTGCGCATCCACAACCCCTACTCCAACGTGTAGCGGTGTCGCTCGACCGGGCGCGGGTGCTGGTGACGGGAGGACACGGGTTCCTCGGGAGGCACGTCTGCGCCGCCGTCACTGCGCGCGGCGGCCTGGCGCTAGCCGTGGGCCGCGGCGACTGTGACCTGCGCAATCCGGTCGCGACCACCGAATACCTGAGAGGGCTACGCCCCGACTACGTGGTGCACGCGGCCGCCGTGGGCGGTGGCATCGGCTGGATGAAGGACCACCCGGCCACCGCGCTCGCGGGGAACGTGCTCGTCAACACCTCGGTGCTCGACGCTTGTCGCGACATCGGGGTTCGTCGCGTGGTGGGGGTCTCCTCGGCCTGCGCCTACGCGCGCGAGGCCCCGCAGCCGATGGACGAGTCCACCCTGTTCCTCGGCGAGCCCGAGCCCACCAACGGCCCCTACGGCCACAGCAAGCGCCTGATGATGGTGCACGGCCGCGCCCTGCACCAGGAGTTCGGCCTCGACTGCGCCTTCGTCGTGCCGACCAACCTCTACGGTCCCGGCGAGTCCTTTGACCCCACCCGCGCCCACGTGGTCGGGGCGCTGGTGCGCCGCTTCGAGGAGGCCAGGCTGGCGAGGGCGGTGGCGGTCACCTGCTGGGGCAGCGGGCACGCCACCCGCGACCTGCTCTACGCCCCCGACGCCGCCGAGGGCATCCTCGACCTGCTGGAGACCGGCGGCGGCCCCGACCCCGTGAACCTCGGCAGCGGCGTGGAGCGCCGCATCGCCGAGATCGCCGCCGCCGTGGCCACCGCCGTGGGCTACACCGGCGAGGTCCGCTGGGATCCCGAGAAGCCCGACGGAATGCCGCGAAAGGTGCTCGCCACCGGCCGCATGCTCGCGCGCACCGGCTGGGCGCCCCGGACCGAGTTCGCGGCCGGGCTAGAAGCCATCGTCGCATGCTTCCGCTCCTCCACCTAGCCGCCTGCCTCGAGCGCGTGACCGGGCAGCCGGTGCCGCTCGACCCGCGGTTCTATGCCGCGGGCGAGGCCGCGCACGGCAGCGGCCAAGACGCGCTCGGCGAGCCCTGGGCCGACCACGAGGGAGAGACGATCACGGTGATCGTGTCGGTGCTGTCGGATCTCCCCAACGACGTGCTGTTCGACGTCACCGTGCCCGACGAGACCGCGCCTGGCGGCGTCACGCGCATCGGCACGATTGTGACCTCGCCGAACACCGAGGTGACGCTGAAGGTCCCGGTCGAAGTAGAGAGCTTCGGCGTCGAGGCCTTCCAGGACGAACTCGGCGACGGGCCGAGTGACGACGACCCCTACGGCTCGGCACCGATCGCGATGCAGCCGGTACCGCCCAAGGAGCCGGTGACCATCACGCTGGTGCGGGGCGGCCGGTCGAGCGCGATCAGCACCTCGGTCCACCCGGCCCACGCGCCCGAGGTGGCGATCAAGCCGCCATGGACCGATCACGAGGGCCCCACCGTCCCCTTCCGCGGCCTCGCGCGCTCGACCATGGACGGCGAGATGCAGGTCGACGTCAACGAGATCGACGCCGCGGCCGAGGGCGGCGTCAAGCGCGCTGGCCAGCTGCGCCTGGCCGAGCCCGGTCCATTCGAGTTCAACGTGCCCATCGACGTGAAGGCCTTCCTCGTCGAGGTCTTCCAGGACCCGGGGAACGACGGGCCCTCCGACGATGACCCCTACGCGGCGCAGAAGCTCGAGACGGCGAAGCTCGGTGGCGCCGTGCTCTTCGAACTGGCTTCCGACGGTCGCGCCCGGGCCATGGCCCTGCTCGCCCCGGGGAGTGCCGGCGATGCGGCGCCCTGGGCCGACGCGGGAGGCGCGCGCGTCACCTTCCTCGGCGAGGTGGCATCGAGCGAGACCGGGCAAATCCTGGTGGACGTCGCCGAGATCGACGCCAGCGCCGCAGGCGGGGTCAAGCGCGTCGGGCGCCTGGTGCTGGCCGGGCCGGGGAACTTCGAGATCGAGGTGCCCGCCACCGTGAAGGCCTTCCGCGCCGAGGCCTTCATCGACCGGGCGGGCGACGGTCCCTCCGACGACGATCCCTTCGGGGGCCTCGCGGTGAAGATGGCCGAGTACAAGGGGGAGCGCGCGCGAGTGGAGCTGGTTGCCGGCGGGCGCGCCACGCAGGGTGCCCCCGACCAGGGGGCCGGCGGCAGTGGCTCGAAGGTGCCGTGGGAGGACGCCGCGGGCGACAAGAAGCCATTCAAGACAGAGATCGTCGCCTCGACCACCGGGAAAATCCAAGTAGACATCTCGGAGATCGACGCCGCCGCCAAGGGTGGCCAGACACGAGTTGGCCACTACATGCTCTCGGGACCGGGCCCCGTGAGCTTCGCCGTCCCCACGTCGGTGACGCAGTTCAAGGTGGAAGCCTTCCAGGACCCAGCGGGAGACGGTCCTTCCGAGAGCGATCCCTACGCCGAGCAAGTCCTCACCGTCGCGAAGATGCCCGACAGCGTGACGATGGAGCTGGCCGCCGGCGGGCGCGGCAAGGTCACGGGCGGCGGCGACGCGCTGACGGCGGACGCCGACCTCGGCAGCGGTCCCAAGGTGAAGGTCGGCGGTCGTGTCCGGGCCTCGAACCTCGCCCTGGTCAAGGTCGACGTCTTCAAGACCGACGCCACCGCCAGGGGCGGCCGCAGCTTCGTCACCAAGGTCGAGCCGCGCGGCAGCAACTGGTCGATCGAGTTGCCGGTCGATTACGGCACGATCGAGATCGACGCCTACCTCGACTTCAAGGGCGACGGTCCCACCGGCGACGACGAGCACGTGCTCACGGCCGGCGTGTCGATCGGTTCAACGCCCGTGATGAACCTGGACCTGACGTTTGATTGACGCCGCCGTGATACACGGCCGCTCGAGGAGGAGCTTCGTGACCCAGCCGCACGCTCTCAGCTTTGGTGACGCCGCTACCAGCGACGACAAGACGATGGCCTTGCTCTCGCACCTGAGCATCTACGTGGCCACCTTCATCGGGCCGCTGGTGTTCTGGCTCATCTTCAAGGAAAAGTCCACCTACATCAAGTACCACGCGATGCAGGCGCTGATCTTTCAGGCCGCGCTCTGGATCTTGTCGGTGGTCATCGGCGCGATCACCGTGGTCACCTGCGGCTTCGGCGGCGTGCTGTACCTCGTCCTCGTGCCCCTGTTCTTCGTGCCGCTCTATGGCGCTTACGTGGCCTACAATGGCGAGTGGTCGGGCTTCCCCGGCTTGTCGGGCTTCGGGCGCTAGTCTACTCTACGGGGCTGCGCCATGGCGTCGCAGGCAATACTCCCGGCATCGTCTCCACACTTCCCAGCGCGAGGTCGAGCTTGGTCATCCTCCTACTCGTCGTGACCCCCGTGGCACGCGCGGTGCCGCCCGAGGCCCTCGGCGATGTCACCGTGACCGAGATCCAGGCCGACCCCACCAGGAATGCGCAGTACTATGCCGAGTGGTTCGAGCTCTACAACAACTCCGGCAAGACGCTCGACATGAACGGCGTGCTCATCGAGACGGCCAACGGCAGCTTCACCATCGCCGGGCCGCCGATCGTCGTGGGCGTGGGCGACTACCTGGTCCTCGGCGTGTCGTCCGACACCGGCATCAATGGCGGCGTTGGTGTCGACTACGTCTACGACTTTGGCGACGTCAACCTCGAAGGCCCCGACGACCGGGTCAAGGTGTCCTACGAGGGCGTGACCCTCGACGACCTCGACTGGGACAGCTCCTGGAGCTTCACCCCCGACAACGCGATGGCCTGCGCGCCCAACGCGAGCGCGAACGAGTGGGCCAACGACCTGCCGGGGAACTGGTGCCCGTCGCAAGTCTTCATGGCTTCCGGCATGTACGGCTCGCCGGGCGAGGAGAACGAGTACTGCGGCGAGGAGCCGAACGTCGACAACGACGGCGACGGCTACGCCGAGTTCGAGGGCGACTGCAACGATGAAGACGTGACGGTTCACCCCGACGCCATAGACGGCCTGGAAGAGCCCCACGGCGAGGCCAACGACGACGCCGACTGCGACGGCGTGCGCGACGATGGCGCGACCGACGACGACGGCGACGGCTGGACCGAGGTGGCCGGCGACTGCGACGACGACGACATCAACACCTACCCGGGCGCGATCGAGACGTACGACGGCGAGGACGACGACTGCGACGGCTGCGTCGACGACGTCGACGAAGACCAGGACGGCTGGACCGAGTGTTTAGAGGCCTGCGACAGCGACGGCGACGGCGACATCGACGACGAGGACATCGACTGCAAAGACTGCAACGATGTTCTGGAAGACGGCGGCGCCAACCAGTCGCCCGACAGGCCCGAAGTGCCTTACGATGGCATCGACCAGGACTGTGACGGTTTCGAGTACTGCGACGTCGACGGCGACGGCTACGAGGCCAGCGCCGACTACGGCCCCGGTTGCGACGGCTTCGACTGCGACGACGCCAACGCCGACGTGCACCCCGGCGCGCCGGAAGACAACGGCAACGGGATCGACGACGACTGCGACGGGGTGATCGACATCCCCGACAAGGATGGCGACGGCTTCACCGCCCAGGACGGCGACTGCATGGACCTCGGTCCCGAGGATCCCGAGGGCTACTCCGACGCGCAGATCGTCCTGAGCGCCGCCGTGTTCCCCGGGGCCACCGAGGCCTGCTTCGACCTCGTCGACAACGACTGCGACGGCTGGATCGACAACGCGCCCGACTGCGACCGGGTGGTCGACGCGGCCACCGTCAGGGGCGGCGGGTTGTGCGGCGTGGTCGACGGGGGCGCGAGCCTCCTCGCCGCCGCCGCCGGCCTCGTTGCCATCCGTCGCCGGTCGAACCAGGGCCGCCGCGCCACGAGGGGAGGCGCCTAGGCCATGCTGTTCCTGCTCCTCGCTGCTCGCGCCGCCGCGGCTGAAGGCGACTCTGGCGTCGACTTCGAACTATTCAAGCCCCACGCCGACTTCTACGGCTACAGCGTCGTTCCCGGTGGCGCCACGCTGCAGCACCTGCAGCTTGGCAGCGGCGTCTGGTTCGACTTCTCCGACGACCCGGTGGTGATGGTCGATGCCAACGGCAACCGCGTGTCGCCCGACGGCACCGACAGCGACGGCCTCGTGAACTCCCGCGCCAGCCTGCACGCGCAGGTGGGCGTGGGCATCACTCGGTTCGGGAGCCTCACCGTCGACATGCCCTTCGTCGTGGCGCAGGACGGCTTCGCCGTGCCCAGCCTCGGCGCCACCAGCGTCGACAAGGTGGCCCCGGCCGGCGCCGGCGACCTCGTGGTCACCCCGCGGGCCGAGATCATCGACCGCGACTACCTGCCGGTGGGGCTCGCCGTGTCGGTCCCGGTCGGCCTGCCCACGGGCAATGCCGAGGCGATGCTCGGCGAGGGCGCGGTCTCGGTGGCACCGCAGGCCACCTTCGAGTGGTCCGACGGGCAGATCCACACGCGGGCCTACAAGTTCCGCGCTGCCGCCAGCGGCGGCCTGCTCATCCGAGAGCGGGCGCGGATCAAGGACACCAGCATCGGCAACGCCTTCCTCTACGGCGTGGCGGCGGGCTGGCACCTCGCGCAACCCACCGAGATCACGCTCGAACTGCACGGCAACAGCGTCGGCGCCAAGGCCTCCCAGAACGCGGCCGAGCTCCTGCTCGGCGCGAAGCTCTTCGCCGGCGACTTCGTGGCGATCAGCGCCGGCGGCGGCACCGGTCTCGGCGGCGGCGTGGGCGCGCCCGACTTCCGCGTGTACGCCGGCGTCGGCATCGCCCCCTCGCTCGACCCGGCCAACCGCGACACCGACCGCGACAACATCCGCGACGGCGACGACAAGTGTCCCAGGGACGCCGAGGACATGGACGGCTACCAGGACAAGGACGGTTGCCCCGAGCTCGACAACGATGCCGACGGCCGCGAAGACCAGGTCGACAAGTGCCCGAACGACCCGGAAGACGACGACGGCTACCTCGACAACGACGGCTGCCCCGAGGCCGACAACGACAAGGACGGCGTGGCCGACGCGGACGACCAGTGCCCCAACGAGGCTGGCCCCGCCGAGCTCGCAGGCTGCCCCAATCGCGACACCGATGGCGACGGCATGGGCGACGATCTCGACCGCTGCCCCTACGACGCCGAGGACTTCGATGGCGATCGCGACGAGGACGGCTGTCCCGAGGAGAACTCGCGCGTGGTCGTGGAGAAGAACTTCATCCGCATCAACGACGTGATCTACTTCGACACCAACAAGACCTCGATCCAGGAGCGCAGCTACGACCTGGTCGACGAGATCGCCAAGGTCGTCAACGAGAACCCGCAGATCTTGAAGATCCGCATCGAGGGCCACACCGACGACGTGGGCGGCGACATGCAGAACTTCAAGCTGTCGCAGGGCCGCGCCAAGGCCGTGCTCGACTACCTCGCCAGTCGCGGCGTCGACCCGTCGCGCCTGCAGTCGGCCGGTTTCGGCGAGAGCATGCCGCTGGTGGCCAACGATTCCGAGGAGAACCGGGCGAAGAACCGGCGCGTCGAGTTCGTGATCGTCGATCAGCGCTGATGCGCGCGACGCCTCGGCCCGTTGACGGGGCGTAGTTGAACTCTAGTGCAGTTTGCTGTATTAACTGAATTCAACAGTAGGCATGCCCATGTGCAAAGTCAATTGGGTTGCAACGCTGTCCCTGCTCGCCGCCACCGGCTGCCAGGCGATCACCACGGTCGACGACGGCGCGAAGGCGGGCGAGGATCCCACCAGC
>VGRE01000039.1 GCA_016875435.1 Deltaproteobacteria bacterium | reverse complement strand
GCGGGGCGCGCCAGCCGGCCGTCGTGCGCGTCGACGTGCCGGTCGCCGGGCTCGATCCGCGCCTCGAGGGCATCAAGATCGTCCAGGTGTCCGACCTTCACGTGGGGCCTACCGTCGACCGCGCCTTCCTCGAGGGCGTCGTCGACAAGGTCAACGCCGAGGGCGCCGATATCGTCGCCCTGACCGGCGACATCGTCGACGGGACGGTGGAGCAACTCGCGTCGGCGGTCGAGCCGCTCGGCACCATGCGGTCGCGACATGGCACGTACTTCGTGACGGGCAACCACGAGTACTATGCGGGGGCGCCCCAGTGGTGCGCGCACCTCGCCGGGATGGGCATCCACGTGCTGCGCAACGAGCGGGTGGCCGTGGAGCACGGTGGCGCCACGCTCGACGTGGCCGGCATCGACGACCCCTTCGCCATGGCCCCGGGCCACGGGCCCGACCTCGCCCGCGCGCTGGCGGGACGCGACCGGTCGCGACCGGTGGTGCTGCTCGCCCACCAGCCCGTCGCCGCCGAGGACGCGGCGCGCCAGGGGGTGACGCTGCAGCTCTCGGGCCACACCCACGGGGGACAGCTCTGGCCTTTCGTGCACCTGGTGAAGCTGGTGCAGCCCTTCGTGGCCGGTCTCCATCGTCTCGGCGACACATGGGTGTACGTGTCGCGCGGCACGGCCTGGTGGGGGCCGCCGATGCGGCTCGGGGCGCCCAACGAGATCACCGTGCTCACCCTGCGAGGGGCGCCAGTCCTGGCGCAGGCCCTCGCCGCGAAGTGGGCGGCGCCCGGCGTCGATCCCGAGTAAGCCCCCGGCGTGGACGACCCCGAGTACATGGCCTTCGCCTCGTGGCTGCGCGCCGGCGAGGTGCCCCCCTCCCTCGATCGCTTCGTGGCCGGCTACATCCGCGAGCAAGGCTGGGTACGCGAGCCCGCTCGCGCCGCCGCGGTGGTGCGATTCCTCGACGACGCCGTGGCCTGGGGTACCCTCGCCACCCTCGCCGAGCAGGCCCGCGGCAAGCTGCCGTCGGCGCTCCAGGCCTTCTGCGCCGCGCACCGTCGCCCGCGGGAGCTCTTGCAGAGCTGGCGCGCCGCTGGTCCCGACTTCGCGGCCCGCGTCCGCGGCTGGGCGAGCGGCGCGGATCCCCTCGGCCTGCGCGCCGGGCTCGACGAGATTGCGCGCCTGCACCACGACGAGGACCTGCGGCTCTGGGCGCGCATGGTGCGTGGCGGCGTTCCGCCATGGCACGCGCCCTGCGTGCAGGCCCGGGCGGTGGCGAGCGGCGAGGGCTGGGTACACCGTTGGATCGACCGGCAGTCTTCGCGACCACCCACCTGGGTGCGCGTGGCCGAGCCGCGCAAGTTGCCCACGGTGCGCGGGCTGCTCGAGGGCGAGGGGCTCGTGGCCGTGGAGCGCGTCGGCGCGGCGCTCGCTGTGCGGGGCGACACCCCGGTGATGCGCACCCGGGCGTGGAGGGAGGGCCGGATCGAGATCCAGGACCTCGGCAGCCAGCTCGTCGGCGAGTCTGTGCCGGTGCGTCCCGGCGAGCACGCCTGGGACGCCTGCGCCGGCACCGGTGGCAAGACGCTCCAGCTCTGGTCGCGCATGGAGGGGCGGGGGACCATCCACGCTACCGATGCGGCGCCGCCCCGGCTGGTGGAGCTGCGCAAGCGGCTGAAGCGGGCGGGTGTCCACAACGTGCGCGTGGCCTTCTGGGACGGTCGCGTCACGCCGCCGCTGCCGCCCGACGTGGCCAGCCGGGGCGGCTACGACGCGGTGCTGGTCGACGCGCCCTGCTCGGGGTCGGGCACCTTCCGCCGGAGGCCCGACGCGCGCCTGCGCACGCAGCCCTCCGCCAACCGCAAGTGGGCGCGGCAGCAGGTAGACCTGCTCGACGCCGCCTCGCGGTCGGCGCGCGTGGGTGGGAGCGTGACCTACGCCACGTGCAGCCCGTGGGTCGATGAAGACGAGGCCGTGGTCAGCGCCTTTCTCGAGCGGCGCAAGGAATGGAGCCTGTCGCGACAGGTGCTCGTGGGCGCCCCCGACCACGATGCCGATACGCTCTTCGTGGCCGTGCTGCGGCGGCAAAGGTAGAGCCCGGCCGTGTCCAAGAACCCCCTGCGCGCGCGCCTCGACACGGTGGTGCGTGCCCTCGTGGAAACGGCCATCGCCGACGAGCTCGGCCGCGACGATCTCGACGGCGTGCCCTTCGTGGCCGAGACGGCCGAGGTGATGACCCGTCGCCTGCTGGGCATGCAGCGCTACCTCGGGGGCGGCTTGATGATGATGAGCCTCGCCTTCGACGCCGGTACCCGCGCTACCGATGGCGCTGCCTTCCACGCGCTCCCTCTGGCCAGGCGCCGCCGCGCGCTGGCCCGCGTGCGCGGCCTCCAGTTCGGCGTGGCCAACAGCTTCGCCGACTTCTACGGCAAGCTCGGCGGCTTCACCTTCTGGTCGCACCTCGAGGAGAACCACGCGCTCGACGCGGTGCTGGGGAAAGGCTCGTGAACCGCACCAGCGCCGACCTCGTGGTGGTGGGCTCGGGCCCTGGCGGCGCGATGACCGCCGCCCTCGCGGCCGAGGCCGGTCGCGACGTGCTGATCGTCGAGGAAGGGTCGAACTACACCATCGACTCCGCGCCCAGCTTCTCGCTGGCCGAGATGGACCAGAAGTACCGCAACGGCGGGCTCAACGTCACCTTCGGCCAGACCAACATCACCTATCTGGAAGGCCGCTGCGTGGGCGGTGGCAGCGAGATCAACGCCGGCCTCTACCATCGCCCGCTCGCGACGACGCTCGAACAGTGGCGCGAGTTCACGCGCATCGCCGACTTCGCGCCGGCGCAGCTCTGGCCGCACTTCGAGGCGGTGGAGCGCGAGTGCCAGGTGGCCAGCTTCCCGGGGGGCAACGGCCCCGCCTCGGCGCTGTTGCGCATGGGCGCGGGCAAGCTCGGCTGGTCCACGCGGGAGATCGCCCGCTTCTGGCGCTACGACCAGGGCGCCGACGGTGCCTTCGCCGGGCGGCGGCAGTCGATGAGCGAGACGCTGGTCCCCCGCGCGCTGCGGGCGGGCGCGCGCTTGCTCGCCGACACGCGCGTGTTGCGACTGGACCACCGGGGTGGGCGGGTCACCGGCCTCGTCGTGCTCCGGGGCGGTCGACGCGAGCAGATCGAAGCGAAGCGAGTGGTCGTCTGCGCCGGCGCTGTTCAAACTCCGCGAATCTTGCGACGATCGGGCCTCACCCACAACGTGGGCGACTCGCTCCGGCTCCACCCGATGATCCGGGTGACGGCCACCTTCAGGGAAGAGATTAACGATCCCGCCTTCGGCGTCCCCACCGAGCAGGTCGACCAGTTCAAGCCCGACCTCACCCTCGGCTGCAGCTACAGCTCCATCCCCCACCTCGCCCTGTGGATGGGCGCCGAGCAGGGTGGCAAGCGCGACCGCCTCCGCGACTACCGCCGCACCGGCATCTTCTACGTGGCCGCCGTCGGCACCGGCGTGGGCACGATCCGCGACCTGCCGGTGCTCGGCGAGCCGCTGGTCCGGCTGCCGCTCACCGGCGACGACCTCGCGCGCATCGGCGAGGGGCTGTCGAAGCTCGGGCAGCTCCTCTTCGCCGCCGGGGCGGTGGAGGTGAGCAACCCGGTGGCCGGCGAGGCCGCCTTCCGCGACGCCGCGGCGCTCGAGGCCACGGCGCGCAAGCTCCCGCAGGGGCGCATGGCGGTGTCGACCATCCACCTGTTCTCCTCGTGCCCGATGGGCGACGACGACCGGGTGACGGCCACCGACAGCTTCGGCCGCGTACACGGCTTCAGCAACCTCTACGTCAACGACGCCTCGCTCTTCCCGATGTCGCCGGCCGTGAACCCGCAGGGGACGGTACTGGCCATCGCCCGTCGCAACGCGCTGCGGATGCTAGGGGGCTAGCTCGCCGCGAACTTCGCGGCCAGGGCGCGCACCGATGGCCCCATCTCCGGGTGGCGGGTACCAAAGTGCAGCGCCGCGCCCAGCAAGCCCACGGGATTGCCGGTGTCGAAGTGCGCGCCGGAGAACACGTGCCCGTGGGCGCGCGGCATCCTGGCCAGCGCGTCGGTGAGCTGGATCTCGCCCCCGGCGCCCGGTTCGGTGCGGCGTAGCTCCTCGAAGATCGCGCCGGGCAGCACGTAGCGCCCCACGATCGACAGGTTGGACGGCGCTTCTTCTGGGCGCGGCTTCTCCACCATGTGGTCGATACGCATGCGGTTGGGGCGCACCATCGGCCCGGCGCAGATGCCGTAGCGGCGCGTGTCGGCGCGAGGGACTTCCTTGAGCGCCACCACCACGCCTCCGGTGTCGGCGTGCACGTCGAGGAGCTGCCGCACCACGGGAACCTCGGCGTCGACGATGTCGTCGGGCAGGATCACCACGAAGTCGTGGTTGCCCACGGCTGGCGCGGCGGTGAGCACGGCGTGGCCGAGGCCCTTCATCGCCCCCTGGCGGATCGACACCACCTTGGCGAGCCGCGCCACGCGGCGCACCTCGTCCAGCAACTCCCGCTTCCCGGCGGCCTCGAGCGTGGCCTCCAGCGCGGGCGCCTGGTCGAAGTACTCCTCGATGGCGCCCTTGCCGCGGGCGGTGACGAACACCAGGTCGTCGATCCCGCTGGCCACCGCCTCGGCCACCACGTACTCGATGCACGGGCGGTCGAGGATCGGCAACATCTCCTTGGGCACTGCCTTGGTGACCGGGAGAAAGCGCGTGCCGAGCCCCGCCACGGGCAAGACCGCCTTCATGGTCCCCACGCCCTACATGTCCCGGCTGCTGCGCTCGAGCTGCTCCAACTCCGTCTTGCAGTCGATGCAGTGCGTGGCCACCGGGCGCGCCATGAGCCGCTTCTCGGCGATCTCGTTGCCGCAGCTCACGCAGATGCCGTAGTCGCCGCTGTCGATGCGGGCGATGGCTTCCTTGATCTTGTGGATGAGCACGCGCTCGCGGTCGCGGATGCGGAGCTGGAAATCGCGGTTGGACTCCATCGACGCGAGGTCGATGGCGTCGGCGAGATTCTCCTTCTCGTCGGTGAGGTCGCCGAGCGTGGCGCCAGCCTCAGATAGCAGCGCGCGGAGACGATCATTGAGGAGATTACGGAAAAACTCGAGACGGTCGGCTTCCATGCTGCTCCCGGCCTGTGACTACGGGGTGAAAACGTGACGGGGTGGACGCTTGCCCTCCCCTGGAGGGTTCTTTACTTACTTCCAACCATGGCGCTTCGCAAGCTGAGCTTCGTCACCATCCTGTGTTTCGCGTCATCGCCCGCCCGTGCCGACGACTGGCTGGGTGCCCGCAGCGCGGGCCGGGGCGGGACCGGGCTCGCCGACGTCGGCGACGTCGGCGCCGTGTCGGTCAACGTCTCGGCGCTGGCGCTGGCGCCTCGCTACGACCTGGTCGCTGGCGGCGTGCGCGGTCCCGACGACACCTGGCTGGGCCGTGTCGCGGCGGTCGACTCTCGCACGTCGGCCGTTACCCTTGGCGCAAACTACAGTTACAAGATCGATAATGTTCCACCGGTCGGCGCTGCCCTGCCCGGCTGGGTGCTCGCGGGGGATGAAGTCGACAACCCCACCACCCACCAGGCGCTGAGCGTGGGCCTGGCCTATCCCTTCCTCGGCAACCGCCTCGGCCTCGGGGTGACCGGGCGTTACGACTGGCGCGTGGCCCAGAACGAGGGCGAGGACGACGGGTTCAACTTCGGCGTGGGCCTCGCGGGCCGGCCGTCGGAGGCGGTGACCCTCGCCGCCGGCGTCCAGAACGTGGTCGATCATCGCTACGCGGACACGCGACGCCTCCTCGACCTCGGCGTGCGCTGGCAGCCAGGGCAGTACCTCGCGCTGGAGGTGGGCGTGAAGACCGAGTGGATGGGCGACCCCTTCGAGGAATCGCTCGCGGAGCTCGCCGGGATCGACCTGTTCGCCACCGAGTGGCTCGCCTTGCGCGGCGGCTGGCAGCACGAGAACGGGCTGCACACCGTGGGCGGGGGGATCGGGCTCGTCTCGGCGAGGGCCGACCTGGACTACGCGCTCACCGGCGAGGTGGGTAGCGACCCCGCCCGCCTCTGGCACGGGCTCGACCTGCGCGTTCACTTCTGATGTTCACGGTCACGACGTGGAACGTGCTCCACCGCGTTCACGCGGAGAACTGGAACGAGGATCACGTGGTGGCGACCTGGCCCGACGAGGCGGTTCGCGCGGCCAGGATCGCGAGATGGGTGGCGATGGCGTGTGACCGCGACCTCGCGGTGGCCTTGCAAGAGGTGAGCGGCGACCAGGTAGCGGCCCTGCGGCGCGAGGGCCTCGAGGTGGTGACGCACTCGTACGAGCGAGTGCCGCGCACGCGGGGAGCGAGGGCCGCGCTGGCCGATTGTTCCGAGCAACTGGTGATTGCGTCACGACGGCAGCTCGAGCGGCTCCACGGCGAGAGCGCCGGCGACGACCCGGGAAAGGGCTTCCTCGCCGCGCGCGCCGGGGGTGGACCGGTCCTCGTGTGTACCCACGTGAGCTCCCGCGAGAAGGGCCGGGCGCAGCTCGACCGCCTCGCCTGCTACGCGCGCGGCTTCCACGATGTGCTGATCCTCGGCGACTTCAACGCCGCGGCGTGCGTGGTGGCGGCGGCGTGCGAGGGCCTCGTCCTGGCGGCTCACGACGGGGGGCGGCCCACGCGGCTCTCGAGCCCGTATGGCGAGGGGCGCTGGATCGACCACGGGCTGGCGCGTGGCCGGCCAATCCGGGTGGCGGGCGTGGAGGACTGCGGCTTCTTGTCCGACCACAACCCGGTTCGCTTCGAGGTCGGCGCCTAGCCCAGCTCCGGGGGCAGGGGGATCGACAGGCGGTCGAGGAGCGTCACGATCTCGGGGCCCGGCGGCGCGATGACCTGCACCGGGGCGCCGGTGACCGGGTGCGCGAGGCCGAGAAAGAAGCAGTGGAGCGCCAGCCGGTGGAAGTTGTAGTTTTCCCGGAAGTGGCGGTTGTGATCGCCCTTTCCGTAGCGCACGTCGCCGATGATGGGGTGGCTCGCGTGCTTGAGGTGGCGCCTCACCTGGTGCACGCGGCCCGTGCGCGGGATGGCCTCGTAGAGCCCGTAGCGGCCGTGGTGACCGAGCAGCCGCAGCTCGGTGACGGCGGGTTTCTTGTCCTGGCCCTTCTCCTGCGCCAGCGGGTGGTCCACGAGGCGAAGCGCCGGGTCGTGGCCGCGACAGAGCGCGAGGTACTTCTTGGTCACCGAGCGCCCCGCGAACTGCTCCTGCAAGCGAGCGGCCGTTGCCGAGGACTTGGCGAACAAGATCGCGCCGCTGGTGGCGCGGTCGAGGCGGTGCGCCGGGTACACCCGCTGGCCGATCTGGTCCCGGAGCCGCTGCAACAGCGGCAGCTCGTCGAGGCCCCAGCCGCGGTGGACGAGCATCCCCGCCGGCTTGTCGACGGCCACGAGATGCGCGTCCTCGTAGAGGATGTCGAGGGGCGCGGGGGGGCTGGAGGCGGGCGTGGCGGCGGCGGGTGGGGCGCGTCCCCGGGTGGCCCAGGTCTCGGCCACCACCTCGCGAAACAGGCCCATCAGCGCCGCCTCGACCTCGGCACCTTCCACGGTCCCGAGAGCGCGGGCGATCGCCTCGCAGGTGGCGAGACCCCCGTCTTTGGTTTCCCGGCGGATGCCCCACTCGGTCGGCGCCCCCGGCGCGAGGACCACGCAGGGCGCGTTCTCGATGCCCGGGACGCGCCGCGCCGCGCGCCGGGCCTGTCGCCAGCTGCCGTCGGGCACCACCAGCGTGATGGGCCGCGGGTCGTCCTCGGCAGCCACCTCGGCGAGGGGGCGGGCGTCGTCGCTCGGGTAGAGGCAGTACACGCGGCGACCCGGGCTGAACTCCGGCGCGAGGTCAACCTGCTCGTCGCGACGCCCGTGGACGTACAGCTGCGCGTTCTGGAGCGCCAGCAGGGCCAGGGGGCCGGTGGCGCTTGGCCTGGGCACCTCGCTGGCGTGCATCACCAGCACGATGCGCGTTTCCAGGCGCAGGCTCGGCGCGGTCGCGCAGGCGCAGCGAGCGAGATGAAGTCGGCACCGCGCGCAACGCGGCACCCGGCTGCGGGAGCGGTGGCCCACTGTCTAGGGCCGCCACGGGTAGCAGAGCTTCGCGAAGGCCATGTGCGCGGTGCCATGGTTCTCGACTCGGGCAAGGAGCAGCGAGCGATCGAGCGTGTTGCCGAGGGTATCGACCTCTTCCACCGCTCGGATCGCGAGCTGTCGCGCCAGCGAGGGCTTGACGGTCACGCGATCGATCGCCCCGTCGTGGAGCGCAGCGCCATCGGGATCGCGGAACTGGCAGCACGCGGCCTCGCCATCGAGTGACAGGCGGCCGAGGGTGGTCACCGAGGCGCCCCAGCCGAGGCCGAGGAAGGGATCGCCGGGGTCGTGACGAGGCTGCGGGCCCAGCGCCCAGCCCGCCCGGGAGTTGCTGGCGGCGGTGCGGTTGCAAGCGAATAAGCCCTCGGTCGACCAGCGGTCGAGGTCGTTGCCGAACACGCGATCGCGCGCGTAGTTCACCTGTCCCTCGATGTAGCCGCGGCCGGGCACGAGGGGGAGCATGTAGCAAACCGGCTAACTTCGCGCGTGCCGCCGACCATCACCCTCGACGCTGCCGCCTCGCCGGAAGCCAAGCGCCACCTCGACGCGATGTTGCGCGCGTTGCAGGACGCGCTGCGCAAGCCGCCCCGCTGGGAAGCGGCTCGCGACGACGTCGAGCGCGCCTTCCTCGCCTACGAGGCCTACATCGCGCATGTCGTCTCGCGCCACCCGATGAGCTGCCGCGAGACGTGCACCGCCTGTTGTCACGACAACCCGCGCGGCGTGTCGGGCGTGGAGCTGCGGCGCCTCCAGGAGTCGATCCTCTCGCGGCCGGGCGCGGGCTCCACGATGATGCGCTTCGCGCAGCTCGCGACGCAGCGCGGCGACCCGTCCACCTGGCGCGCCCGGGGCGTCCCCTGTCCCCTGCTGAAAGATGGGCGTTGCTCAGCCTACGTTGCCCGTCCCGTGGCCTGCCGCGCCTTCTTCGCGCTCACCCCGCCCGAGTGGTGCTCGCCCGGTCACGAGCGGCACGGCGAGCGCCTCAACCCGCATCTCGAGCCGCCTGCGGTGCTGGTCCAGGCACTGCGGGTGCTCAGCGATCGGCTGGGCCTCGCCAACGCCGACGACCTGCACTCGGGGATGGCGCGGCTGGGCTGAGGGCCTGCGTTCGCTTGATCCCGGAGGCCCTCCCCGCGTGTTTCGACGACAGGCTCACGCCGCGGCAGATCTTTGCCTCGCATCCCTTCCCGCCGGTGCGGCCGGTCTCCAACCACGTGCAGAACGGCTTGCTGCTCACGAAGGAGTGGCATGCCCTCTACGACCGCGGGCTTGTCACCGTGACGCCCGACTACGAGGTGCGCGTCTCGCAGCGCATCCGCGACACCTGGAACAACGGTCACCGCTACTACCGCTATGATCGCAATCCATTGCGGCTTCCCGGCAACCCCGCGCAGCGACCCTCGCGCGAGGCTCTCGACTGGCACGCCTCGAAGTGGCGTGAAGCGAGCTGAAACAGGAGATCGAGGCCACGCCGGGCCCGCCCGCAGCGGGGTCGAGCAAACGTGATCGAGGTGCCCGGAGCCCGGCGAGAGAGGCGGGTGACGCGCCTGGTGAGCCGCCTCGCGGAGCGCAGCGGAGCCGAGGCGGTCACCAGGTGCGGCAGGACCCGCCGGCCGCAGGCCGGTAAGAGTTTCCGGGCACCGGATCGCCTGGAGGCCGGGGGTCCCCGCGTCGCGAAATAGGGCTCGGCTTGGCCGCCCGTAGCTACACGCTCCGCCGGTACTCCCCGCCCACCGCGTACAGGGCCCCCGCGATCTGCCCGAGCGACGCCACCCGCACGGTGTTCATCAGCTCGGCGAAGATGTTGCCGCCGTCGAGCGCCACCTGCTGCAGGCGCCGCAGCGCGGGCCCGCTCTCGGCCGCGTGTTTCACGTGGAACGCGCGGAGAGCCGCGATCTGCGCGTGCTTCTCGGCGTCGCTCGACCGGCGGAGCTCCACTGGCGGCGGCTCCCAGTCGTCGCCGAGCGTCGCGGGGTCCTGGAAGGTGTTGATCCCCACGATCGGCAAGCTGCCATCGTGCTTCTTCTCCTCGTAGTGCAGCGACTCCTCCTGGATCTGCCCGCGCTGGTACTGGGTCTCCATCGCGCCGAGCACGCCCCCGCGGCTGTCGATGCGCTCGAACTCGCGCAGCACCGCCTCTTCCACGAGGTCGGTCAACTCGTCGACGATGAAGCTGCCCTGGAGGGGATTCTCGTTCTTCGCCCAGCCCAGTTCCTTGTTGATGATCATCTGGATGGCCATCGCCCGTCGCACCGACTCCTCGGTGGGCGTGGTGATCGCCTCGTCGTAGGCGTTGGTGTGCAGGGAGTTGCAGTGGTCGAACAGCGCGAGGAGCGCTTGCAAGGTGGTGCGGATGTCGTTGAACTGGATCTCCCGCGCGTGCAGCGATCGTCCCGACGTCTGCACGTGGTACTTCAGCTTCTGGCTCCGCTCGTCGGCGCCGTATCGATTCTTCATCGCGACCGACCAGATGCGCCGGGCCACGCGGCCGATCACGGTGTACTCGGGGTCGAGGCCGTTGCTGAAGAAGAAGCTCAGGTTGGGGGCGAAGTCGTCGATCTTCATGCCCCGCGCCAGGTAGTACTCCACGAAGGTAAAGCCGTTTGAAAGCGTGAAGGCGAGCTGGCTGATCGGGTTCGCGCCTGCCTCGGCGATGTGGTAGCCGCTGATCGACACCGAGTAGTAGTTCTTCACGTCGTTATCGACGAAGAAACTCTGGATGTCGCCCATCATGCGGAGCGCGAACTCGGTGGAGAAGATGCAGGTGTTCTGGGCCTGGTCTTCCTTGAGGATGTCGGCCTGGACGGTGCCGCGCACGATGCACAGCGTGGTGGCGCGGATGTCGGTGGCCTCGGCGGGCGACGGCTCGCGACCGGTGTTCTGCACGAAGCGGGCCACCTGCTGGTCGATCGCGGTGTTGAAGTACATCGCCAGCAGGATGGGCGCCGGGCCGTTGATGGTCATCGACACGCTGGTGGTGGGCGCGCAGAGGTCGAAGCCCGAGTAGAGGATCTTCATGTCGTCGAGCGTGGGTACGCTCACGCCCGACTCGCCGATCTTGCCGTAGATGTCGGGGCGCTCGTCGGGGTCGGCCCCGTAGAGGGTCACGCTGTCGAAGGCCGTCGACAGGCGATGCGCCGCCTCGCCCTGGCAGAGGTAATGGAAGCGCGCGTTGGTCTTCGCGGGCCCACCCTCCCCGGCGAACATGCGCTTCGGGTCTTCCCCCTGGCGCTTCAGCGGGAAGACCCCGGCCGTGTAGGGGAAGAAGCCGGGGAAGTTCTCCAGCGCGGTCCAGCGCACCACGTCGCCGTGGTCGGTAAATCGCGGTGTGGCGATGCGTGGAATCTTGAGTCGCGACAAAGACTCGGATACGAGTGGCTGCGTGATGTCGCGCCCGCGCACCTGGTAGGTGTAGGTGTCCTGCCGGTAGCGCTCCACCAGCCGGGGAAAGGCCGCGAGCGCCGCCTCGGAGGACTCGGTGAGCTTGATGCTGCCTCGCCGGGCGACGAGCGCGGCGGCCACGTCGCCGTCGAACTCGGCGGCGGCCCGGTCGAGGGCCTGTCGACGGCGCGCCAGCTCGGCCTCGGCCTCGGCGACGCGTCGGTAACTGCGGCAGGCATCGGCGATCTCGCCGATGTAGCGGCCGCGCTCGGGGGAAACGATGCGGCGGCGAGGCGGCGAGGCCCGCACGCCGGGGTCGGGGATCGAGGAGGCGAGCGCCCGTCCCGACTTGGCGGTGACGAGGCCCAGCAGGTGACGGTACGCGGCGTTGACCCCTGGATCGTTGAACTGCGAGGCGATGGTCCCGAACACCGGCAGGTCGTCGTCTTGCAGGTGGAAGGCCTCGCGGTTGCGCTTCACCTGCTTCCGCACGTCGCGGAAGGCATCTTCCGCGCCGCGGCGCTCGAACTTGTTGAGCACCACCATGTCGGCGTGGTCGAGCATGTCGATCTTCTCGAGCTGCGAGGGCGCGCCGAACTCGGGCGTCATCACGTATACGCTCACATCGCTCACCCCGACGATGCCCGCGTCGGACTGGCCAATGCCGCTGGTCTCCACGAGGACGATGTCGGCGCCGCCGGCCTTGCACACCATGATGGCGTCGGCCACGGCGGGCGACAGCTCGCCCTTCTCGCCGCGGGTGGCGAGCGAGCGCATGAACACCCGCTCGCCCCGGATGGCGTTCATGCGGATGCGGTCGCCGAGCAAGGCGCCGCCGGTCTTCTTGCGGGTGGGGTCGATGCTCACCACCGCCACGCGGTCGGCGGGGAAGTCCATCGCGTAGCGCCGCACCAGCTCGTCGCAGAAGCTCGATTTCCCGGCGCCGCCGGTGCCGGTGAGGCCCACGACCGGCACCACGCGCCTCGCCATCGACTCGAGCGCCTCCCGCTCGGACGTCGCCAGCCGTCCCGTCTCCGCCAGGGAGATCGCCCGGGCGATCGCCCCCGGCTTCCCGGCCTTCACCCCGCCGAGGTCGAAGCCCAGCGCGGCCGGGTCGAAGTCGGCGCGACGCAGCAGGTCGCTGATGATGCCGACGAGGCCCATGCGGCGCCCGTCTTCCGGCGAGTAGATGCGCTCGATGCCGTGGGCCTGGAGCGCGCGGATTTCCTCGGGGATGATGACGCCACCGCCGCCGCCGAAGATCTTCACGTGACCCGCGCCGCGCTCCACGAGCAGGTCGCGCATGTAGCGAAAGTACTCGTTGTGACCGCCCTGGTACGACGACACGGCAATCGCCTGCGCGTCTTCCGCGATCGCGGCGGTGACGATGTCGTCGACGGAGCGGTTGTGGCCGAGGTGGATCACCTCGGCGCCGAGCTGCTGGAGCAGCCGTCGCATGATGTTGATGCTGGCGTCGTGGCCATCGAACAGCGACGCCGCGGTGACGACGCGGACCTTGTGCTGCGGGTGGTAGCGCTCGGCGGACATGCCCGGCTCCTGGTCGTGGCGCCGCTATCCGCTTGCGGGCGCCTCGGTGAGTTCTACCCGCACCAGCCCCGCCGGCCGGAGCTCGAGCACCAGGCGATCCGCGTTGACGGCGAGCGTCGCCAGCTCGGCCTCGAAGATGAGGCGCCCGACGCGGAAACTCTGCCCGGGCGTGAAGTGGAGGGTGAAGTTGTCGAAGCCGCGCTCGATCGTCCCCGAGAGGAGCGAGGCGATCTCGAGGTCGGCAGGCACGCCGCGAAGCCGGACCTCCCGCCTGATCGCCGGTCCCTGGTTGTCGAACTGCTCCCCGGCGAAGTGCAGGTCGCCTCGGTCGTCGATCTGGGCCTGGAACTCGGGCGTCACCCTGACGCCGAGCATGCGCACCAGCTGCCCGACCGGCAGGAGCAGCTGGCCGTCGGCATGGCCGTGGCAAACCATGCCGATGAGCTTGCACACCTCGGGCCGCAACTGCGGGCGGCGGACTTCGAGGGGACCGAGTGGGAGCACGGGCTGAGTCGGTGACGGGGCTATCCCAGCGGCCGCTACTCGGGTGCGCCGCTGTCGGGGCGGCCGGTGTCGTCGGGCATCGAGGGCGGCGGCGAGCAGGCCCACAGGCCACGGACGTCGGCGCCGATGGTCGCGGTGCTCTGGGTGGCGCCGTCGGGGCCGTAGGCGATCACCTTGCTAGCCGACCCGTTGCCCTCGGCTGAAAGGAAGGAGGAGGCCAGGACCGCGAGCCCATTGGTGATGGTGTTGGCGGGAACGGTGCTGATGGCGCTGCCCGCGCGGTCGTAGCGGATGATGTTGATGGCGCCGGCGTCGTCCTTGATGGCGGTCGACACGGTGCCGTCGGACGACGATATCGTCGTGGCAACGCGCTGCACCCCGGTGAAGTCCAGGAGGGTGCCGGTGGACGCCCAGGTCGACACGCTGAAGCCCTCCACGCCCCCGTCCTCGTTGGTGGTGCTGCCGGTCTTGGTGGGTTCGAGCACGACGGTGACACCGTCGGGACCGTAGGCGACGTTGCGTCCCGCGTTCACCCCGCTGAGCAGGCCGTTGCCCTTGACGGTGCCGTCGATCGTGTCGATCAGCACCACGCCGGACTGGTCGTAGCCGCTGCTCGACACGCGCCCCAGCACGGCCACGATGCCCTCGGGGGCGTCGGCCAGGGCCATGACCTCGGGGCTGCCGTCGCTGTCGGCGTAGGCGGTGAGGTCGACCGTGGAGGCGAGGACGCCGTCTTCCCCGTAGGTCGCCACGCCGCTGAGGCCGCCCACGACAAGGGCATTGCCCTTGGCGATCAGGGCCTGCGGGCCGAACAGCGCGCCGAGCTCGAGGGTGGTGGTGAGCGCGCCGGTGGCCGCGTCGATGCCGTAGGCGTAGTCGCTCTCGGCGGCGCTATTGTTGGACTCCAGGAGCCACACGAAAGAGGCGCCGCAGGAGCCCACGCTGTCGGCGCGGACGGCGAGGTCGGCGACGGTGGTGGTGCTGCCGTCGGAGACGTTGATCACCCACACCGCCACCTCGTCGCTGTTGCCACTCGCGCGGTCGCCGACGAGGGCGAAGCCAGCGGGGGGGCCGTAGTAGGCGCCGCTCGGCGGGGGGGTGCCGGTGTCGCCGCTGTCGGGTGGGCCGCTGTCGGGTGGGCCGCTGTCGGTGTTCCCGCTGTCGGTGTTCCCGGTGTCGGTGTTCCCGGTGTCGGTGTTCCCGGTGTCACCGTCGCCGCTGGTGTCGCCGGGTTCCTTCTCGGCGCCACTGTCGCATCCAGGGCCGACCGCGAACATGAGAACGTGCAGGGTCACGAGTGCTCCTCGGGGAGCACCCCCTAACCGTCGCTGCTGGACAACCTCGTCGCGCGCTTCCCATCGTGCAGGTCGAGGAAGCGCTCGACGCCTTCCATCGACTGGGCGGCGCGCCGTAGATCTCCGAGAATTTCAGTGATTTGTTCGCTGGCCCGCTGGATCGCCGACGCCGCTCGCTCGCGATGCTCCGCGGCGTCGCTGAGCGCGAGAATCTCACAGTACCCTTGCAACACGTTTGCGGGCTGGCTCAGGGCGTGGGTGGCCAGCGGCACGAGTTGCGCGAGGGCCTTCTCGTGGGCCGACGGCAACTCGACGCGCGCGGACTCATCCGCGGGGCCGGCGGTCGTGGGGGCGGTGGGCGACGATCCTGCCATCCGGCTTCGATTGTACCCCGCTTCACGCCCGCCGCCGCGCGCTGCCGCGCGGGAGTTGACGCCTCCTTGGCGCGGCAGGCCGAGAGAGGGTAGGGGCGGCTCCCCGGGAGGGTCATTGGTCGCCAACCGTCCGGAGTGGCTACGTGTCCGGATGCCCGGGGGCGAGCGCTATTCCCGCATCAAGGCGCGGGCGCGCACGCTCAATCTGCACACGGTGTGCGAGGAGGCGCGCTGCCCCAACATGGGCGAGTGCTGGGGCGGCGGCACGGCCACCTTCATGGTCCTCGGCGACACCTGCACCCGGGGCTGCCGCTTCTGCGCCGTCGAAACCTCGCGCAAGCCCGCGCCCCCCGACGTCGACGAGCCCCGCAACGTGGCGGTCGCCGTCCGCGAGCTCGAGCTCGACTACGTGGTGCTCACCAGTGTCAACCGCGACGACCTCCCCGACGAGGGCGCCGACCACTTCGCCGCCTGCGTCGAGGCCTGCCGGGCGGCGAGCCCCTCCACCCTGGTGGAGACGCTGATCCCCGACTTTCACGGGCGCGAGGCCCTGCTCGACCGCCTGCTCGCCGCCCGGCCCGACGTGCTTTCCCACAACGTCGAGACCGTCCCGCGCCTCCAGCTGCCGGTCCGCGACCCCCGGGCGGGCTGGGCGCAGAGCGTGGCGGTCCTCGCCCACGCGAAGAGGCGCGGGTTCCTCACCAAGACCTCGATCCAACTCGGCCACGGCGAGACGCTCGACGAGGTGCGCGAGGCGATGCGCGCGCTGCGGGCCATCGACGTGGACTTCATCACCCTGGGACAGTACCTGCGCCCCAGCGAGAACCACCTTCCCGTGCAGCACTTCGTACCCCCTGCCGACTTCGACGCGCTCGCTGCCGATGGCCGCGCCATGGGCTTCGCCTTCGTCGCGAGCGGCCCACTTGTACGCTCGTCCTACAAGGCCGGCGAATACTTCATCCGCGATTACCTGCGGGCGCGCCGCCCGGGAGCTGAAGCATGAGCACCGGGCGCGCCGCGCTGGTCGAGCGACTCGCGGCCCACGCGGCGAGCGACATCGTCGTGGGCGAGGCCGTGGGCGCGGCGGGCCTCTGCGCGACCGTGGGCGGCAACCAGCTGCGCACGCCGCTCTCCGAGTCGAGCGCCGTGGGCATCGCCTCCGGGCTCGCCCTCGCGGGCAGGCGCCCGGTCGTGGAGATCATCGATCCCCGGGGGCTCGAGCGGGCGGCCGGGGTTCTCTCCGACGCCGCTGGGCGCCCCTCGACCTTCTCGGGCACGCTGGTGGTGCTGCTGGCCTTGCCGGTCGAGGCCGACCTTCCCCGCGTTCCCGCCGGGCTGCGCTGCCGCGTGGCCGGCGTGCCGGGCGACGCGGTGGCCCTCTTCGACGCTGCCCTGGCCGTCGGCGGGGTGTCGGTCCTGGTGGTGACGGCGGCGGCGCTCGACGGGCGGGTCGAGGGCGCCGACGCCGGCGACGCCCCGGTGGTACGCCGGGCCGGGGGAAGGGCCACGATCCTCGCCGAGGGGGCTGGCGTGCCGCTGGCGCTCGAGCTCGCCGGCGACGCCGAGGTGGTCGACCTGCGGGGTTGTCGCGACCTCGCGACGATCTCCCCGCACCTCGCCCGTACGGGGCGGGTGGTGCTCGTCGGCCACGGCGATCCCGCCCCGCTCCGCGCCGCCCTCGGGCCCGCCTTCTGGCGTCTCGAGGCGCAACCGCTCGCCGTGCACGCGTGCGACGGTGCCTCGGCCCTGTCACGGGCCCTCTCAGAAACCCTGTCTGCCTAGGTGATCCGATGTACGTGTTCGAGCTTCCCGAGATCGGCGAGGGCGTGGTGGAGGGGGAGATGGTGCGCTGGCTGGTCAAGGTGGGCGACACCGTGGCCACCGACCAGCCCATCTGCGAGATCATGACCGACAAGGCCACGGTGGAGATCAGCTCGCCGCGGTCGGGCAAGGTGGTGGGCCTCAACGGCAAGCCGGGCGACGTGATCAAGGTTCACTCGCCGCTCATGCACCTCGACCTCGGGGGAGGCGCTGCGGCCCCCGCGCCCGAGCCCGCCGCTGCGACCGCGCCGGTCGCCACGCCTGCGCCCACCGCTGTGAAGCCCGCCCCCGCGGCCGCTGCCGTGCTCGCGCCCGTGGCCCTCCACCCAGCCGTGGCGGCGAAGATGCCCCGTCCACCCGGCGAGAAGGCGCTCGCGTCGCCGGCGGTCCGCCACGACGCGAAGGCGCGCGGCCTCGACATCGAAGCTGTCCCCGGCAGCGGGAGAGACGGCCGCGTCACCCGGGCCGATCTCGAGGCTTACGTCACCCCAGCCGTCGAGCCGAAGGCGCCACCGGCCTTGTCGTCGCCGGCCCCGGGCCAGGGCGACGAGCGCGTGAAGATCATCGGCATTCGCCGCAAGATCAGCGAGAAGATGGTGCAGGCCTGGCGCACGGCGCCCCACTTCACCTACGTGGACGAGGTCGATGCCAGCAGGCTGGTGGAGATGCGCAAGTCGCTCTTGCCTCTGGCCGAGTCGCGCGGCGTGCGCTTGTCGTACCTGCCCTTCGTCATGAAGGCGCTCTGCGTGGTGTTCCGCGAGTTCCCGACGCTGAACGCGGTGATGGACGAGGAGGCCTTCGAGCTGGTGGTACGGCGCGACGTGAACATCGGCATTGCGACGGACACCCCGGCCGGCCTGTACGTGCCGGTGCTCAAGCGAGTGCAAGAGAAGAACGTGCTCGAACTTGCCCGGGAGATCACCGAGATCACCGAGCGCACCCGCTCGGGCAAGGGGCGCATCGACGACTTTTCCGGCGGCAGCTTCACCATCACCAGCGTGGGCAACATCGGGGGCCGATTCGCCACCCCGATCCTCAACCACCCCGAGGTGGCCATCCTCGGCGTGAACCAGATCCACGACCGGCCGGTGGCGGTGAACGGGCAGGTGCTGGTTCGGCCGATGATGTACCTGTCACCCAGCTTCGACCACCGCGTGATCGATGGCGCGGTGGCCGCTCGCTTCGTCAGCGCGCTCAAGGCGGCCCTGGAGAACCCCTGGTCGCTCGTACTGGAGTTGCGGTGAACGGGGGCGAGGGCGAGTTTGCCCGGGCCTTCCGGGACTGGTGCGCGGCGCAGCCGGTGTCGGCCGGCACTCGCGGCGTCGAGCCCATCGTCGAGGGCGTGGTGGCGGCGACCCCGCGCAAGACCTGGCTGCTTCCTGGGCGCCGCGAGCGAGGCGCCGCCATCCTCCGGGGTGCCGACCCGGCGCGGCTCGACGAGGCGCGGCCCTACAAGGTGCTGCCGCCCGGCGAGTCGCCGGCTGCACGCGCGCTCGCGGCGGTGGGGCTCGGCCTCGCCGGCGAGCCGAGCGTCGTGTTCCTCGGGAGCGGTAGCCTCGCGTACGGGGAGTTCCACGAGGCCCTGCACCTGGCGGCGGCGCATCGCGCCCCGGTGGTTTTCGTGGTGAGCTGGTACCTCGGCGAGGGGCCCTTCGCGCCGCAACTCGCCGTGCCGCCCGACGTCTTGTCCGCCGCCCTCGGCCTCGCCACCGCCTCCTGCGACGGCGCCCGCGCGGAGTCGGTGGCGAGCGCTCTGCGTCCGCTGCTGCCGGGACCGGCGCTGCTACGCTGCGATCTCCGGGGGAACTAGGGCAGAAACTTCCGCTTGCCGGGGGTGTTCTTCCACGCGTCGGCGTCGGGCGGCGGCGACTTCTGCGCGCGGATGCTTGGCCACTGCTTGGCCAGTCGCGCGTTGATGTCGACGAAGGCGGCCTGGTCGGCGGGCACGTCGCCGTCGGCGTAGATGGCCTGCGCGGGGCAGGCGGGCACGCAGGCCTGGCAGTCGATGCACTCGTCGGGGTCGATGACGAGCATGTTCTCGCCCTCGCGAAAGCAGTCGACCGGGCAGGTGGCGACGCAGTCCGTGTACTTGCAGCGGATGCACGACTCGGTGACGACGTGGGCCAAGGCGACGCTCCCTGGCCCCATCCTACCGCGGGGGGACGACTCGCAGACCACGTGCTTCCCGTCTTGCCTGGCGATCCCGGTCATGCCGCAGGTGACGGTACAGGCCGCGCCCTGGGTGCAGTTCTGCACCGTGCCGTTGGTGCCGGGCAGGGTGACCGTGCAGTTGCCGACGTCCTTGCAGTCGACGGTGCAGGCCGAGGACTGGCTGCACTCCACCTGGCAACTCTCGGAGCCCGAGCAGTCGACCGTTACCTCGTCGCTCCCGCCCTGCAGGTCGCAGTCGGGGCTGTCGGTACACCCGACGTTGCAGGCCGCGTCGGCGCAGACCACCTCGCAGGTGTCGCTCGCCTCGCAGCTCACGTCGCACTCCTCGGGTCACACGCACTCGTTGCCGTCGCGGGCGCCTTCCTTCAGGGCGTCGTCCGTCAGCGAACCGAGGTCGCAGGCAACGAGGAGGAAGGCGAAGAAGTGGGCCAGCCGCCTGGGACTCCAGCTGCTCGCCCCCCGCCCTATCGCGCGAGGCCCCCGCTTCCTTCAGTTCTGGCGCCCCTCGATGGCCAGGAGCAGCACCACCAGCCCCACGGCGAGCCTGCTGTCGATGACGCCCGCCTTGTCCATCTCGAAGTCCACGTCGTAGGTGAGGCGGAAGGGGTTGAAGCGCTGCTTGATCACGCCTACGGTGTCGCCGCCGCCCGCCTTCACGGTGAAGGTCTGCGGGATCCAGCCCTTGAGGAACACCCGGCGCACCATCGCCATCAGCATGCTGTCTTCCTCGAGCTTCGCGATCTGCTCGTCGTCCTTGCCGAGCAAAAGCCAGCTGTCGCGCAGCATCGACTTGAAGCCCTCGCGCTTGGCGGCGCCGAGCTTGGTGCCGTCGACGTCGTTGACGTCGTAGGTGCCGGCGAAGTCGGCCCAGCTACGCGCCTTGATGTTGAGCTTGAGGTCGGACTGGTTCTCGTCCGAGAACACGTTGATGTCTTCCTTGAGCTTGAACGCCTTTTGCTTCACGAAGAAGCGCAGGTTCCCCTCGGGACCGTAGATGCGAAATGCGTTGCCGAGAAAGGAGAAGATGGCCTTGTTCGCGGTGAACTTGCGGCCCCAGGTGGCAATTTCAGTAGACATGACGCTCCGGTGTGGTGCGGGCATGTATCGCGCGACGGCGGAGTTAGAACGCGCGGGATGATCACCCGCCTCGACCACGTGGCGATTGCCGTCCCCGACCTGGACCGCGCGATCCGCCGGTTCGCCGACGACCTCGGCCTCCGCTACGCGGGCCGCGAGGACGTGCCGGCGCAGGCCACCGCCACCGCGTTCTTTCCCGTCGCCGGCACGCGCATCGAGCTGGTCCACCCCATCGAGGGGAAGGGGCCCATCGCCAAGTTCCTCGAGAAGCGTCCCGGGGGAATGCACCACCTTTGCTTCGCCAGCGACGATCTCGACGCCGACGTGGCCCGCCTGCGCGAGAAAGGCTGGGAGTTCCTTAGCCCGGCGCCCACTGCGGGCGCCCACGGCGCCCGGGTCATCTTCGTCCACCCGCGCTGCAACGACGGGGTGCTGGTCGAGCTCGCCGAGTACCCGGGGGAGCACGCGTGAACGTCGTCGGACTCACCACCACCACCGCCGACCGCAAGCGCCGCGCGGGCCAGCGGCTGGTCGTCGGCCTCGCCGGCGCCTCGCTCGACGCCGACGAGCGGGCCTTCATCCGCGACGCGCGCCCCGGCGGATTCATCTTGTTCGCGCGCAACGTGGAGGAGCCTCGGCAGGTGCTGGAGCTCAACCGCGAGCTGAAATCCTTGCTCCCCGGCGAGCTGCCGCCCATCCGCTGCGTCGACCAGGAAGGCGGCCTGGTGCAGCGGGTGAAGGCCCCGGCCACGGTGTGGCCGCCGATGCGCTTCGTGGGCAACGTGGGCAAGCTCGAGTTCACCCGGGCCGTGGGCCGCGCCCTCGCCCGCGAGGTGCGTGCCGTGGGCTTCGACCTCGACTTCGCCCCGGTGGCCGACGTCGACAGCAACCCGAAGAACCCCATCATCGGGCGCCGAGCCTTCGCCACCTCCCCCGAGGGCGTGTCGCGACACGTTGCGGCCTTCATCGAGGGCATGCAGGACGAGGGCTGCATCGCCTGCGCCAAGCACTTTCCCGGCCACGGCGACACCGCCACCGACAGCCACCTGGAGCTACCGGTGGTGGAGAAAGACCCCGGCGAGATCGAGCACGTGGAGTTGCCGCCCTTCGCGGCCGCCGTCGCGGCCGGGGTGGGGACGGTGATGACCGCGCACGTGCTCTACCCGGCCCTCGACGAGGATGCGCCCGCCACCATGTCGCGACGCATCCTCGACGGCATCCTGCGGCGTCGCATGGGCTACGGCGGGGTGATCGTGTCCGACGACCTCGAGATGAAGGCGGTGCGGGGCCGATACCCGCTTGAACACCAGCTCGCGAAGGCGTCCGAGGCCACGGTCGACGTGTTCCTGGTGTGCAAGGAGCTGCACCTCGCCCACGAGGCCTGGGAGGGGCTCATCCGCCTCGCCGAGACCGACAAGCTGGAAGACGACCGGGCGGTCGCCGCCTGCCGTCGCTGGCACGCCCTGCGCGAGCGATTCCTGCGTCACCTCGCGCCCACCCCGGGCCTCGACGAGCTGGGCTGCGCCCGCCACGCGGAGCTGGCCCTGCGCGCAGCCGCCGAGGGCGCCCAGTCGTGATCGCGGCGCTGCTCGGGATCGCGCTGGCCTGCGAGCCGCTCCAGCCCATCCCCGACGCGCTCCAGGTGGCATGGGTGAGCAAGCTGCCTGCCAGCGCCGGCAACGAGACCTGGCTGCAGGTGGTCCGGCTCGACGCGCTGCGGGCGCTCGTCCAGAGTGGCGGTCGCGACAGCGCTCGCGTGCTGCGCGGCCTCGGCCTTCTCGGTCGCACGCAGAAGTTCCCTGCCTCGCCCTACAAGGTGACGGTGTTCGAGGTGGACCGCGGCCAGTTGTGTCGTCCCGTGGAGGGCGAGCCGGGGAGCGACAGTGGCGGGGTCGTCACCTGCGACACCCCCGAGCAGCGCGCGGGCGCGGGCACCAGGCCCGCCTCCTACACTGGCTGCGGCTACCTCACCGACCTCGGCGCCGGCACCCGTGGTCCCGACGTCTTCCGCGTGCGCTGGGCCGACGCGGTGCGGAAGGGGTTTTGCGTGTTGCCGTGGGAGAGGTTTCTCGCGGAAAGCTAGCGATATGTCGGCCCGAAGCTCGCCCCGCCTGCACCAGGAGTCCCCAGGTATGGATGTCGCCGGCGTCGCCGCCGCCTTCCGCGAGGGCGTTGACCCCGAAGCCCTCGTGGCGGCTGGCCTCGACGGCAAGCAGGTCGCGCGTGGCGCTGTCGAGAACGGGGCGCCAGGACGGGCCACGCGGTTCGATAGCCGCTGCCCCACCTGCACGCCGCCGACGCTGGCCTCGGCCACCGTGTACGCGTCGTCCTCGGTGAACTCGGGGAAGGCGCCCCAGGCCGCCGAGAGTTCCGACGTGAGCGGCATCGTCGCGTCGGAGCGCAGGCCGATCACCGAGGGCGGCACGCGAGCGGCGAGGAGGAGGGTCGCGCGCTCCGAAATCGTAGCCGAGCCCGCGCTAGGGGGCCCGCCCGTCCTGCGCGATGAGCGTCCAGTCGTAGGGAATGATGGCCACTTCCTTGTCGGCGGGCACGTTGCCGCCGTGGGCGTTGATGTAGGCCACCGGCCCGCCGGCGGCCTTGAAATCATCGGCGTACCACTCGAAGATCTGGGAGACGTGGACCTTGCCGTCGTCGCGCTGCTCGACCTTCGCCGGGTTGTTGACGAACTCCTTGGTCATCGCCTCGAGCTGCGCGTCGAGGGCCTTCGGGTCGAAGATCTCCGCCGGCAGCCGGGGACAGCCGCCTGACTGGCAGTTCAGCGCGAAGTGCACCCGAGCGTCGTTGAAGCGCTTGCGCACGACCTTGTTCTCGAGGTCGTACAAGCTGATCTTCTTGCCGCCCATCTTGTACTTGGTGAGGTAGAAGAAGTCGACGATGTTGTCGTTGACGCCCTTGAGCCCGGGGCGGTTGATCACGCCCGAGATGGCGAAGGCGTTGTAGGCGTTGATGTAGTAGGCGAGCTGGTCGTCGCGAGTGGGGAACAGGTCGGGGTGCTTGTCCGGCGAGGTGGCGGCCAGGTAAGCCACGTAGAGGTCGAGGTCGACGCGCTCGGCGGCGATGCCCTTGTAGTCCACCTTGCCCTCTGCGTTGACGTGCTTGGCGAGCACGCGGCCCAGGATCTCGTGCGGAAAGGCCCCGGCCGCAGGCAGGGCGTCGATCTTCGCGGTGGACGCCGGGGCGGCGTGGCAGGCGAAGGAGAGGAAGAAGCTCAGCAGCATGGCGACGAGAGAACGAAGCATAGGGCGGGCTCTCGGGGTGCGGGTCGGTTGTATTATCGGGAACGGCCCCGGTACACCCGTACGAGCCAGCTCTCGGGGAGGCCCACCCGGTAGCCCGCGCGCACCGCCCACATGCGCAGCATCGTGAGCGACTGGCCGTTGGCCTGCCAGCGGCGGGCGCTCGTCCCGAGGCGGAGCGGGACCACCGCCCAGGGCTCGACCTGCCGCAGGCGATCCGTGAGGTCGAGGTCCTCGCAGATGGCTCGCGCCCCGAAGCCGCCGGCCTCGTGAAACAGGGCGCGGCGACACCAGATCCCCATGTCCCCCGTGGCGCTGCCGGTGCGCCGGGCGCGGAGCGTCATGTAGCGGCCGCACCAGCGCAGGCGCGGGTCGGCGCTCTCGACTCGAACCGCGAACGAGCCCCAGCAGTGCGTCGCGGCGGCGTGGCGTAGGGCGGCGCCGGCCCCCGGCGGCACGGTGGTGTCGGCGTGGACGAACCACAGCACCTCGCCGGTCGCGGCGCGGGCCCCGGCGTCGAGCTGCGGTCCTCGTCCGCGGGGGGCGGACACCACGATGGCGCCGGCCTCGGCGGCGAGCGTCGTCGTGCCGTCGACCGAGCCACCGTCGGCCACCACCACCTCGTCCACCTCCACGCGAAGTCGCGACACGAGGTGCGAGATGGTCGCCGCCTCGTCGAGCGCAGGCACCACCGCCGAGACCCTCAACTATTCACCGATGAACTCGGGGTTCTCGATGGCCTCCGGCGTGCACTCGGCAGGCGCCGTGACCGGGTTGCAGCCGCTTGGCGTGCCACCGGGGACGGCCACGACGTAGCCGGTTTCCTCGTGGGGCACGGGGAAGTCGGTCGACACGAAGTGGGCGCCCACCGCGAGGGCCTGGTCGCGGTCGGCGGTGTCGTTGGCGCGGGCCTGGTCGCCGTCGCTGTCGGCGCGGGTGCGCACGAGGTGGCCGGCGGCGAGGGCGGCGGCGATGTTCGCGGCGTCCCAGGGGTCGTTCATCGAGGAGGTGGCGGCGATGGGGAGCGAGGTGTCGCCGTAGGCGTCGGGGAACAGAACCCGGCCCTCGGTGGTGGTGTCCAGGTCGGTGTAGAGCTGCCGGTAGTCCTCGCCCGCGTGCAGCACGAAGAGGGCCTGTCCCCGCAGCTCGCCGAGGGTGGGCCAGCCCTCGGCCACCGCCTCGGCGAGCGTGGCGTGGTCGCGCTGCACGTCGTCCGGCGACACGCGGCGATCCTCGGGCCAGCACGCGTCTACCTCGGTTTCCAGCGAGCGGAGCAGCTCGGCGGGGTCGACGGCGTCGAACTCGTCCTTCACCTCGAGGAGGGTGTAGAGGGGGTGGTGCGCGGGGTTGTCGTCGCTCCAGCGGCGCATCGTGTCGAGGCAGTCGCGCAGCGTGGAGCAGGTACTCGTCGCGTCGACCGCGTGCACGTGGAACACGTCGAAGCCACCGTCGCCGTCGTACCAGATGTCGAGCTCGAACTGGCGCACGCCTTGCGCGCCGAGCTGCTCGTCGAGAGGCGCGTGCTCGTAGTCCCAGGCATCGACCGCGA
>VGRE01000038.1 GCA_016875435.1 Deltaproteobacteria bacterium | reverse complement strand
GAAGCCCCAGGCCGTCGTCCATCGCGCGAGGGCCAGCGAGGCCAGCGCGCCGGTGACCAGCAGGCCAAGTTCCACCCATGGGGTGGGCGAGCCGGTGAGCGCCGCGCCCATCACCTCGCTCGCCCAGCGGGGCGGGAACAAGGTCGGCGACGGCAGCTGCAACTCGGCGAGGTAGGCCGCCAGCGAGTCGAAGTTCTGCGCGTCGACCAGCCGCTCCGGGCGCAGGGTGCGCAGGAGCACGAACAATGACGCGAGCATGATGGCGCCGAGCAGCACCATCAGCTCGCGCGTGCGCCTCGCCGGGTACACGTTGACCAGCAGCGTCGCGAGCGCCACACCCAGGTTGGAGGCCATTACCAGGAGCGCGCCCACCGCCACCATCGTGAGCAGGAAGAAGCTCGGCCCGGCGCCCGCGACGATGCCGTAGGCGAGGAACACCGGCACGCCGAAGAGCAGCATCATCCAGCTCGACTGCACCAGGGTGTCGACGGCCCGCGCGTGGTGGAAGGTGGGGCGCGACACGGGCAAGGCGAGCACCAGCTCCAGGTCGTCGGACAGGTAAAAAACCGAGAGCGCCGCGATGACGTTGCTGAAGGTGAGCAGCACGAAGAGGCTCGACAGGAGCATGTCGAGCAGCTTGCGCATCAGCAGCGGCCCCACGCCCGCGAAGGACCAGGCGTAGTCGGCCCCCCAGAGCATCAGGCCGAGCAGGCCCAGCCAGAAGAGGCCGCCGCCGAGGACCAACCCCAGGTAGAGCGTGCGGCGCTCGCCCCGGAACAGCGCGTTGCGCAACTGCTGGCTGCGCGGGCGCAACAACAGCTGCACCGTCGCGAGGGAGAGCGTATCCGCATCGCGACGAAACGGCGGGTTTGAGCTCACTTGCCGCCGGTAGCCGGGCTGGCCTCGGGGCCTGTCCACGCGCCGCCATCCTCCTCGCGCGCGTGCGCCATCGTCGCGCGGACGTAGGCACGCAGCAGCGCGTTGCGCTGGGCACCGCCGAGCAAGGCGCGGAGGTCCTCGTAGAGCTGCGGGTCGTTGACGAGGAGCCCCGCCGTGCCGTCGCCCTCGTCGACCGACTCGACGATCGAGCGCGTGGCGTGCACCGTGGCCTGGAAGTCGTCGACCATGCGCGCCTTGTCGGGGTCGTACAGCAAGCTGTGGACGAGCGAGTCGTTGGACTTGATGTCGGCCACGAGGCCCGTCATCTCCTCGGTGAAGCGGCCGAGATCCTCGGCGAGCGCGTCGCCGCCGTCGCCGTAGATGATGGCGTGCGCGAGACCGTCGCCCTCGCGGATCTCGCGGGTGATGTCGGCCACGTCGGAGGTGACGATCTCGGCGTTCGCGAGCACGTCTTTCACCTTGCGACCGGCGGCCTTGTCGTAGAACAGCACGTGCAGGACGCCCCCGCCGTCCCTCGCTTCCTTGAGCATGGCCTCCACGTGGGTGAGGCTCTCGCCCACCGCGCCCTTCGCGGCCTCGTCCTCGGCGCCCAGCAGCAGATCCACCTTCTTCGAGATGTTGGCGGCGTTGTCGACGATGGCGGTGGCGCGGTCGGCGTAGTTGAGGAAGGACAGGGGCTCGCTGGTGATGATCGCGTCGCCGTCGCCGAGGGGAGGCAAGGTGGGCGTGCCCACGGTGATGGTGACGATGTTGTCGCCCAGCACGCCCACGCCGGTGATGCCGGCCACGCTGTCCCTCGTGATCTTGGGACGGAACTCCTCGCGCAACGTGATCTCGACGTGCACGTTCTTGGCCTCGCCTTGTCGCTCGGCCAGCTCCACCTTCGTGACCTCGCCCACGTCGATGCCGGCGAGGCGCACCACCGCGCCCTGCTTCAGCCCCTGGACGTCGACATAGTGGGCGTGTACCTTGTAGCGGGCGCTGAAGGCCTCGGTGCCGCCGCCGAGGACGAACGCCGCGAGGGCGATGAGGGAGATGAAGGCCATCACGAAGAGGCCGACCCTCAGCTCCTGGAAAAGGTTCCGGTCCACGCGCCGGGAAGTGTAGCGCGCTCGCTAGGGGGCCGGGACGTCCACCCGACGGCCCGCGGGGTCCCAGGTGCAGAACGTGACGTGCCGGCCGCGGACGTAGAACTGCATGGGGTCGAGCGCGCCCGCGCCTCGCTCGGCGGCGATGCTCTCGGCGCGGCGCCAGCGGCGCACCGCCGCGCGCGGGTCGTAGTGATGGACGCTGACGGCGACGCGGTTGACGAGGTCCCAGGTCTGGCAGCTCGCGGCTCGCTGCACGGGACAGCACCCGCCGCTCTCCACCAGCACCGAGACGAAGGGGCCGTTCTGGCCGAGGACATCGACGGTCTGCCAGTGGTCGGCGAGCACCTCGCAGGCCTCGGGTTCGTCGGCACCGACGAGCCGCTCGGCCCCCGCCAGCAACCACTCCTCCTCCCAGGAACACGTCCGCCCCTGCTCGTCGGGGGGCGACTCCAACCGGCGAACATGCGTCGCGACAGGAACGGCAACCGGATCGAGTACCGGCGTGTGGATACAAGCCAGGGCTAACCACCACATCATCGCCGCCTGCCTTGCTCCAGCCTCACTCCTCCTTCCTCCCTCCGCTCACAGCCGCCAGTCTACCCCTTCGGGCAACTCCATCCCCAGCGCTCCCGCCGCGGGCCACCGCAACCCCGAGCTGCGCACCGCGCCGCGGATGTCGTCGATGAAGTCCTTCATCACCTCTCCGCTGTCACGCTTCTTGAGGCCCACGGAGATGGCGTAGGCATTGCCCTCGCCGCCCGGGCGACCGAAGCTCAACAGCCCGTAGCGCAGCCACTTCTCGAACAGCGGCTGTTTCACTTGGTCGTAGGCGGAGTCCTGGCACATCTCCACCACGATGCGCTCGCCGAGGCCCTGGTGCCCCTTCTCCTCCGCGATGATCTTGCGGATCACCTCGCGGTAGTGGGGAAAGCTCGCGTTCTCGTACTCTTGCAGTTGCCAGAAGCCACCGCGATCGTAAAGAAACTGGGCCATCGCCAGCTCGAACCAGCTCTCGGCGTACTCGATGGGCTTCTCCGCGAGGCGGGCGTTTACCCAGGGCTCCACCGACTCCCCGGCGAACTCGGCGTACATCTTCGCCACCACCTCGTAGTGCTCCATCTCCTCGCGGATGTGCCAGGTCATGAATTTGAGCCACTTCAGCTCGGGCACGTACTTGAGCCCGTGGCCGAACATGTGAGCCGCCGCCAGCTCACGGTAGGCCTGCGACTTCATCATCTGGTCGAGCGTGCGCGCGTAGCGCTCGGGCATGTCGGCGCGGGTGTGGTACTCGGTCATGGGGCGGCCTCTATCCGTTCGAGGAGATCGTCGATCATGCGAAGGGTCATGCCCCACAGGCGACCCGGGGGCAGGTCGACGCAGGGCAGGGTGTAGTCGACACCTTGCCAGCGGTAGGGGAACTCGCCGCGGCCCTCCCGCGACACCAGTCGCGACAGGGGTTCGAAGTGATACGCCGCGACCTCGCTGTTGGGGTGCAGCGAGGGCCAGCGGTCGAGGCGGAAGACCCAGGGGATGACGTTGACCTGCTGGCGGCCGGCGTTGCGCGGCGAGGCCTGCGGCGGCAGCGCGCCCAGCAACGTGGCGCCACGTAGATCGAGGCCCAGCTCCTCGGCGCACTCGCGGGTGGCGGTGGCGAGCAAGTCGGCGTCGGACGCGTCTTCCCGTCCCCCGGGGAAAGCGAGGTGGCCCGACCAGAGATCGCCTGCTCGCTCGGCGCGCTGGATCAAGAGCAGATCGTCGCCCGGCCCGAACACCGCCGCCACGGCGGCGCGGTGCACGCCCTGGGGCAGCCGGGCATGCTCGCGGGGCAGCAAGAGGGCGTCGAGGCGAGACATGACGCGTCACCTTTCGGTCGGCCGTCCCCCGCTATCCTGGGCGGCGTGCTAAACGGCGCGCCCACTTCCCGAGCCCGCGCGTGTCTGACGGCCTCAATATCGACTTACGACGCCCGGTCGACCCGGAACCCGAGCAGCACCCGAACCCGCTGGTCAACGCCTGGCGCAGCATCTGGGACATCCTGACGTCCTGGGGCCCACCGCTGTTCGCCGTCTTCGCCATTCGCTCCGTCATCGTCGAGCCCTTCCAGATCCCGAGCGGCTCCATGGTGCCCACGCTCGCCATCGGCGACTTCATCGTGGTGAGCAAGTACGAGTACGGCCTGCGCGTGCCCTTCACCGACATCGAGATCCTGCCGCTCGAGGAGCCGCAGCGCGGCGACATCGACGTTTTCATCTACCCGCCGAGCGTGAGCGACGACCCCTGGTGCTGGCTCAAGCGCATCCCGCGTGGCGTCACCTTCGAGGGGCTCGGGCTGATCCGCCTGCCCGGGCCGGAGCCCTGCTCCATCGACTACATCAAGCGCGTGGTAGGCCTGCCCGGCGACACCGTCGAGGTGCGCGACGACATCGTCTACGTCAACAACGTGGAGCAGGCGCGAGTCCCCACCGGCGAGCACACCTACACCGACATTCGCAGTTGCGACGACCAGACGATGAACGGCTACACCGAGACGCTCGGCGACGTGCCTCACCCGGTGCTCCAGTCGACCGAGAGCTGGCAGCGCATGCGCGACTTCCCGCCCACTCTGGTGCCGGAGGGCCACTACTTCTTCATGGGCGACAACCGCGACAACAGCGCCGACAGCCGGGTGTGGGGCTTCGTTCCGCGCCACTACATCAAGGGCAAGGCGATGTTCGTGTGGCTGAGCTTCGACCCCTGCGGCGAGGGCATGCCAGGCCTCGGGCGGCTGCGCACCGAGCGGATCGGGGAGACGCTGCGGTAGGCCGACCCCGAGGGCGACGGGCACCCGGGCACAGCGGGAGATCCGCTTGCCAGTCCTGGCCCACCCCAGCCGCGAGCGAGGGTGTGAACGGGAAGGGGGGAGAGCACCACGGCGGCCGGGCTACTTGCACGGCCGGCGCCGCAGGGCGGGGAGCGCAGGTCGGAGCCCGGAGGGCATGTTGGGGTAGGGGAGTAAAACCCGCCACGCGGGTTTGCCCCCCCTCCTCCGCCTAGATGCCAATCGCGGCGCGCAACATCCCCGGGTAGATCTCCACCTTGTACAAGAGATTGTCCCGGTAGTAGCTCACGTCGCGAGTCGTCATCGAGTAGCCGCCCCAGTTCTTCCGCGGGTCGTCGGCCATCGCCTGCGCGGTGAGGTCGAACATCGCCTGGGTGAGCGCGGGGACGTCGTAGGCCTCGTAGAGGTCGAGCGCCTGGGCCTGGGCGTCGTAGTACCGCTCCGGGCAGGTGGCGTCGTAATAGAGGCAGTACTGGGCGACGGCGCCGTTGACGTAGTACCAGTACTCCTGCGTGTAGTCGTCCCATGACTCGTCCATGCCCCAGGGCGAGAAGGCGAACCGACCGTCGGCCGGGTTGTGGTAGATGAAGAAGTCGTTCTGGTTGAAGGGGTAGCCGTCGCGATTGCCGATCGCCACGGAAAACGCCCAGAAGTCGAGGAACTGGTCCATGTCGAGGACGTCGTTCACGTCGGAGTAGAAGTCGTCACCGTGGTTCTGCACCTTGCGACGCGCCGCGTCGAGGGCATCGGTGTTGCCGGGGCCGACCACCAGCTCGAAGTTGCCGATGCCGTCGGAGGAGAAGTCGGCGTAGTCATTACCCTCCCAGAGGTCGCCGGCATCGTCCTCGTAGTTGCGCTCGATCCACTCGGAGTCCATCGCCTCGAGGTTGGTGTAGAGGCCGAAGTACTCAGGTTCCTCGCCGTCGATCGCCACGTACAGCTGGCAGAAGTTGGCCTGCGGAACGGCCATTCCCGCGTCGCGCCAGAACTTGTAGCCGATCACCTCTCGCGCCATGGCCGGGTCGCCGGTCATGTTGTTGAAGGTGGCACGCTTGAGGCCGGCGAAACGCACCGTGTCGTCGTACTCGTTGAACTTCACCTTGAGCGAGGGCTTGCCGTCCCAGTACTGGAAGGTCGAGCTGCCCTTGAGCCGCAGGCCCACGTGGTCGTAGCGCTCGCCGCCGATCACCACGTTGGCGTCCCAGTAGGTGAGCTCGGGAACGGAAGGGTTGGCCGTGTAGGCGTAGTAGGCCTCCACGTCCATGTCGTTCATAGTCTGTCGCGACACCTCGATGACGACTTGCTGGATCACGCTCATGTCGTAGAAGGCGGCGTAGGCCTCGTCCTCGCCATCGTCGGGCGGCTCGCCGGTGTCGGTGTCGCTGCCAGTCTCGGGGTCGCCTATGGTCTCGGCGGTGCCCTCTGTGTCGCCGCTGTCGACCGCGACGGACTCGTTGCCGCCCCCGATCACTTGGCTCCCGTTGCATGCAACGTTCTGCAAGACGAACATCTCGTACTCCCGCAGGCGTAGCATAGCCGGATACCTTAGTTCCCGTGCGCTGGCTCGCCCTCGCCGAGGGCATCGCGGTCCTGTCCTTCGCGGCGCTCGCGACGCTGTCGCTCGTGCCTCGAGGCGAGGTGCTCGCGCCCATCGACGCGGCGGCGTTGGCAGCAGGCCCTGCCGAGGAAACCTGGAACGGAATTTTCCTCGCCGACCAACACATCGGCTACGCGATGAGTCGAGAAGCTGCCGCGCAAGGCGGCGGGCGCCTCTTCGAGCAGCGGGCGGCCTTCACCATCGCCGCCATGGGCGTGTCACAGCAGGTGGTGACCATGGGCACGGCACTGGTCGACGACGCCGGCCGTTTGCAGCGATTCGACTTCCTGCTCTCGTCGCCGGTGTTGATCGTCGGGCGCGGCGAGGTGCGCCCCGGCGCCGTACACGTGGAACTGCAGCAGGACGGCGAGCTGCAGGTGATCGACGTGCCGGTGAAGGAGCCGCCGTCGTTGTCGATGACGGCCACGCAGATCGTGCGAGGCAAGGAGCTGAAACCCGGCGACCGCTTCGAGACGCCCTACTTCGACCCGGTGACGATGAGCCAGTCGACGATGGTCGTCACCGTCGAGGCACCCGAGCTGCTCGCAAACGGCGAGGTTGCGTGGTGGTTATCGATGGATGCGAACGGTCTCACTTCGCGCCGTCTGGTCGACCCAGCCGGGGGCGTGCTGCGCGAGGAGTCGGCGATGGGCCTGCGCGCCGTGCGCATGACGCAGGCCGAGGCCATGGCCGTGGACGGCAGCGAGCCGCCCGACCTCGTGGCGCTCGCCAAGGTGCCGATATCTGGACAGGTCCCCGCCGAGGCGGCCAGCTTGTCGCTGGTAGTGAGCGGAGTCGAGGCCAGCCGCTTCGCCAGCGACCCGCCCCTCCAGGCAGTGGCCGAGAACAGGGTGCGCGTGTCGGTGCCGCCCGAGGCCACCTGGCCGGTGCTCCCCGTGACCGGCGACGGCGACACCGAGGCCACCGTCACGCTCCAGGCCACCCACGCCGAGATCGTCCAGCGCGCGCGCGAGGTCGTCGCCGACGCGCCTGATCGTGCCACCGCCGCGCGCCGTCTCCACCACTTCGTGCACGAGTACGTGGCGAAGGTGCCGACCATGGGCGTGCCCAACGGCCTCGGCGTGCTGCGCTCGGCACAAGGCGACTGCAACGAGCACACCGCGCTCTACGTGTCGCTCGCCCGCGCGGCCGGCATCCCCTCGCGCATCGCGGCGGGGCTGGTGTACAGCCAGCGCCTCGACCATGCCTTCTACTATCACGCCTGGCCAGAAGTCCGCCTTGGTCCAGGCGAGTCGTGGGTTCCCATCGACCCCACCTTCGACCAGTTTCCCGCCGACGCCACGCACCTGAAGGTCGTCACCGGCGACCTCGACCGCCAGCTCGAGATCATGGGGCTCATCGGGAAGGTGCGCCTTGCCGTCGATCCGGCCCGTTAGGTAGCGGCCGACATGCTGCGCGCGCGAGGCGTCGAGAAGAAGTACGTCGACTTCCAGGCGGTCTACCCGCTCGATCTCGACGTGCGCGGCGGCGAGGTGTTCGGCTTCCTCGGTCTCAACGGCGCCGGGAAGACCACCACCTTCCGCATGCTCGCCGGCGTGCTGCCCCCCACGGCGGGCACGATTGAGGTCGACGGGCTCGACCTGGCCCAGCATCCGGTGGAGGCCCGGCGTCGCATCGGCTTCATTCCCGACCGGCCCTACCTCTACGACAAGCTCACCGCCCGAGAGTTCTTGCGTTTCCTCGGCGAGGTGTACGGGATGTCGCTCGCCACCCTCGACGAGAAGGTGGCCACCGAGCTGTCGCGACAGTCCCTCGACGAGCAGGCCGACCACCTCGTGGAGAGCTTCAGCCACGGCATGAAGCAGCGCCTCGTGCTGGCCGGGGCGCTGCTCCACGAGCCACGGCTGTTGATCGTCGACGAGCCGATGGTGGGCCTCGACCCGCGCGGCGCCCGCCAGATCAAGGAGACCTTCCGCAGCCTCGCCGGCCTCGGTCGCACCGTGTTCCTCTCCACCCACACCCTCGCCGTGGCCGCCGAGGTGTGCGACCGCATCGCCATCATCCACCGGGGGCGCATCGCGCGCACCGGTACCGTGGCGGAGCTGTGCGAGGCCGGCGAGTCGCTGGAAGACGTGTTCTTCCGCATCACGGGAGGGCTCGAGTGAGCCTGCTCCTGGTGCTGCTGGCGTGCATGCCCGCGTCCTGGCGACTCGCGCGCAAGATGGAGGGCCAGTACGACACTGGCAGTCCCGGAGCCGCGTGGACGGTGGTCAAGGCCGGCGGCGCCGACCGGGCCTGGGTGAACCCCGAGGCAGGCTCCTCCATCTATACTGATTCAAACTGTGGAAACCGCTTCATGGAAGGCGACGTGGCGCTCCTGGCCACCGAGCTCACCGCCGGCTTCCAGGGCGTCTCCCAGGACATCGAGCTCCGCCAGCAGATCGGCCCCCGCGAGGGCATCGTCCGCACCCACACCGCGCGCCTCGACGGCGTGCCGGTCCGCCTCGGGGTGGCCGTCGTCAACCACGACTGGTGTACCTACGACTTCGTGCTCATCGCGCCCGTCGGCCAGCTCGACGTCCTCTGGCCCGACTACCAGGCCGTGCTCGACGGCTTCGCGGTACGCCCCCGATGATGGACGGCTTCCGCAACCTGCTGCGCGACTTGGGCGGCGTGTCGCTGTTGAGTGTCCAGACCTTCCGCGCCTTCTGGAGGTCGCCCGTCGAGATCTTCCCGCTGATCTACCAGCTCGATCACGCCGGTATCCAGAGCTGGTCGATCACCGCGCTCACCGCGCTGTTCACCGGCATGGTGCTGGCCCTGCAGTTCGCCACGGGGCTCGAGGCCTACGGCGGCTCGATGTACACCGGCAAGCTCGTGGCGCTCGGCATCGTGCGCGAGCTCGGCCCCACGCTCACCGCGCTCCTGGTGGGCGGCCGCGTGGGCTCGGGCATCGCGGCCGAGCTCGGAAGCATGGTGGTGACCGAGCAGGTCGACGCGATCCGCGCGCTCGGCGCCGATCCCATCAAGAAGCTCGTCGCGCCACGGGTGCTGGCGTGCACGCTGGCCCTGCCCTTGCTCACGATGCTCGCTGACGCCGTCGGCATCTTCGGCGGCATGCTCATCACCATGCGCGAGGTGGGTGTCACCTCGAAGTTCTTCGTCACCCAGGTGAAAGAAACGCTTTGGGTGGTCGACCTGATGCACGGTCTCGGGAAGAGCGTGTTCTTCGGCTACTTCATCGGCATCATCGGCTGCTTCGTCGGCCTGCAGACCCAGGGCGGCACCGAGGGCGTGGGGGTGAGCACCACTCGAGCCGTCGTGGTGACCGCGATCACGCTCCTCATCAGCAACTACATCCTCAGCACCATCTTCGTGGCGGTGTACGGGTGAGCGCCGAGCCCATCATCCGCTTCATCGGGGTGAAGAAGCGCTTCGGGCCCAAGGTGATCTACGACGACGCCACCCTCGACGTCTTCCCCGGCGAGTCCCTCACGATTCTCGGCGGCTCGGGCACCGGAAAGAGCGTGCTCATCAAGATGCTGATCGGCCTGCTCCGCGCCGACGCGGGACAGATCCTCGCCTTCGGCCAGGACGTCACCCAGATGGGCGAGCGCGAGCTGCTCGGCGTGCGCAAGCGCATCGCGATGTTGTTCCAGTCGGCGGCGCTGTTCGACTCGCTCACCGTCGAGCAGAACATCAAGTACGGCCTCCGCGAGCACCACTGGGGCACCGAGAGCCAGATGGATGGCCGGGTGGAGGAGGTGCTCGGCATGGTGGGCATGCCCGGCACCCAGAAGCTGAAGCCGGCGCAGCTCTCGGGCGGCATGCGCAAGCGCGTGGGCCTCGCCCGGGCGATCGCCATCCAGCCCGAGGTGATCCTCTACGACGAGCCCACCACCGGGCTCGACCCGGTGAACGTGCGGCGGATCAACGGGCTCATCATGTCGTTGCAGAAGAAGCTCGGCGTCACGAGCATCGTCGTCACCCACGACATGGACAGCTGCTTCACCGTCAGCGACCGCATCGCGATGCTCTACGAGCGCCGCATCGCGTTTACCGGCACGGCGGAGGAAACGCAGACCTGCGACATCCGCTACGTGCGCGAGTTCATCGCGGGCGGGCGGGGGACGCTGGATGAGGACGTGGTGTAAGGCTGGAGGAGGGAGGCGGGTGCTGGTGCGCTCGCGCTGCGGGCGGCGCCTGGCCTAGCCCCTTCTCGGCCGCACCCCGTCGAGCAAGGCGGGCGCGAGGAAGTTCAGCGTGTCGAGCGCCCTCGCCCGCGGTGACAAGATCGCGAGGCGCTTGCGATGGTGCGCCGCGTCGAGGATGCCCTCGGCCGCCTGCTCGGCAGCCATGGGCACGAGATCGGGGTGGTCGGCGTCGAAGGTGGTGTAGCCCGCATTCTCGAAGAAGGGCGTGCGCACCGCCGGCGGGCACACCGTCACCACGCTCACCCCGCTGCCGCGGAGGTCCTGGCGCAGCCCTTCCGACCAGCCCACGAGCGCGTGCTTGCTGGCGCAATAGGCGGTGTGTCGCTGGTAGCCTCGCCGCCCGGCCACGCTCGCCACCTGCACCAGCACCCCGCGGGAGCGTCGCAAGGCCGGCAACAGCGCCGTCGCCACGCGCACGGCACCGAAGAAGTTCACCTCCATCACCCGGCGCAGGTCGGCCTCGGCGGTGTCGTCCACGCCGGCGAAGAGACCGATGCCCGCGTTGTTGACGAGCACGTCGACCTCGCCGAGCTGCGCCAGCCGTTCCACGTCGCCGGGGACAGTCACGTCGACGACCATCCCCTCCCCCACGTCGCGCGCGACCGCGTCGAGCCGCGCGCGGTCGCGACCGGTGGCCACCACGTGCGCCCCCTCGCGCCGGAAGGCGTGGGCGGCCGCCTTGCCGATGCCGCTCGTCGCCCCCGTCACCACCACGCGCATGCCCTTGAATCGCGTTGCCATCGCTCGTTACTAGCGCGGATGCTCCTGCTGCTCATCGCCTGCTTCGGTGTCTCCGAAGACCCCTGCGTGGAATACTGCGAGTACGTGTGCGACTGCTTCTCGGCGTCGGAGTGCGATGACTGCCACGCGGTGTACGACGACCCCGACGCGGCGGCGCTGGACGAGTGCGAGGCCGGGCTCTCCGGTGCGGAGAGCTGCGACTCAGGCGCCTAGCCCGCCTCACACCCGCCCCGGGCGCGTCGTTGAAACGGCGCTTGACACGCCGTTCACCGCCCCTCGACATTCTCGGGTACACTGAAACCTCTACACCGGGAGCAACAGTGGTGGCCTTTCTGACCATCGTGGCCGCGTGCGGCAGCGTGTCCGTGCCCCTCGATCATGCCGCGAGCGACGACGCGGGGGACGACATCGCCGCTCCCACCGGCACCGCCGACTGGACGGTGGACTGCAACGGCGGCGGCGACTTCACCGAGATCGGCGACGCGATCACCGCCGCCGCCGATGGCGACTGGATCATCGTCGAGGACTGCGAGTACACCGAGCGGCTGAACTACAACGGCAAGTCGCTCTACATCCAGTCGCGCAACGGGTCCGGATCCACCACCCTCAATGCCGCCAGCGGCGGCTACGCGGTGCAGGCGAGCAACGGAGAGACGAGCGAGACGGCGCTGGTGGGCTTCACCATCGCCAACGCCCGCGGAGCCGCGGTGTACGTGCAACTCGCCAGCATCCACCTCGAAGACATCGTGTTCACCGACACCACCGGCGAATACGTCATCTACGCGGCCTACGCCGACCTCGAGATCAAGGACTCGGTGTTCACCAACAACGCCGAGACCACGGCAGTGATCGCCACCTCCCGCGGCGGGGTCGACATCACCGGCAGCACCGTCGAGTGCGGCCGCTCCAACATCGCGTTCTACTGGTCGCACGGCGCCGGCATGGCCGACTACACCACGGTGGACTGCGGACGCGGCTACGCCGGCTACTTCACGCATACCACCGGGCACTTCATGCGCAGCGTGCTCAACGGCAGCGTGTACAGCGAGAACGAGGACGACCACCCGGACGACAGCTTCGACCTGTACAACACCGTTCTCAACGGCAGCTACAGCGCGCTCTACGGTTCGTTCGCCTTCAAGCACGTGATCATGGACGGCGGCCGCGTGGACTATACCAACCACGCCGAGTACCCCGGCGTCAACGAGGTGTACAACAGCGTGCTGATGAACAGCAACTGCGCCTTCAACGTCGACCTCACCACGCTCACCGTGGCCAACAGCGCCTTCTGGGATACGGTGGAGAGTTGCGACGGCACCGCGCTGGTGGGAAGCAACGGCAACATCGGCAGCGACCCAGCGTTCGTTGATGCCAACCGCGGCGACTACCACCTCGACGCCGGCTCACCGCTGGTCGACGCGGGCGACAGCGCCGTGTTTGGCAGCGACATCGACGGCAGCGACGCCGACATCGGGGTTTACGGCGGCCCCTTCACGCAGGACGGAGGCTGGTAATGCGCCTGTTCTTCCTGACACCCTTCGCGCTACTCGGCTGCCAGGCCACCAGCTCCATCGAGATCAAGGATCCCGGCGGCAGCGAGACCGACGCCGACACCGACGCCGACGGCGATGCCGATGGCGATGCCGATGGCGATGCCGATGGCGACGCCGACGGCGACGCCGACGCCGACGGCGACGCCGACCCCGACGTGCCGGAGGTCGTGCCCGACATCGTGGTGGACTGCAACGGCGGCGGCGACTTCGTGAACATCCAGGACGCGATCGACGCGGCGGTGTCGCCAGCCGACATCGCCCTCGACCCCTGCGTGTACCACGAGCGCATCGACTACCTCGGGAAAGACCTCAACATCTACGGTACCGAGGGCTCGGCGCGCACCACCATCGACGGCGGCAGGGGCGGCACCGTGGTCGACGTGGAGGTGTACGAACAGGGACATGTGCGCCTCGCGGGCATCACCGTCACCGGCGGCTACGACGTAAGCGACGGCGCGGCCATCGAGGTGAAGGAGTCGAGCCTCGAGCTAGAAGACGTGGTCCTCGAGGACAACATCGGCTTGTACCTGCTCCGTTCCTGGGGCGCGAACATCGACATGGTCGACGTGGTGATCGACGGCAACGACGTGGCCGTGGGCGGGAGCGCCGTCTACATGGACGGGTCCACGCTCAACATGGACCGCACCTACATCAACTGCGACGGCGGCGACCAGGCCGTGTGGCACCACGTGCAGTTGCTGGTCGTCGACAGCGAGATCGAGTGCGACAGCGGCTACGGCATCCACGACTACCACGGCTACGACGCCATCTACCGGTCGCGCGTGTACGGCGGCGTGGCGGGGGTGCTCGCCTACGACAACGAGAGCACCGACGAGGAGCCAGACAGCCCCAGCGAGTTGTTCATCACCGAGAACAGCGTCATCGGCGGCGGCAGCATCGGCGCGGACATCCGCTACATGAACTTGCAGCTGGAGAACACGGTTTTCTACGGCGGCGACGCGGCCCTCTCCATGACGCAGTGCAACAGCTCGTCGTACGCCATCAACAGCGTCTTCGCCGACAGCGCCTGCGGCATCCTCGGCGACCAGGCCTTCGAACACGGCTACTCCGCCTTCTGGGGCAACGCCGCCGACGGCTGCGGCCTCACCGTGCGCCCGGCGGTGTCGGATGATCCGCAGTTCGCGTCCTGGCCCGACGACCTCACGCTGAGCGCAGGTTCCCCCCTCATCGACGCCGGCAGCCCCGAGGCCGCCTACAACGACGGCGACGGCAGCCGAAACGACATCGGGCGCTACGGCGGGCCGCGCGGGGACTGGTAGAGAGCCCGCCGCCTAGAACGCGGTGATGTAGGGCCTCAGCCAGTCCACCTCGCCGCGCACGCCGCGCTGGTAGATGTCCTGGACGCGCTGGGTGATGGGGCCGGGCTTGCCCACGCTGCGGCGGTCGACCTCACGCACCGGGGTGACCTCGGCGGCGGTGCCGGTGAGGAACACCTCGTCGGCCACGTAGAGCGCGTCGCGACCGAAGTGCATCTCGTGAACGGGGACGCCCTCGTGCTTGAGGATGTCGATCGCGGTGCGACGGGTGATCCCGCCGAGGATGTTGACCACCGGCGGCGTCTTCACCACGCCGTCGCGTGCCACGAAGAGGTTCTCGCCGGTGCCCTCGGCCACGTAGCCGGAGCCGTCGAGCATGATGGCCTCGTCGTAACCGTTGTCATTAGCCTCGTAGCGGGCGAGGATGCTGTTGACGTAGTGGCCGATGACCTTGGCGCGCTGCAAGTTGCTGTTGACATGGTGCCGCGTGAACGTGCTCGTCTGCACGCGGATGCCCTCGCGGATGCCTTGCTCGCCGAGGTAGCGACCCCAGTTCCACACCGCGATCGACAGGTGCACGGGGTTGTCGCGGGCGCCGAGGCCCATCTTACCCGTGCCGAAGTAGACGATCGGCCGGATGTAGGCCTCGGGCATCTCGTTGGCCACCAGCGTTTCCACGCAGGCCGCCTTGATCTCCTCGCGACTCCAGCGCAGCTCCATCCGGCACATCTTGGCGCTGTCCGAGAGGCGGCGCACGTGCTCGTCGAGCTTGAACACGCCCCCGCCGCCGTTGGCCTGCTGGTAGCTGCGGATGCCCTCGAACACGCCCAGGCCGTAGTGGAGCGTGTGCGCCAGCACGTGTACCTTCGCGTCGCTGAACGGGACCATCTGCCCGTCCATCCAGATGTAGCGGCTCTCGATGCCCATCAGCGCTCTCCGATCACGTTGCCGTCGACGTCGTGCAGCACCACCGGCAGGCCCAGCGCTTCCAACTGGGGCCGCACGGCGGCGGCGCTCCCTACCACGACCAGCGCCAGCTTGTCGGGATCGACCCGGGTGGCGAACGCCGCCTGCGCAGCGGCCGTCGTCACCGCGCGGGCGCGGTCGAGGTAGCCGCTCACCCAGTCGGCAGGCAGCTCGTAGGTCCACATGGTATCGACCTGCCCCAGCAGGTAGTCGGGCGTCTCGAAGCGCAGCGCGTAGCCGTTGACGGCGGCGCCTCGGCCCTCGTCCACCTCCTGGTCGGCGAGCGGCCGCTCGCCGCGAGCCTCCCGCAGCTCCTTGAACAGCTCCACCAGCGCCGGGCCGGTGGCGTCGGTGCGGATGTTCGACGAGAATCCCCAGGAGCCGCCGGCGAGGTCGTAGCCGAGCGAGGTGCGCGCGCCGTAGGTGAAGCCCTGCTTCTCGCGCAGGTTGAGGTTGATGCGAGAGGCGAACTGTCCCCCCATGGCGGTGTTGGCCACCGAGAGCGCCATCCAGTCGGGGTCGCCGGGGCGAGCCACGTAGGCGGCGGCCCGGACCACCGACTGGGGCGCGTCGGGCTTGTCGACGAGGTGTACCGTGGTGGCGCCCAGCGGAGGCGGGGCCGGTCGCGACGGCAGCTTCACGGGCGGTGTCTTCCAGCCGCCGAGGCGCGCGTCGAGCAGCGGCACCACCTCGGCCAGCGTGATGTCGCCGCCGACGAGCACCAGCGTCTGCGCAGGCGACAGGTTGGCCTTGTACCAGGCCTTCATGTCCCTGACGCCGATCTTGGCGAGGGAGGCCTCGTCGTAACGCCGCCCACGGTAGCCATCACCGAACAGGACGCGGCTCATCACGCGGTCGGCGATGCGGGCCGGGGAAGCGCGGGCGGCGGCGAGGTCGTCGATCCACAGCTGCTTGATCCGCGTCCAGTCTTTCTCGGGGAAGGTGGGCCGCAACAGCACGTCGGCGAGCAGGTCGAGCGTGGGCTCGAGCTTGTCGCGCAGGCACGTGGCCGACAGGCTCGACCCGTCGGTCCCGGACGAGGTGCCGAGCGATGCGCCGATGCGACGCAGCTCGGCGCTGATGCCCACCGCGTCGCGCTTGCCCGCCCCCTCGTTCATCAGGTCGAGCGTGGCGGCGGACAGGCCGACCTTGCCGGGCGGATCGGAGAGGCCCCCCGCCGCGAAGCTGAGCGTGACGCTCACCAGCGGGGCCTCGTGGTTTTCGACCACCGCCACCCGGGCGCCGTTCTTCAGCCGGCCCTCCGCCACGGCGGGTACGGTGAAGGGGCGGGCCGAGAGCGGGCTCGGCGCCGGCGGCACGTGCTCCACCGGCGCCGGGGGCGGCGCGTCGACGACGGCGACAGGCTTGGGCGCACAGGCCAGCACGAGGGCGAGCAGCATCACTGCGCCTCCGGGCCGATGACCAGCACCAGTCGACGATCGGGCGGCAGCCACTCTCGCAGCGCCTTGTTGACGCCGTCTACCGTCGCGAGACGATAGCGATCGAGGTCCTTGCCCATGTAGCCAGGGTCGCCGGTGCGGGTGTTGTAGTTGTTCAGCAGGTCAGCCTTGCCCTGAATTGTGGTGATCTGGGCGAAGAACTGCACCTCGTAGGCGGTCCGGCCCACGTCGAGATCCTCGGCGGTCACGCCCTGGGCTCGCACGTCGGCGAGCACCTTGTCGATGGCGACCACAAGCTCCTCGGCGCTGTGGCCGGCCGAGGCGGTGGCCTCGATCAAGTAGAAGCTCTGGTGCGCGAGCGAGTTCTGGCGCGCGCTGACGTCCTGCGCGATCTGCTGGTCGATCACCAGCGCCTTGTAGAGGCGGCTGTCCTTGCCCTCGGCGAGGGCGGAGCTCAGCAGATCGAGCTCAGCGTCGCCGGGCGCGAACAGCGCCGGGCTGTGCCAGGTCATCCACACCCGGTCGAAGGGCACGTCGTCAGCCACCCGCACGCGCTTCTCGGCCTCGAAACGGGCGGGCGACGGCGCGGGGTGCACCGGCTGCTCGGCCCGCGGGATCGGCGCGAAGTACGTGTCGACCAGCTGCCGGGCGGTGGCCTCGTCGAAGTCGCCGCTGAGCACCAGCGAGGCGTTGTTGGGCAAGTACCACTTGCGGAAAAAAGCACTCACGTCGTCGAGCGTGGCGGCCTCGATCTCCTCGTGCCTGCCGATGGTGGCGATGTGGTAGGGGTGCCCCTCGGGGAAGCTGTTCTTGAGCAGTTCGATCCACGCCTGCCCGTAGGGCGGGTTGTCGTAGTTCTGGCGGCGCTCGTTGCGCACCACGTCTTTCTGGTTCTGGAGTTTCTCCGCCGTGAGCGCGGGGAGCAGCCACCCCATGCGATCCGCTTCCAAAAACATCGCGAGCGGCAATTGCTCCGACGGCAGGCACTCGTAGTAGTTGGTGCGGTCGAGGTTGGTGCTGCCGTTGAGTCGCGCGCCGAGCGGCTGCAAGGGCTTGAAGAACTCGTCGTCGTGGTGCTTGCTCCCGTTGAACATCAGGTGCTCGAAGAGGTGGGCGAAGCCCGACCGCCCCGGCGACTCGTCCTTGCTGCCGACGTCGTACCAGACGTTGACGCAGGCGAAGGGCACCGAGTGGTCGGGCGCCAGCGTGACGTCGAGGCCGTTGGGCAACTCGTACTTGGTGAAGGGAATGGTGGGCGCGCGGGCAATGGACTCCGCGAGCGCGATCGCGAGGAGAAGGAGGATCATGCCGCCCCCAGGTAACGCCCGAGGTATCCTCGGGGAATGTTGCTCATCGTGCTTGGCTGCGCGAAGGCCGCACCGAGGGTGGACACCGGGGCGATCGACAGCAGCAGTCGCGACACGAGCGACACGGCAACGGCGGGCGACAGCGGCGACACGGGAAGCCTCGGCGTGCCCAGCAACCCGGCTGGCTGATCCGCCCCGCGACGCTCGCGCTCGGCACCGCCTGGAGCAACGCATTCACGTATTCGAGCGAGGCGAACGGAGTCGTGGCCGAGGATGTCGCAGTCCTCTGCGACAACGCGGTGATCGCGGCGGAAACGCGCGAGCTCCCCGTGGGCACGCTCGACGCCCTGCACGTCGACTTCAACTGCGACAACATCAAGGGGCCCGACGGCTGGCTCGCGAGGCACGTGGGCCTCGTGGAAAACGACCAGGAGCTACTGTCCGCCTTCGTCCCCTAGCACGCGTGTCTGAACTCCCCCGGGGTTCCACACCATCACCGTCCCCCGTCCCTCGATGCGCAGCGCGCCGTCGTCCTCGGCCAGGGTGAACGGGGAACGCGTGGAGAGGCTGCGCTGCGCGCCCGGGCGGACGACCACCAGCGGGTCGACGGTCATCGTCGCGACGACCGCGTGCGCCGCCATCGCCATCGATGAGATGTGCTCGAGCTCGACGCGCTTCCCGGTGTGCTCGTGTACCCAGGCCTCGATGCTGTACAGCGCGGCCGTGTTGTTGAGAGTCTTCCGCGTGGACCAGTAGCGGAAACGACGCGGCTCGGCGTCGACCCGGGCAGGCCGGTCGACCACCCACACCGTGGCGCCGTCGGGGATCTCGCGCCAGGCCTCAGCGCGAAGGAAGGGCTCGACCGCGGCGGTGGCAAGCTGCCAGTCGGTGTACGGGCGGTAGATCGGAGAGCCGTGGACCCAGGCCGCGAACCACGCCCCGCCGAGCAGGAGGCCGGGTCGATTGCGGATGGCGAACGCGCGCCCGAAGGCGAGCGCCACGAGCACGCAGGCCGCCGCCGAGGGCAGGTAGAGGAGGCGCCGCGAGTAGGTGCCGGTCACCGCGTAGAGCGCGAGCGAACCGCCGAGTACCAGCGCCATCGCCAGGGACAGGGAGCGCGCGGCAGTGCGGCTCGCCACCCAGGTCGTCACCGCCAGGCCCGCCAGCGCCATCGCCGCCCAGCCCGCCCCGGGACCGCGAAGGGGTGGCGCCACAGCGCCGAGGGAGGGCAACATCAGCTCGACCGGGGCCACGGCGAGGCTGGCGATGTCGGGCGCCGTGCCGTAGCCTCCGAGTCCTTCCAGGACAGCATGTCGCGACAGCGCGTAGGCCACGAAGCCGAGGAGCAGGGGCGCCCAGCGTGTCTGCCGCGGCGCGTACACGGCGAGCACCGGCAACAACAAGACGCCCGCTTCCTTGCTGGTCAGCGCCAGCAAGGCGAAGGCCCAGGACCCAGGGCGACCGACGGTGTAGAGCGCGCCGAGGACACCCAGGCAGAAGCTGAGCTCCAGGTTCCGGGCGAGCGCGGGGACGATCTCCACGCCGAGCGGGTGGCCCGCGAAGAGGAGCGTCGCGAGCGCCCCCTGGGGCAGCCCCGCGTGCCGACGCACGAGGCCGCCGAGGAGCGTGGCGTTGACCACGTGGAGCGCGAGCGACCACAGGTGCCAGCCCAGCACCCAGTCACCGAGCGTGGCGCGCAGTAGCCAGAACTGCAACATCGCGGCGGGGCGCCAGAAGTTCGCGTTGTCGCCTGCCACCCCGCAGGTGAGCGGCTCGAGCAGGCTCCGCCAGCCTCGCGCGGCGCAGGCGTAATCGGCGAGGATGTCGGTGTCGGTCCAGCCCGACGAGAGCGTGGGCCAGTAGGCTCGGAGCGACAGGACCACCGCCAGCGCGCCGAGGCCGAGCCACTCGCGGCCAGGCGGATCACGCGGCGGCGGGCTTCCTCGCACGGTGGCCCCCTATCGCCCGGGGCTTTGCTAGGATGGCGGTCATGCACCCCACCCTGGCCGGACTGCTCTTCTGGCGAAGAAAGGCCGATCGGCTCCGGGAGTTCGCCGAGACCGAGGCCTTCGGCGCCCGCGACCTCGCCCGCGCCGCGGAGCGGGTGGAGGATCCCTGGCTTCGACGGCAGCTGATCCGGCACGCGCAGGACGAGGTGCGCCACGCCAGCTTGCTGGGCGAGAACGCCGCGCCGGCGTCGGAGCGGGCGCTCGGTGGCGCGGTGGTGGGCGACACCGGCGGTGGCGAGGCCGGGATCGACATCGACAAGATGGGCGAGGTCGCGTTCATCGCCTTCGTCCACGAGGCCGAGAAGCGCGCCACCGCCGAGTTCGCCATGCACCGAGATGCCCTTGGCGCGGAGGGCGAGCTCTTCAACTCCATCCTCGCCGACGAGAAGAGGCACGTGGCCTGGACCGGGCACCAGCTGCAGCGCTGGCGCGAGGCTGGTCGCGGTGCCGAGGTCGACGCCGCCGTGGGACGCATGCGTCGCCAGCGTTGGATGAACGCCTGGCTGTGGTTCGCGCGGCGCGTGTCGCTGTTCATGTCCATCCTCGTCCTCACGGTGGTGTTCTACGCGGTGCTGGCGCCCTTCGCGCTGCTCGCCGGTCGGCGCCCGCGCGGCTGGCAGCTCGCGCCCCCCAACGACCTGTCGCGCGAGTTCTAGGGCTTGCGCATCCTTGGCCTCAGCGGCCACTTCCACGACGCTGCCGCCGCGCTTGTCATCGACGGCAAGCTCGTCGCCGCCGCGCAGGAGGAGCGGTTCTCCCGGGTGAAGCACGACGCCGCCACGCCGTTCCGGGCCGCCGCTTTCTGCCTCCGCCAGGCCGGGCTCGCGCCCGCCGACCTCGACGCCGTCACCTGGCACGAGAAGCCGCTGCTCAAGTTCGAGCGCATCCTCTTCACCTCGCTCGGCAGCTTCCCCCGGGGGGCGGGGGCCTTCCGCCGGGCCATGGTCTCGATGGTGGGCGACAAGCTGTGGGTGCGCAACCAGCTGGTGAAGGGGCTCGGGGTCGACCCGGGCAAGGTGCTGTTCTCCGCGCACCACGCCTCCCACGCGGCCGCCGCCTTCGGATGCTCACCATGGGACGACGTGGCCGTGCTGTGCGTGGACGGCGTGGGCGAGTGGGCCACCACGTCGATGTGGACGGCGGCGCCAGGGAAGCTGACGCCCATCCACGAGCTGCACTTTCCCCACTCGCTGGGCTTGCTCTACTCGGTGTTCACCGCCTTCCTTGGCTTCACGGTGAACGAGGGCGAGTACAAGGTGATGGGCCTCGCCGCCTTCGGGCAGCCCCGGTATCGCGAGCAGATGGAGCGGGTCTTTCGCCGGCAAGCCGACGGCAGCTTCGAGCTGGCGATGGAACACTTCTGCTTCCATTACGACCCAGACCGCTCGTGGACGGGCGCCTTCGAGGCGCTGTTCGGCGCGCCCCGCCTCCCCGGCGGCCCGCTGGAGGAGCGGCACAAGGACATCGCCGCCTCGGTGCAGGCGCTGACCGAGGAGTTGCTGCTCGACCTCGCCCGCGAGCTTCACCGCCGCACCGGGAAGTCGAAGCTCTGCCTCGCCGGCGGCGTGGCCCTCAACGCGGTGAGCGTGGGCCGGATCCTGCGCGAGGGCCCCTTCGACGACGTGTTCGTGATGCCTGCCGCGGGCGACGCCGGCAGCGCCGTGGGCGCGGCGTTGCTGGCGCACGGCACCTGTCGCGACACGCTATGCCATCCGGCCTGGGGCGAGGACATCGATGTCGCAGCGGCGCGTCGATTCTTCGACGACGGCGGCGTGAGCTACCGGGACTGCGGCGAGGATGGCATCGCGAGCGAAGTCGCCGAGCGCCTCGCCCGGGGACAGGTGGTGGGCTGGATGCAGGGTCGATTCGAGCTGGGGCCGCGCGCGCTCGGGCAGAGATCGATCCTCTGCGACCCGCGCCAGCCCGAGGCCAAGGACCGTCTCAACGCCCGGATCAAGTTCCGCGAGAGCTTCCGGCCATTCGCCCCGAGCGTGCTCGCCGAGGCTGCCGCCGAGTTCTTCGAGGTGCCGGCCGCCGGGTCCTGGAGCCGTCGCTTCATGACGTCCACCGTCCCCGCGCGCGACGATCGCGTGCCGGCGGCGCTGCACGTCGACCGCAGCGCTAGGGTGCAGGAGGTCCACGCCGCCGAGCAGCCGCTCTACGCCGAGCTGCTCCGGCGGTTCGGCGAGCGCAGCGGCGTCGCCTGCGTGGTCAACACCAGCTTCAACCTCGCGGGCGAGCCCATCGTCAGCACGCCTGCCGATGGCTACGCCACCTTCCTCCGCTCCGGCATGGACGCGCTGGCGGTGGGCCCGCTCCTCGTTGCCCGGGAGACTCCACCATGAGCCAGCGGGCGGCCTGGTGGCGCACGATGGTCAACGTGTTCGCGTGGCTGCGAGAGCGGAGGCTCGGCTGGCTGTCGCCCGTCGTCTTCCTGTTGCTCGGCCTCGGTGGGCTCCTCGCGCTCGCGGCGGCGGCCCCCGCCATTTCCCCCTTCGTGTACCTGCTCTTCTGATCGTCCCCGGCGGTGCCGGGCACTGGGAGGTTAGTCACCCGGCCCCGTGCTCGCCTGTCCAATCTGCCACAAGACCTTCGCCGACGGTCGCTGCGAGTGCCGCCGCGACTGGACGGAGACCGGCGGCGTGCCCGACCTCTACATGCCGGCGCCGGAGGCGGGCGAGGACGTGCGCCTCACCGAGCGGGTGCGCGCCTTCTACGAGGAGCGTCCTTTCCCCGACTACCGGCCCGACGACGACCTGGGCTCGCTGGTGCGCAACGGCCGCGCCAACCCTTTCACCCGCTGGCTCGACGAGGAGATCCCCCCGCGCGCGAAGGTGCTCGAGATCGGCTGCGGCACGGGACAGATGTCGAACTTCCTCGGCGTGGCCGGTCGCGAGGTCGTGGGTCTCGACCTCACCATGGCCTCGCTGTTGCGCGCGGAGGCCTTCCGGCGGCGCGCCGGGATCGCGACCGTCACCTTCGTTCGCGGCAACCTGTTCCGCCCGCCCATCGCCCCGGGATGTGCCGACGTGGTGATCGCCAACGGCGTGCTGCACCACACGGCCGACTGCCGCGCTGCCTTCCACGCGGTCGGGCGCGCGGTTGCGCCCGGTGGCTACCTCGTGGTGGGGCTCTACAATCGCTACGGCCGGGCCCTCCTGCCCCTGGTGCGCGACGAGCACGCCCAAGGCCAGACAGAGCGGGAGCAGGCGTGGTATCACGACCAGCACCAGCACCCGCTGGAGAGCCGTCACACCGCTGACGAGGTGCTCGACTGGCTTGCCGAGGATGGCTTCGAGTTCGTCAACAGCTGCCCTCCCCTCTCCCTTGGCGGCGACACGGGCCGCCTCTTCGAGCGCCACTCACCGGGCACCTGGCTGGGCCGCACCCTCGCGCAGCTGAGCTGGGTGTCGCGCGCCCACGACGGGGGCCTATGGGTGACCGTCGGCCAGAAGCAGGGGGCGTAGCTCCGCGGCGATGTAGTCAGCGAGCGCCGCCTGTCCCGCGGCGGAGGGGTGGATCTCGTCGATCATGAAGCCCGGCCCGCCTGCCGCCAGCACGGGGCGCGGGTCGCGGACATGCACGCCCGGCGCGGCCCGCGCCGCCGCCACCCAGGCCTCCAACGACTCGCTGGCCCGCTTCTCGTACTCGGGCAGCACCAGCGTGGTACCGCAGCGCGCCGACAAGCGCGCCAGCACCGCGCCGAGATCCTCGGGAGGCACCGACGCCTTCCAGCCCCCAGCCGACGGGCGCCCGGCCACCAGGTCGGCGATCGTCAGCCCGGGAAGCAAGAGCGCCACGTCGTTGTGTCCCATGTACATCACGCAGGCCCGGGGCCGGGCGTCGAGCGCGTCGAGCACCTCGGCCATGTGCCAGCTCGTGGCGCCGCCCTCGGCGATGTTGACCAGCGCCAGTTCGGGGAAGGCCTTCGCGAGCCTCGTGGGCCAGAAGTCGCCGGTGGTGCCGCCGCCGCTGCTGGAGGAACCAAGCGCGAAGAGCCATGGGCGCGACGGCTCGCCGCTCATCTCCTCCTGAGCCCTTTTTACCAGAACATCAACCTTTCTGCGCAATAATCCGGTGTCGACCAGCGACCACCCGGCATGCTCCGCAATCCACGCCGGTGGCGCGCGGGTGGTGGCGTCACGCCAGGTGAGGAAGGCGGCGACCGCGAGGCCGCCCACCGCGAGGCCGCCCGAGCTCAACGCGCCGAGCCGCGCCCGCGAGAGCCCGGTGGTGGCGGCGGCGGCGGCCACGAGCGCGAGGCTCGCCGGAACCGGCAGGCCGCGTTGCGCGAGCAGCCAGGCCATCGGAGCGACGAGGAGGAACAGCCCGGCGCCCGGGCCGGCCGCCCCCAGGACCGCGACAGCGGCGGCGAAGGCGAGGCCGGCCGGCGCCCACTGCCAGCCTCGCGCCTCGATGGGAAGGGCCTTGCCATCCAGCTTCACCGACGACAGCAACAGGCCGGACGTCGTCGCCAGGCGATTCTGCGCCACGCCCTCGCAGCCGCGTTCGGGCGCCACGCCGACGAGGCGCCCTCCATCGACATACAAGCTCAGCATACCGTCGCAAGTGAGCACCGCAGTGCTCCGCGCGCCCCGGGGCAGGTGAGTGGGGGGATCGTGGCCGAGCGGCTCGCCGTTGTCGGCGTACAGACCGGCGGCAGGCCCAACCACGCCGTGGGTCACCTGCCCCGCGGCGCCGCTGCGCACCAACACGAACTCGGCGTTCTCGAGGGGGCCCTCCACGCGCAGCTCGCGGCCGGGCCCCAGATCGAGGATGGCGCCGGGCCCCAGGCGCAGCAACGAGCCTTGCACCCGAGCCTCGCCCGTGGTCGGCACGAGGCCGCGCGGCTGATCGCTGCCCACCGGGGCGGCCGCACCCGCAAAGATGATCGCCGCCGCGAGGGCCCCCAGCCAGCGTGTCGGTCGGCGCACTGCGGCCATCATATTCGCCTGGCCGTTGACCGGACCCGGCGCAGGACGTAGCGTACCCCAAATGTTCTCGCTCATCGCCACCCTCCTCGCCTGCGGCGCGAGCACCGATGCCTGGGACGTTTCCTACAAGCCGGCGGGCGACGCCGATGTCGACACGGTGAAACAGGCCCTCGACGACCTCTACGTCAAGTGTCGCGACCGTGCCGATCCCAGCGAGGAGCGAGCGCCGGTAGGCGGCGACGCGGAGCACCTCGCGCTGCGGGTGCAGCTGCTCGAGCTGAAGGTGCAGCAGCTCGAGACCGTGGGCGTCTACGACGCCGAGCACGTGAGTTTCGACCCCGCGCGCACCACCCTGGCCGGGAAATCGGTGCAGGACGCGCTCACCGAGCTCGAGGGACGAGTGGGCAAGGTGGAAGCGGCCCGCACCGGCATGGGGCAGCCCGGCACGGGTCTGTTCGAGATTCCCAAGGACGCGCCCAGGGGCGGAGGCGACGGGAAACTCCCGCCCAACACCATGGGCAAGGGAAAGGGCGGCGGCCAGCCGGGCGGCCAGGGCGGCCAG
>VGRE01000037.1 GCA_016875435.1 Deltaproteobacteria bacterium | reverse complement strand
CCCGCCCGCCGGGCGTGCCCCAGGCGCTCGTCGACGCGGGCCACCGCGGCATGGCCCCCTTCTACCGGGCCCTCGCCCGGGGCGATGGCCTCGCGCGGGCCGCCCACTACGGCGACAGCACCATCGCCGCCGACGGCATCTCGGGCACGGTCCGCGCGCGCTTGCAGGCCCGCTTCGGCAACGGCGGGCCGGGTTTCATCTCGGCCGGCAACGACCCCCGGTGGAGCGTGCGTCCCGACGTGAAGTCGAGCAGGAGCGGCGACTGGGAAACCGTCACCATCCTGCTCGGGGGCGGCAGGGGACGCTACGGCTACGGCGGCACCGCCAGCACGGCGGCCGACGGCAGCTACGTCGTGGTCCACGCACCGAAGGGGGTCGATGGTGTCCCCCTGCCCATGTCGCGACTCGACCTGTACATGCAGGCGGGTCCCGGCGCGGGCCAGTGGTGGGCCAGCGCCGACGACCAGGGCGTGGGCGGTGGCAGCGCCGCTGCCGAGCGCCGGGCCGACCTGGTGCACCGGCTCTCTCCCGGGGCGCCGTTCACCAAGCTCGCCTTCGGCGCCGCGGGCGGGCCGGTCACCTTCTACGGCGCGGTGATGGAAACGGCCGGGCCGGGGGTGGTCTGGGACGCCCTCGGCGTGGTGGGCGTGGGAAGCAAGTCCTTCAAGTACCACGACAAGGGGGCGTTCTCGGCGCAAGTGGCCAATCGCTCGGTCGACCTCGTGGTGGTGATGATCGGCGGCAACGAGACGGGCTTCCCGGCAGTGATGGTGGGCAAGGGCGAGGGCTACCAGCCGATCTTCCGCGAGGCGGTGCAGATCCTCCGCGCCGGCGCGCCCGCGGCCGGGTGCTTGCTCGTCACCCCGCTCGACCAGGGCACACGCGAGGGCGGCGAGCCCCGGAGCAAGCCCGCCATGGCGAAGATGGTCGCGGCGCAACGGGCGGTGGCCGAGGCCGAGGGCTGCGCCTTCTGGGACGCGCGGGCGGCGATGGGCGGCGACGGGGCCATCGTCCGCTGGAGCACGCGCAAGCCGACGCTGGCCTGGGCCGACCTGCTCCACCTGTCCGCCGTGGGACAAGAGCTCGTGGGGAACATGCTCGCCGACGCGATCGAGGCCGGCTACGGGCAGTGGCAAGCGGAGGGGCAGCCATGATGCTGGGGTTGTTTGCCCTCGCGCTCGCGGCAGAGCCGAGCTGGGTGCAGGTGGTGGCGCTCTCCCCAACCACGCTTCCCACCGACGAGTGCAGCACCAAGGCCACGATCAAGCCTCCGGGGAGCCCCGTGGCCGACACCGAGGCGCCCTCCACCCCGAGCAACCCGGCCGCCGAGCAACCTAAGATGGAGCCGGTGGCCAGCGCCGACCTGCGCGCCCCCTACGACGTGAGCGCCGTCCCCCTCGAGCCCCTGCGCGGTCGCGACGCCGACATCGCCGCCGTCCGCGACGTGTTCATGCGGGCCGCCGCGCGGCAGCAGAGCACCCGCGTGGCCTTCTACGGCGCCTCGCACGTGGCGGGCGAGTTCTTCACCGGGCAGGTGCGTCGCCTCCTGCAAGAACGCTTCGGCGACGGGGGGCACGGCCTGGTGATGCCCGGCCCGCCGTGGAAGGGCTACCGCGCCAGCGACGTGAACCTCTGCGCCGGGGGCACCTGGTACTCCGACCACGTCGACCGTCGCGACGGGCGCGACGACGGGAAACACGGGCCTGCCGGCATCGACGTGAGCCCGGCCGACCTCGCCAGCTTCGGCTGGGTGCAGACCACGAAGGCCAACCCCCAGGGACAACGGGCGAGCCGCTTCGAGGTGGCCTACATGCGCGAACCCGGCGCCGGGAAGCTCCGCTTGATCGTGGACGGCGCCGCGCCCATCGAGGTGAGCGCGCAGGGCCCCGAGGGGCCCGGGATGGTGGTGCTGCGCGTGCCCGACGGGCCGCACCGCCTGCAGGTGATGGCGGACGGACCGGTGCGTGTCTACGGCGCCTACATGGAGCGCGACGAGCCGGGCGTGGTGGTCGACGCGGCCGGCGTGTCGGGACGGACGGCCTCGTCGTGGATGCGCTGGGACATGTCGCTGGTGGCGCCCTTCCTCGCCCGCCGCACGCCGGATCTCGTGGTGATGGCCTATGGCACCAACGAGGCCAACGATCGTTCGCTCACGCCGGAGCGCTACGCCACCGACCTGCGCGCCGTGCTCGCCCGCATGCGCACGGTGGCCCCCGCCGCCGCGTGCGTGCTCGTCGGCCCTTCCGACCGGGGGAAGCTCCTGAAGAAGGGCGTGTACGGCACCTGGCCGGCCACCGAGTGGGTAGCGCGGGTGCAGCGCGAGGTGGGCCCCGAGTTCGGCTGCGCCACCTGGGACCTCCAGGCCGCGATGGGGGGCGCAGGCTCCATGTTGCGCTGGTACTTCGGGGCGAGTCCCCAGCTCGCCGCCGGCGACCTGATCCACCTGAGCGCCGAGGGCTACAAGGAGCTGGGCACCCGCTTCGTGGAGGTGATCACGGGCCAGGCGGAGTAGGCGCGGCCAACAGGCGCTGGAGTGTCGCGTCGTCGAGCCTCGCCGGGTGTCCCCGCCAGGTGATCACGCCGTCGCGTACGAGCGCAGCGGCGGGGATGCCGCTCACGGCGGCGGCGTCGGTCATCCGCGAGTTGTCGTCGACTAGGGTGGCAAAGGGCACCCCGTACTCGGCGAGGAAGGCCTGCGTGCTCTCCTCGGTCGATGTCTTGGAGAGGCGCGTCACGAGCAGCACCTGCACGCCCATGGCGCGGAGAGACTCCGCGCGGGCCGCCATCTCCGGGATGTCGCGCGTGCAGTAGGTGCACCACACCTCGAAGTACACGACCAGCGTGGCGGGGGCGGCGGCGTAGGCGAGCGAGCCCTGGAGCCACTTCTCGGGGGCGATGGCCGGGGCGGCGAGGCCCACCGCAGCGAGCTCCTTGAGCACTCGCTCCGCTGCCGCGGCCTGTCACGAGCCCGGGAACTGCGCCAGTGCCCGGCCGAGGACATCGCGCGCGGTGACCACGTCGCCGGCCGAGGCCGCCTGGGTGCCCATCTCCACCAGCTTCGTGGCCTCGACGCCCCCGTCGCCATTCGACACGGCGCCCACCATCTTGGCCTCCACCACCCAGGCCGGGCCGCTGGGCACCGAGATGGGGCTCGGGAGGGTGGCCTGGGGGTCGACGGGCAAGCGGGTCGACGCCGCCACCGTGGAGAGCGCGATGCGCCCGCCGAGCTGGCGGTGCACCGCGCCGGGGAAGGGACCCACCATCGTTTGCTCCACCAGGCGGAGCTTGAGGGCAGCGACGCCCGGGCCGCCGTCGTAAGCGAACTCGGCCGTCCATCGACGGCCGTTGGCCACCGGCAAGCGCAGGGCGGGCAATGGCCCGCTCTCGACGTCGTGGTACGTCACCGCGGTGCGCTCGCCCGCGGGCGAGGTCATCGCCACGTGCAAGTCGAGCGCCCACGCCGAGGAGACGAGGGCCGACGTCGCAGCGAGCAGCAAGCTCAAAGACTAGGCGCCGACGAGCTTCGCGAGCGTCGCGTCGTCGAGGCGGCCCGGGTGCCCGCGCCAGATCACCTTGCCGTCCTTCACCAGCGCGGCGGCCGGGATGCCCGACACGTTGTAGGCCTCCGACATCGAGCCTTCCTTCTCCTTGGCCATGGGGAAGTCGATCTCGCTCTCCTTCATGAACTCGAGCACCTTGTCCTCGGTGGCCGACTTCGTGACCTTGGTCAGACCCACGATCTGGATGCCCATCTTCTCGAGGTCCTGCTCGCGCTTGGCGAGCTCAGGCATGTCGCGCTTGCAGTGCGGGCACCAGGTTTCCCAGAACACCAGCAGCGTGACGGGCTTGTCGCCCAGCGCGGCCTTGCCCTGGTACCACTTCTCGACGTCGATCGGCTTCGCGTCGGCGCCGACGAGGCCCACCTCGCGGTACATCTTCTCGGCGGCCTTGCCCGCCTTGGTGTTGCTGTGCTTCGCCATCAGCTCCTGGAGCTTGGCCTTGGCGGTGGCATAGTCGTTGTTCTTGGTGGCCTCGGTGACGCCTTTCATCACCGCGTTGGCGGCTTCTTCCTCGGCGGAAGAGGCCGGGCCGGCCGGAGCGCGCTTCTCGAGGGTGGCCACCTTCTCCTCGAGTGCGGCGAGGCGGGCTTCCATCGCGTCGACGTCCTTCTTCTGGGCACAGCCGGCGAGCAGGGCGAGGGTGATCGTGAGCATCGAGCAGACTCCGAGTGAGGAACGGGGCGCGGCCGCTAACCAGCCGCCAGCGAAGTGACGAGCAGGCACCGGGTAGCCGCGCGGGCGCCCCATCGGCACGTCCTCTTCTGTCATTCGACACGGTGCCTGCAATCGCAGCTATGAGGCTACCCGATGTTCCCTGCCCTGCTCGTCGCCACCCTCGCCCAGGCCCGCGAGGGCTGCCTTACTCACGCCGTCCGGCTCGGCGGCCCGCCCGCGACCCGGAGATCGAGGAATACGAGCCCTACTCCTGCTACGAGTACGGCGGCTCGATCGTGGGCCAGTACCTCGAGCACGCCCATGGCACCTGAGACGGCACCACCCTGCGCGACCTCTGGCTCGCCCTGGCGCAGGGCGACCGGCTCAGCGAGCCCGACTACCTCGACGCCCTCGCCGAGATCGGGGGTGGGTCCCTGCAAGACACCTACCTGAGCCTCGCCGAGTACCGGGCGCGCCGCGGGCTCTCGGGCTGCTCGCCGCCCTCGGGGCGCTGCTACGCCGGCGAGGTTAGCCGGCGGGCCATGGCCCACCAGTACATCTACGTGATGAAAAACCTCCGCAAGGCCTGGCCGGGCGGGAAGGAAGTCCTCAAGGGCATCTGGCTCAGCTTCTACCCGGGCGCCAAGATTGGCGTGCTCGGCGGCAACGGCGCGGGCAAGTCCACCCTGCTCAAGGTCATGGCCGGGATCGACACCGACTTCACCGGCGAGGCCTGGCCGGCCGAGGGCACCCGCATCGGCTACCTGCCCCAGGAGCCCAAGCTCGACCTGAAGAAGACCGTCCGCGAGGAGATCGAGGAGGCCGTGAAGGCCACCCGGGCCCTCCTGGTCCGGTACGAGGAAGTGTCCAACGCGATGGGCGACGAGGACGCCGACTTCGACGCGCTCATGGCCGAGCAGTCCGAGCTGCAAGACAAGATTGACGCCGAGAACGCCTGGGAGCTCGACCGAAAGCTCGAGATCGCCATGGACGCCCTGCGCGTGCCACCGGAAAACCAACTCATCGACACGCTGTCCGGCGGCGAGCGGCGCCGTGTAGCCCTGTGCAAGCTCTTGTTGCAGCCCACCGACATGCTGCTCCTCGACGAGCCCACCAACCACCTCGACGCCGAGAGCGTGGGCTGGCTGGAGCGCACCCTGCACGAGTACAAGGGCACCGTCGTGGCCATCACCCACGACCGCTACTTCCTCGACAACGTGGCCGGCTGGATCCTCGAGCTCGACCAGGGCCACGGCATCCCCTGGGAGGGCAACTACTCCTCCTGGCTGGAGCAAAAGCAGAAGCGACTGGAGCAGGAAGAGAAGGCCAGCGCCGCCCGCGCCAAGACACTGGAGCGCGAGCTAGAGTGGGTGCGCATGTCGCCTCGCGCGCGGCAAGCCAAGAGCAAGGCCCGCATGGCCGCGTACGAGTCCTTGCTCGAGGCCGAGCCGGAGGAGCGTCGCGGCAAGGCGGAGATCGTGATCCCGCCGGGGCCGCGCCTCGGCAACAAGGTGATCGAGGCCAAGCACCTCAAGAAAGTCTTCGGCGATCGCCTCTTGTTCGACGACGTCAACTTCGACCTGCCGAAGGGCGGCATCGTGGGGGTGATCGGTCCCAACGGGGCGGGCAAGTCCACGCTGTTCAAGCTCATCACCGGCCAGGAGCAGGCCGACGGCGGCGAGCTGGTGCTCGGCGACACGGTCAAGCTCTCCTACGTCGACCAGATCCGGAACTTCGATCCCAGCAAGTCGGTGTATGACATCATCTCCGGCGGGCGCGATGTCATCAAGGTGGGAAGCCGCGAGATCCACGCCCGCGCCTATTGCGGCGCCTTCAACTTCAAGGGGGCCGAGCAACAACAGAAGGTGGGCACGCTGTCGGGGGGCGAGCGCAATCGATTGCAGCTCGCCACGATGTTGCAGAGTGGCGGGAACGTGGTCCTGCTCGACGAGCCCACCAACGACCTCGACGTCGACACGCTGCGCGCCCTGGAAGACGCGCTCCTCGGCTTCGCCGGTTGCGCGCTGGTCACCTCGCACGACCGCTGGTTCCTCGACCGGATCGCCACCCACATCCTCGCCTTCGAGGGCGACAGTCGGGTGGTGTGGTTTGAAGGCAACTACGACGACTACGAGAAGGATCGTCGCAAGCGGCTAGGCGCGGAGGCGGACCAGCCGCACCGCATCAGGTACAAGCCAATCGTGCGCTGAAGGCGCACGCGACAGACGGCGGTGCGGCGCGCAGGCGGCCGGTCGCGACAACCCCGAGCCGAGTAGCCTGGACTCCGATGTGCGGCCGCGAGCCGTGGGACCCTGAGTTGATCGGGCTCAACCCCGACGCCTATGTTCTAGAAACGAAAGGAAGAACCTGCAAACATCCACCACACCCTCCTCGTCTTTCGCGTTCTAGCTCGCCCAGCAATGGGGCTCGACTCCGCTCACCCCCCGCAGGTGCACGCCCCTGGAGCGGCGGACCAGCGGCGTGGTGAATCGCTACTTCGCGCGGCACCAGGTGGGGGTCACGGCGTCTTGAGCTTCTGCTCGAGCTGGTCGCCCAGCTCCACGGTGCGCTGGTAGGCGGCATCCACGCTCTCGGTGAGCACCGCGGAGAAACGCCCGTTCTTCAGCACCTGCAAGGCGCGGGAGGTGGTGCCGCCCGGCGAGGTGACCTCGTCGATGAGCTCGGCCACGTGGGCGTCGGACTGGCGCAGCAGCTCCACCGTGCCCGAGAGGGTCGCGAGCACGGTCTCGCGGGCCACCCCCCGGGGCTCGCCGATGTAGGCGGCGGCCTCCAGGAAGGCCTTCACGAAGTGCGCCACGATGGCCGGTCCCGTGCCGCTCACGGCGGTGGCGCGGTCGACGTGGGCCTCGTCGTCCACCTCGATCTCGGCGCCCATCGACGTCAACACCGTCTGCACGCGGCTCCGGTCGGCAGCAAGCAACTCGCGACCGTGCCACACGCTCATGCCCTGGCGGATGCGACAGGGGAGGTTGGGCATGGCGCGGACCACCCGCGCGTGCCCCAGCGCCTCGGCGATGGCGCGCACGCGAGCCCCGGCGACGATGCTCAGCACCAGCGCCTCGGGACGGATCGTCCCCCGCAGCTCGGCGAGAACCCCGGCCAGCGTCTGGGGCTTCACCGAGAGCACAACCACGTCGGCGCGGGCGGCCTCCCGGTTGTCGACACACGCGGTGATGCCGTGGGCGCGCAGCTCGGCGCAGCGATCCTCGCGGCGGTGGCTGGCGGTGATTCGCCCCGGGGCAAACCCATTGTCTCGGAGGCCGGCGATCATCGTCTCGGCCATCACGCCGGCGCCGACGAAGCCGATGGTCCAGGTGTCGTTCATGTTCAACCCGTGGCGGCGAGGCCGCGCGCGATGAGGGTGGCCATCGCCATGGTGGTGACCGAGGGGTTCACCCCCAGCGAGGTGGGAAAGATCGAGCTGTCGGCAAGGTAGAGGCCCTCCAGTCGATGGGCGCGACCGTCGGCGCGGATCACGCTCGTGGCGGGGTCTTGTCCCATGCGGCAGCTCGACATGGGGTGCGAGGCGTAGAGCGTGAAATCGCGGATCGTCCGCGGGGCGAGCGCCGCCTCCAGCGACTCGGCCGAGGTGTGCATCCCGACCCCGGCCACCGCGCAGAACAGCCTCCGCGCGCCCCCCGCGAGCAGCACCCTCGCGCTGGCCACCATGCCCGCCTTCACGCGGTCCACGTCGCCGGGATCGAAGTCGTAGGTGATCTTCGCGCGCCCGTCGGGCCAGCTCCCCACGGTACCGGTGCCCTTGTCGGAGATCATCACCAGGAGCCCACACAGGTGGTCGAGGAGCGGCATCGCCAGGGGCGCGTCGAGGCCCACCGCCGACATCGCCAGGAGCGCCACCTCCGGCGGCAAGCTGCTGGTGTGGGGCAGCACGCCCGGCAGGTCGGTCACGTGGAAATAGGCGCCCTGCGTGGCGCCGTGCCACCACCTCACCGGGGTGTCACAGATGCCGAACACGCCGTTGCCCGGGTGTACATGCAGGCCCACGCCCACCGCCGGGCCGAGGTCGAGGCCCGAGCGCGACAGTAGCCGCGGCGTGCCGATACCTCCGCAGGCCACGATCACCGTCCCGGCGCGCACGGTGAGGCGTCCGCCGGGCTCGTGGGTGTCGGGGTGGAAGGAACGTCCGGTCACGCCGACCACCCGGTTGCCGGTGGACAAGAAGGCGTCGATCTTGGTGTCCGCGAGGATGCGGGCGCCGTTGCTGGTGGCCTCCACCAGCAGGTTGTGGTTGACACTCGCCTTGCCGCCGGTACCGCAGCCGAAGTTGCAGGTGCCGCAGCCCACGCACTGGGGGGTGTAGCGCGACAGGTAGCCGCCGTCGTAGCCGAGCGCGCGCACGCCGCGCACCACCAGATCGTTGTTCTCCCCGGAGATCTCGGGCCGGGTTTCCCAGATGCCGAGCATCTCCCACAGCTCGTCGTACACCGGGCGCACGTGGCGCGCGGCGAAGCGATCGTCGCCGATCACGCTCGTCCACCCGTCGAGCACCTCGTCGGGACAGCGCCACGCGATGGCGCTGTTGATGAGCGAGCCGCCGCCGACCCCGCGCCCCGCCGCGATGGGCATGAAGGTGGAGCCGGTGGCCACCATCGCCCCGCCTTCCTGCATGTGGTAGCGCATCACCTGTCCCTGGTTGGGACGGAAACGTTCCTCCGGCGGCCCCTCCTCGATCACCACCACTCGCGCGCCACTGTTGGCGAGCACCCGCGCCGCCGCCGCCCCGCCGGGTCCGCTGCCCACGATCGCCACGTCGGCGTCGATCTCGCGGTCGCTGGCGGTGAATCCGTCGGCCTGGGGAGCCGGGCGCCACAGCACGCCGTCGCCGGGGTTCCAGCGCATCTACTGCCCGTAGCCACAGCGGAAGGAAGGCGCGAGGCGGGCCGAGACCTCCGGGTGCACGGTGTAGGCCATCGCCACGAACACGTACACGCTGGCCACCACGCCGCGCAGCTCGGCCAGCTCCGAGCGGGTCCACTCCCCGAGCACGGCCACCGCGTCGTCCAGCGCCAACTCGCGGAAGGCGACCCGCCCGGCGGCGCGCGGGTACTGGTCGAGCGCGTGCATCGACAGGCGCACGAGGTTGCGCTGGACCGGGGCCATGCCGCCGAGCGTCTGGTCCATGAACAGGGCCACGGCGGCCTCGCGACCGCGCAGCGGCAGCGCCTCCGAGGGGGGGAAGATGGCGTCGGCGACGGCATCCACGAAGGCCGCCTCGTCGGCCGAGAGGTAGCGCAGGCCCGGGGCGGCCAGCTGGTTCCACCAGGCCCGGTAGCCGAGGCCCACCGCCGCCGTGGCCACCGTGCCGAGCGCGCCCAGGGCCCCGGCGGAGGCGAACAGGTGACGGCGGGTGAGGGCCACGGGATCGGCCTACCACGGCCGGTGGTTAGCTGGTGAGCCATGCGTCGCCTCGACTTCGCCGACCACCGCCGAGAACTAGGCGACAACGCCTACATCTACGCGGTGGTGTCGCGCCGGGCGCGGGGCCTCTCCATCGGGGTGAACCTCAACCCCGACAAGGCCTGCAACTTCGACTGCCCCTACTGCCAGGTCGATCGCACGGTGCCCGGTGGCGCGCGGGCCATCGACCTGCCGCGCCTTCGCGGGGAGCTGGAGCACCTGCTCGGGCTGGTTCAAGGGGGCGATCTCTGGCACACCCCGCCCTTCGATACCGCCGACCCGGCGCTCCGCCGCGTGGCCGACATCGCCTTCGCCGGCGATGGCGAGCCCACCACGCCGCCCGAGTTTCCCGAGGCAGCCCGCATCGTGCGCGAGTGTCGCGATCGGCTCGCGCCTGGGGTGCCGGTTCGATTGTTGACCAACGCCACCATGCTTCACCTGCCGCGCATTCAGGCGGCGCTCGACGACATCGACGAGCCATGGTGCAAGCTCGACGCCGGGACGGAGCCTTACTTTCGATTGGTCGATGGCACCAAGTTCCCCTTCGCGCGTATCCTCTCCAACTTGCGTGACACCGCCGCTCGGCGGCCCATCGTGATCCAGTCGATGTTCATGACACTCGACGGCGAGGGGCCGGGCGAGGCCGAGGTCGAGGCCTGGGTGTCGCGACTTGTGACCATTAGGCCGCGCGAGGTGCAAGTCTACTCGGTGGCGCGGAAACCGAGCGATCCCCGCGTGGCCCCCTTGCCGAGCGCCCGCCTCGCGCACATCGCTTCCCGCGCGCGCGACGCGGGCCTCGTGGCCGTGGTCGCATAGGAGCCGCCATGGACCTCACCACCCTCGCCAACGTGCTCTCCGCCACCGCCGTGGTCAGCGGCGTCGTGTTCGGCATGATGCAGATCCGTCACATGTCGAAGACGCGGGCCATCTTCTCCTCGGCGGAGCTGGTCCACGCGATGCAGAACGCGGCCTTCGTCGACGCGGTGGGCCTGTTGTTGACGCTCCCCGAGAAGGCCGACCCCAAGCTCGTCGCCGAGAACCCGAAGATGATGGACGCGGCACAGCTCGTGAGCCACGTGTTCGAGAGCCTCGGCGTGCTGGTGTACCACCGCATCCTGCCGCTCCACCTCGTCGACGACCTGATGGGGGGTTTCCTGCGCGACACCTGGCTCCGGCTGCACCCCTTCGTGGAGGAGCAGCGGCGAGAGCACGGCGTGTACTACAGCGAGTGGATGCAATGGCTCGTGGAGCGCCTCGAAGAACACCCCTCGCCCGGAAAGAAGCAGGGCGCCCACCTCGCCCACCGGCGCTGGCGGCCGTGACCGCGCTCCTCCTCGCGCTGGGCTGCGCGTCCACACCCGTCCCCCCGCTCGCGGAGTCGGCCGTGCCCCTCTCGTTCACCGTCGATCCCGCCGACAAGACCCTCTTCGACCAGCTCCACGCCCACGCCACGCGGGGCTCGCCCGGCTGGACGGCGCACCCCTTCGCCCGCATCGGCAGCTTCGTGGAAGCCCGCTGGTGCTCGCCCACGGTGCGCGAGGCGGCCTGTAGCGGCGGGAGCGTGGTCAACGACCGGGAGCCCGGCACCAGCTGGTTCCAGCTCGCCACGCTGCACTACGACTCGAGCTGGCCCGCCACCTTCGGGGTGGTGTGGAACGCCGGGGCCATCCCCGCCGAGGGCATCGGCGTGAGCACCTTCTACGCGCGAAACGGCGCCCGCATCGTGGGCGAGGGCTTCGGCGCCAACGTGCTGCGCGTGGCCGAGGGGCGGGTGGCCGAGACCGCCGCCCTCGGAGACTGGGAGCTGGAGCTCGGCGCCAGTCGCCTGCGCGTGGCCGCCACCCCCGACGACGAGGCCCGCGCCTTGCTCGCCTCGGTGGACAGCTACCGCCAGCGGGTGAGCTCGCGCCTCGCGGAGCTTCGCGCCCAGCTCGCCGCCGCCGAGCTCAAGGTGTGGCACGAGGGGCCCTACATGGGAGGGGGCATACCGCCGGAGCGCACCGAGGCGGCCGCCACCCCCGAGGAGGCCGCGGCCCTGCGCGCGGAGGGCGCCGCGGAGCTGGCGCGCCGCGAGAAGCTGCTCCTCGATAACGCCGAGGCCACCCACGCGGCGCTGTCGCGACTGTTCCCCGCCGGGGCGCCGTAGATGTGCGGCCGCTTCGCGCTGCACCATCCCAACGACGAGATCCACGAGCAGTTCCAGGTCGAACACCCCGAGTTCATGTTCGAGCCCCGCTACAACATCGCGCCCACGCAGGCCATCGCGGTCGTGACCGCCGACCGGAGCCTCGTCGGCATGAAGTGGGGACTCGTCCCGCGCTGGTCGAAGGACGGCAAGCCCCTCATCAACGCCCGAGGCGAGACAATCGCCGAGAAGCCGAGCTTCCGTAGCAACTTCAAGTCACGACGGATCATCGTCCCGTGCAGCGGCTTCTACGAGTGGAAGGCGGAGGGCAAGCTGCGACTCCCGTTCTACATCCGGATGAGAGACCAGCGTCCCTTCGGGATCGGCGCCGTCTACGAGCCCGGCGATGTCCCCACCGTGGCGCTGGTCACCACCGCCGCCAACGCGGTGCTGTCGCCCTTCCACGACCGGATGCCGGTGATCCTCGCGCCCTGCGACTACGGGCGGTGGCTCGGCGAGCCTGATGCCGCCTCGCTGATCCGCAGCTACGACCCAGGGGCCATGGAAGCCTTCCCGGTGTCGACCCGCGTCAACGGCGTGAAGGACGACGACGCCGGGCTCATCGAGCCCGAGCGGCGAGGGCTGTTCGGCTAGAAGCCGCCCGTCCAGGACACCCCGACCACCGTGTCGTCGACCGCTCCGTTGTCGGCGCCGGGGTCGGCGCCGGCCGGAAGGGCGAGCGTGGCGAGCAGCAACACGGTGGCTCCTGGGGGCCCGCGAGCGTAGCAGAAGGGCGATGATCGAGAACTACCTGCACCTCGTGCCCCGGATCGACCCCACCGCCTTCGTTCACCCCGGCGCGCACGTGCTCGGCGACGTGTACATGGCGGCTCGGGCCTCGCTCTGGCCCACCGCCGTGCTCCGAGGCGACCAGGGCGCGGTGTACATCGGCGAGGAGACCAACATCCAGGACGGCGCCATCGCCCACGCCACCGGCGGGCTGTCGGAGGTGCGCATCGGCCACCGGGTGACGGTGGGCCACCGGGCGATCCTGCACGGCTGCGTGGTCGACGACGACTGCCTCGTGGGCATGGGGAGCATCCTGCTCGACAACTGCCACGTGGGGCGCCACTGCATCGTGGGCGCGGGGGCCCTGGTGCCCGGCGGCATGCGCATCCCCGAGGGCTCGCTGGTGCTCGGCAGCCCAGCGCGCGTGGTGAGGCAACTCGGAGAGAAGGACTTCCAACGCATCGCCATCGGCTGCCAGACCTACGTGCGCCTCGCCCGCGAGCACCGCTCAGCGTAGGAGCGGCCCCGCGCAGCGGAAGCCGATGCTGCCGATGAAGTCGGGGTCGTGCCCCTGGTAGGCGTAGCGGAGATCCACGCCGGCGCCGGCGTAGTAGGCGCCGCCGCGCTTCTCGGTGATGGGCTCGCCGTCGCGCGAGCGATCGACCACCAGTTGCGCCTGCCGCTCGTCCTCCACGAGATAGCGGAGCGTCACCGGCACGCGCGCCTCGCGGGCGTGCAGCCAGCCGCGACGCGGGATCTGCCAGTCGTTGCCGTCGCCAAGGAGCCGAGCCTGGCCCCCGCCGATCAGGTCCACCCGACCCGGCCACACGATCTCCACCCTCGCCCCGGGCGCATCGCGGACCTCGTCGCCGTCGAGGGTCAGCGCCGCGCGCGCGAGCTCCGCCCCGAGGTCGAGGGTCTTCTCGGGATCCACCCACTCCCAGGCGCCGCCGAGCAGGTCGTACACATTCCAGAGGCCCCGGCACTCGGAGTAGCTGCCGGTGCGCGGCGGCGCCGAGAGCGCCAGCGGCCCGGCGCCGGGGTCGGGCAGGCCGCAGCGCCCGGAAACCCAGTCGTCGCCGTAGGGGTAGCGCGTGCCGCCGGGGCCGGGCACGCCGTCGCCGGCGTCTTCCCACTCGGCGGAGGTGACGAGATGCTGGAAGCCCGGCCCGTGCGGGGTGGCCGCGCACACCTCGCGGGCCGCGCGCCAGGAGAGCCCAGTCGTCGGCGTCACGCCGCCGCGCGACACGGCGGCGCTGACCGGCCGGCGCTCGCCGGCCACGTCGCGCACCTCGGTCTCCACCGTCACCTCGTAGGTGCTGATGCAGTACTTGTTGCTCACGACGGACATGCCCGAGGGGCACAACGGCGGCGAGCAGGCCAGCACCGCGAGCGCCACCGCGCCCACCGAGGCGCCGAGCAGGGCGCGCCGGCGCCGGACATGCGGATCGCAATCGGGACCGGGCACGGTGGCCGTCACCCGACGATTCTAGCTTGGAACCACGAAAGCTGCCTCGTGGCACGCTGCTTGCTAGTAGTCATGGCATGCTACTACTACTTCTTGCCTGTTCCCCCGTGACCCTCCACGACAACACCCGGCTCAACCTCGATCCCTTCGGGAGCGAAGTGGCGCTGGCCTCGCCCTACGCGATCGGCGCCCAGTTCGAGTTCCTGCTCGACGGCCCCGAGGAGGAAATTCAGGACTACACCCTCGAGAGCCTCGACCCCGGCGTGCTCAGCGTCGGGCGCGGAGTGCTCCAGATGAGCGAGTCGGACGACACCGACGACCGCTACATGAGCTTCGAGGCCACCGCGGCGGGCGAGGGCAGCACCGAGGTGCGAGTCTACGACGAGGACGGCGTCGAAGTGCTCCGCGGCGACGTGGCGGTGAAGGTGCCCGACCGGGTGGAGCTCCGCGCCGCGAGCGACCTCGACCTGGCCGAGAACCCCGACCCCGTGTCGAATCCCGCCTGCTACGTGGGCGGCGAATCGGCCTTCCGCGTCGACTTCTTCCACGGCGACACCCAGCTCGCCGGCGCCGGCGGCCTCGGCATCGACGACCGCGACCAGTCGGTGGCCACCGCCGACAACAGCGTGTGGCCCGACGACGCCGACTGGGTGGTGGTCGCCCCGCAGGGGACTGGCGAGTACACGGTCGATATCAGCAGCGGCGGCACCGGGGTGGCGGAGTTCAGCTTCACCGGGGTGAACGACGCGAGCATCGATCACATCGACGCGTGGCGCGACACCGAGTCAGGCGCCGAGGAGGGCGACCACCTCCAGGTGCACGCCTGGGGCGAGCTCGACGACGACACCCGCGTGTACGGGCTCAGCTTCGAGTGGACCGAGAACGGCTCCTTCCTGCCCGACGCGGGCGACACCTACAGCTACGAGTACGACCCCGCCGTGAGCACCGCAGTGACGGCCAGCGCCGCCGGCCAGGTGATGCAGCTCGAGGTGCATGGCTACGGCAACGTGAGCGACAGCAACAGCATGATGTGCTCGGTGCTCAACGCGGGCCCCGTCGCGATGGGCGTGCTGCTCGCCGCGCTCGGAGTGCGGCGCAAGCGCCGCTAGCCCTTGAACTGCTTCGCGGGGGGCGCGCTGCTCTTCTTGCGACGCGCCGTCGCCTCGCGGGCGCCCTGCGCCGTCGTCTTGCGCGTGCGCGCGGAGCGCAGCGGCTCACCGGTGTCGAGGGTGCCGCCGGCCGCGAGGCGCTCCACCTGCCCGATCAGGTGACGGTCACGGTCGGTGACGAGATTGAACACCTTGCCCTTGCGACCCATGCGTCCCACGCGCCCCACGCGGTGCACGTAGTCGCTGGCGCGCTCGGGCAATTCCCAGTTGAGGACGAAGGCGAGGTCGACCAGGTCGAGCCCGCGCCCGGCCAGCTCGGTGGTCACCAGCACGCGCCCCTCGCCCTCGCGGAACCGCTCCAGCGCCGCCTTGCGCTCGCGAGGCAGGAGTCCCCCGTGGACGATCACCGCCGCGTGCCCTCGCTCCGCCAGCGCGGCCCCCGCGGCGTCGGCGGTCTCCCGCCGGTTGCAGAACACGATGCCGCGCGCCTTGTCCCCGATCGAGGTGAGCAGGTCGCTGGCGGCGTCGGCCCTCTGGGCGGGCTTGATGGGGATGTTCCTCGTCGTCACCGTGTCGGGCGCGGTGTGGGCGTCTTTCGACCACAACACCGCGGGCGGCACGGGACGGGTGGACAGCCAGTGGCGGATGGGCTCGGGCAGGGTGGCCGACACCCACCAGAGCTCGGCCTGTCGCGACGCGGCGAGCACCGCCTCCACCGGGGGACGCTGGCCCGGGGCCAGGAGCGTGTCGACCTCGTCGACCACGGCGATGCGCACGTCGGAGAGGTCGACCAGGCCCTGCTTCAGGAGCGCCGCCAGGCGCGGCGGGTTGGCGACGAGGATGTCGAATGGTTCCGCAAGGCGACGCTTGGTCTCACCCGGCAGCTCGCCGCCGCTCACCATGCGCACTCGCTGGCGGGCCCCGTGGCTGATGCCCTTGAGCACGCGCGTGGTCTGGACCACGAGCTCGCGGGTGCTGGTGAGCACCACCCCGCGGGGACGACCAGCCACGGAGACGGCCCCCTCGCTGGCCTCGACGGCACGCAGGCGTTGCACGAGCGGCACGCCGAAGGCGAAGGTCTTGCCCGAGCCGGTGCGGGCCACGGCGACGGCGGGCTTGCCCGCGAGGAAGGCAGGGATGGCGAGGCGCTGGACGGGCGAGGGCGAGCGAATGCCGAGGGCTTCGAGCGCCACCACCAGCTCCTCGGCGACCCCCAGGTCGGCGAAGGTGGACATCCCGGGCGCCTAGCCGGTTCCGGTGCCCCTGTGCTATAGAGCGGCCGCGCGGGGCGTCGCAGCGGCGCACCCCCCCCCACCCCAGCGTCGCTCCGCCCCGTGCATTTCCTCCTCCTCGCCAGCCTCGCCCCCGCGAAGTCGCTGGCCGGCGTGAGCCTGCCCGACGCCTCCACCGTGGGCACCACGCCGGTGGTGCTCAACGGCATCGGGCTACGGGAGAAGTACTTCTTCGATATCTACGTGGGTGGTCTCTACCTGCCCTCGCCGAGTCGCGACGCGGCGTCGATCATCGCGGCCGAGGTGCCCAAGCGCGTGGAGATGCACTTCGTGTATCGCGAGGTGAGTCGCGACCAGATGGTGGCGAGCTTCCGAGAGGACTTCGGCAACCAGCCCGGCGTGGGCGACAAGACCCAGTACGTCGATCGCATCGTCGCCTGGCTGCCCGGGAGCGTGAGGCGCGGCGACGTCCTGGCCTTCGAGTACGCCCCCGGCGCGGGCACGAGAATCCTGCTCAACGGGACGGCCCTCGGGAACATCCCGGGCGAGGAGTTCATGCGCCTGGTGTTCGGCGTGTACCTCGGCAGCAAGCCCCCCACCGAGGCGTTGAAAGCTGGCCTTCTCGGCGGCTAGAACACCACGCGGGCGCCGAGCTGCCCGCCCACGCTCTCGTCCAGCGTGACGTTGAGCTGGCCGTAGAGCTTGAGGAACACGATGTCGGCCTGCAGGCCCACGAAGGCACGGGGCGTGAACGAGGCCGCCGTGCCCGACTCGCTGAGCGACAGGCTGGCGTGGCCCACCTCGTCGCTCTTTCCGTCGTAAGTGACACTGATGGGACCATCGACGGAGATGCTGCTCTCGGCATTGCCGGAGAGGTTGTAGTCCACGCCTGCCCCAGTCCAGGCCGTCACCACCAGGAGGTGAAAGCTCGTCGACAGCTCCACCGGGATGCTCTGCGCGTCGGCGCCGATCCGGTAGGTGCCCGTGGCGTTCCACTCCATCGGGTCGGCGTTTATGGGCATGTCCTGCGAGAGCGAAAGCTCGTAGCTCGAGAACTCGTAGCCGCCGGTGAGGTCGAGACCGCCCCAGCGCACCGGGTCGGTGACGCTGCCGCCCTGAATGGCCTTGATCTGGAGGTGCCCGCCGTAGTTGAAGAAGGTGCCCTCGAAGGGGTCGCGGGCGGTGGTGGCGCTCATGCCCGACACGTAGAGCTTGAAGCGACGCAGGGCGCTGTCGTCGCCGGAGAAGGCGCCGAGGTTGAGTCCCGCCATGAGCCCGATTTGCAAGGCGAATCCTGTCTCCGGGAGGGCTTCCTCGCCGCCGTCGAAGTTGATGCCCGCGCCGTTGACGGCCGTGCCGAAGGCCGCGCCCACGCAGAAACGCTGCATGTCGCTCCCGTAGTCGGCACCCATGCCCTTGCTGGAGAGCACGTTCGCGTTGGCCATCTGGTCGAGGTAGCCCCCCATGTCGGCGACGTGGAGCTTCTCGTTGATCTTCGCCTCCATTTCCTCCTCGAGTTCCGCCTCGTCGAGTCCCGCTTGCACCATCTCGGCGGGCAGGGTGACATCGACGGTGAACTCCAGGGCGCTGGCCTGCGCGATGAGAAGGAACATCGGCCGAGCTTAGCCGGCGGGGTCAGCTGCCGCGATGGAGCCTCGAGACCTCGGCCCCGCGAGCCTCCGCGCTTTCGTACAACGCGACTGGAAGGCCACCGCCGACCTCGACCTCCTCGCACGGCTCAGCCAGCCTACCGAGCAGAAGCTTCGCTTCGCCGAGGCGCTCTACGAGGCCGCGCGAGCCACGCAGGACGTGGACGTCACCGTGATGGCCGACGCCCCCACGGCGCGTCTGCTCCTCCAGCAACTCCGGCGCCTCGCGCGGAGCAATGCGCGTGCCGCCCTTACTTCGCTGGCCCCGCGGGCACGTACACCTCGCCGCCCTGCTCGGCGAACTCGCGTGACTTCTCGGCCATCCCGGCGTCGGCCATCTGCCGCACCTGCTGGGTGATCTCCATCGAGCAGAACTTCGGCCCGCACATCGAGCAGAAGTGCGCCGTCTTGGCGCCCTCCGCCGGGAGCGTCGCGTCGTGGTACTGCCGCGCGATCTCCGGGTCGAGGGCGAGGTTGAACTGGTCTTCCCAGCGGAAGGCGAAGCGGGCGCGGGAGAGCGCGTCGTCGCGGTCCTGCGCGCCGGGGTGGCCCTTGGCGAGGTCGGCGGCGTGGGCCGCGATCTTGTAGGCGATCACGCCCTGCTTCACGTCTTCCTTGTCGGGAAGGCCGAGGTGTTCCTTGGGCGTGACGTAGCAGAGCATCGCCGTGCCGTGGCTGCCGATGATGGCGGCGCCGATGGCGCTGGTGAGGTGATCGTAGCCGGGGGCGATGTCGGTGGTGAGCGGCCCGAGGGTGTAGAAGGGCGCCTCGTGGCAGTGCTTGAGCTGCTCGTCCATGTTCTGCTTGATCTTGTGGATGGGCACGTGGCCCGGGCCCTCGATCATCACCTGGCAGTCGTGAGCCCAGGCCACCTGGGTGAGCTCGCCGAGCGTGCGCAGCTCGCCGAACTGCGCGTCGTCGTTGGCGTCGGCGATGCAGCCGGGGCGCAGCCCGTCGCCGAGGCTGAAGCTCACGTCGTATCGGCGCATCAGCTTGCAGATGTCGTCGAAGCGCTCGTAGAGGAAGTTCTCGCGGTGGTGGGCGAGGCACCACTTGGCCATGATGCTGCCGCCTCGGCTGACGATGCCGGTGACGCGCTTCGCCGTGAGCGGCACGTAGCGGAGGAGCACGCCCGCGTGGATGGTGAAGTAGTCGACGCCCTGCTCGGCCTGCTCGTGCAGCGTCTCCAGGAACACGTTGATGTCGAGCAGCTCGGGACGGCCCTTCACCTTCTCCAGCGCCTGGTAGATGGGAACGGTGCCGATAGGAACCGGCGAGTTGCGGATGATCGCCTCGCGCGTCTCGTGGATCTGCTTGCCGGTGGAGAGGTCCATCACCGTGTCGGCGCCCCACTTGATCGACCAGCGCAACTTCTCGACTTCTTCCTCGATGTTCGAGGAAACGGCCGAGTTGCCGATGTTGGCGTTCACCTTCACGAGGAAGTTGCGGCCGATGATCATCGGCTCGCTCTCGGGGTGCCTCTTGTTGGCGGGGATGATGGCGCGGCCGGCCGCGACCTCGTCGCGCACGAACTCCGGGGCCATGTTCTCGCGCATCGCCACGAAGCGCATCTCCTCGGTCACCACGCCCTGGCGGGCGTAGTAGAGCTGCGTGGGCGCCTCTTCCTCACGACGCGCGATCCACGGCGCCCGGAGCGGCGGCAAGCCCGCGGCGCCCTCGTGGACGGGCCCGGTGGTGTCGTAGAGATCGAGGCTCTCCCCGGTGGTGAGCGTGACCCGGCGGGCCGGGACGCCCAGCTCGCCCTTGAGCACGCGGGTGGAGGATGGAGTCGTGGACATCCTCGCGCCCTAACCCCACGGCCGCGACTGTTAGAACAAGCCCATGTGGTTCTGTACCCTGGCCCCCGCCGCCGAGCTGCCCGGCCCGCGGACCGCCCGGAACCACCTCGATCTCGCGGCGCGGGAGGGCGCCGTTCACGCCACCTGGGTGGAGGGCGACTCGCTCCGCTACGCCCGCGCCGACACCACGAGCGCCATCCACCCGTCGCCCTCGGCGTGGTGGAGGTAGCAGCCTCGCGACGCTAGGGCAGCTTCACCAGCGCGTAGCCGCCGGCGCGGGACAACTCGGCGCCGCCAAGGTCGGTGGCCTGCCGGAGCGTCCCCAGGTCCCAGGTTGGCACCAGCACGTAGTCGAGCGCGGAGATCGAGCGCCCGCGGAGCTTGTCGGCGAGGGACTCGTCGTAGGTGAAGCTTCCCGCGCGGCCGGCCACGAGGAGCGAGCCCTGCCGGTCGGTGGCGACGGTGGCGCCCGGGGGGACTTGCTCGGCGAGCGCCCACGCCGCGTGGGCCGGCGGGCGCGACGCCGTGGGCCATCGGCCGAGCTGGGGATCCACGCGGGTGGCCTTCATCCAGAGCGGACCGAGCAGGGCGATGGCGAGGCCGAACGCGACGAGCGCCACGCCCCGGGCCAGGTTGACGTGGCGCGGCAGGCGCGCGACCAGGCGCGACACGACGCCCGCGCCGTCGATCGACGCGGCGACGACGGCGGCCACCACCGGCGCCATGTGGTGGATGTGACCAGACCAAACCACGTCGACGCCGCCCTGCGCGGGCGCAGCAAGGTGGAGGAAGATCGTCCCCAGCGCGGGGAGCAGGGTCACCGGCGCCAGCAGGGCGAGCCACTGTACCGGCACGAAGAACCCCAGGTAGAACCGTCGCGCGTCGGCCCACTCGCGGTTGAACTTCACGCCCAGCTCCAGCATGCCGGCGAACTGCCCCACCGACTGGTTGTCGTAGCCCTCGAAGTCGCGACCGGCGTAGGCGACGGCGAGCCCGTAGGCCAGCGACACCGCCGCGCCGAGACCCGCCCAGCGCAACCGCGAGGCAACCCCGCCCGGGACGGCGAGGCCGACCAGCGGCACGGAGAGGACCCACTCCTCGCGGACGCTGCACAGGAGAAAGGCGGAGAGCACGAAGCCAACGACGCTGTTCCTCCGCGCCTGCTGGGTGGCCACGAGGAAGAAGGGGATGCCGAAGCTCAGCTCCTGGTAGTCGGCCCGTCCCACCGCGTAGGCGGCCGGGAACAGCGCGTAGATCGCCAGGCCCACCGCGCCGCCGATGGGCCCGCCCACGCTCCGCCAGCCGAGGCCGAAGGCGGGGAAGCAGCCGAGCGCCAGGATCGCCGCCTGCAAGCTCACCATCATCTCGGCACTGGGCCAGAAGCGGTAGAGATGGGGCACCAGTAGCATCCACAGGCTCCGGTGCCCCGACCACATCCAGCTGTCGGCGTAGCCGGTGTGGATCGTCTGGAAGTACCTGCCGTCGAAGGCAGCGCTGGCGATGAGCTGCTGGTACACGGCCATGCTGTAGTTCTCGACGCAGGCGAGTGCGCGCACGCGCGCCACCATGTCGTAGGCGAGCGCGGATCCCCAGAGGGCGGCCACGGCGGCCGGAAGTAGCCACCAGAGGGCCTCGCGACGCATGCGCCCGACTTAGCGCGGTGCCGCTGTCGTTACCCTTATAGACGTTTTCTATTGTTCGTGTACGACAGCCGCCCGCAGCCTGGCACGCCGCTTGCGCTAGTCCCCGGCAGGCCACGTCGTCGTGGCCGTCGCGGCGTCGCCGCTGCCGAACGCGCCGGCGAGCAGGACGAGCATCGCGGGTCGCGCGGTCCTGGAGTATCGCCCGGCGGCCGGGGATAGGTGGTGGCCATGGCCACCGCCCCCGTCGTCCACGGCTACAAAGACCAGGTCCTCCCCCTGAAGATGGCCGTGGGGCTCGGCTCGCCGAGGGCCGTCGGCCTCGTGTTGCCCGGCGCCGCCTACACGCAAGATCGGCCGCTTCTTGTCGCGACACGGGAGGTGTTCGTAGCGCAGGGCGCCGAGTGCCTCCTCTCCGAGCGCTACTACGGCATGGACAAGGGCCTCGCGGCCCTAACCGGCGAGGAGCGCGAGCTGTGCATCGCCACCGATAGTGGCGCCCTCGGCCGGGCCGCCTTCGCGCGGGCCGCAGGCCGCCCCGTGTGGCTCGCCGGCAAGTCGATCGGCACCACGGCGCTGGCACACGCCATCAAGCAAGTGCCCAATCTCGCCGCTTTTCCATCCGCCTGGCTCACGCCCCTGTGGAAGGACGACCTGGTCTACCGGGCGATCGAGGCGATGGGGGTGCGCGCGCTGGTGCTCATCGGCAAGGCCGATCCCCAGTGGGACCAGGCTCTCGCCGACAAGCTCGCGAGGAAGAAGGTGACGGTGGTGGCGGTAGACGGCGCCGACCACGGAATGACCCTGCCCGGCGACAAGGCTGCCACCGACCTCGTCGTGACCGACTTCCGCGCGCGCCTCGCGACGCTCTTCCCCGCGAGCGGCTAGCCGGGGGAGAGAGGAGGGCGCTGGCGCGCTCGCCCTCCGGGCGGCGCCTGCCCTGGGGGTGCAGCGAGCTCGAAGTGGCCTCCGACGCTCAGTCCCTCCCTCCCAAACTCCTCCCTCCCCCTCCCGACCCAGACGCGAAAACGCTCGCTCCCAAGGCCTAACCCCTACAGCCTACAGCCTCCCCCAGCTCCTCGTACAAGTACACATTCGCGACGATCGCCTTCTCGAACACGCCGATGTGGAGCGACTCATCGGGCCCGTGTGCCGTGGTCTTTGGGTCGATCACGCCGTTGAGGATGAGCGGCAGGTCGCCGAAGCGGCGGCCAAACATCTCCACGAAGGGAATGCTGCCCCCCACGCCGATCTGCAGCAGCGGGCGGCCCCACGCCCGCACGTACGCCCGGTCGGCCGCGGGGAAGGCGGGGCCCCTCGGCGCGTAGAGCCAGGCGCCCGAGGCCTGCGACTGCCACTCCACGTCCACCCGCACGCCGCCCGGAGGGTCGCGCTGCAGCTCGGCGCCGATCACCGCCTTCACCTCCTCGTCGGCCTGGCCCGGGGCCACGCGGATCGAGAGGATGGCCTCCGCGCTGCGACGCAGCGCGTTTTTCTTGACCTCCCGCGTGGGGAGGGTGGTGGCCACCACGGTGATCGCCGGCTGGCGCCACAGGTGCTCGGCCGGCGGGGCGCCTCGCGCGGGCAGGGGATCCACGCCCTCGACCAGGTGCGCGCCCTCGCGGATCACCTCGGTGGTGAGGGGAACGTCCCACGCCGCCCTCGACCACGCCTCCGGCACGTCGACCCGAGGGGCGCGCAGGCGCCCGTCGTTGTCAACCAGTCGCGACACGATCTTCATCAGCGCCGTGGTCACGTCGGGCACCATGCCGCCCCAGAGACCGGAGTGAATGTCAGCGCTGAGGGCCGTGCAGCGGACGGTACACTCGAGGATGCCGCGGAGCGACACGGTGAGCCCGGGGATCTCCGGCGATGGGTTCTCGCAGTCGGTGAGGATCATCGCGTCGGCGCTGAAGCAGTCCGGGAAGGCGTCCATGTAGCGCTCGAGGTTGGGGCTCCCGATCTCCTCCTCGCCCTCCACCACCAGGCGCAGGTTGCACGGCAGCTCGCCGTGTACCGCCAGCCAGGCCTTCACCGCCGCCATGTGGCTCACCCAGCCTCCCATGTCGTCGGCGGCGCCGCGCGCGTAGAGCCGCCCGTCGCGCACGGTGGGCTCGTGGGGGGGAGTGGTCCAGGTCTCGCCCTTCACGGGCTGCAGGTCGAGGTGGCCGTACACCAGGATGGTCGGCTTGCCCGGGACGTTCATCCGGCTCGCGGTCACGCAGGGAAGCGCGCCGTCGAGCTCGCGCACGGCGGCGTCGGCGAAGCCGAGGGCCGCGAGGTCGTCGCGCACGCGCGCCGCCAGCGCGCGCACGTCGGCGGCGTGAGCCGGGTCGCAGGAGATCGCGGGCGTGCGCAGGTAGCCGCAGAGCGACTCCAGGGCCTCGGGGAAGCCGGCACGGGCGCGCTCGGCAACGGTGTCGGCGGCAGTGGTAGACATGGCATCGCTCGTAACCGGCACCCCCCGCCGGCGACCGACCGTTGCTGTCATGCCGTATTGCAGCACCAGGGGTCGACGCATCGCAGCATGCGCGATTGCGCACGGCGAGCGCTTTCGACGGGTAGCCCTACGCCTCGGCGCCGGGCAGGGCGGCGTCGATCGCCTCGCGCGGCGGCCACATGGGGAAGGTGTCGCTCCCGTCGTCGGCGAGGCCACCCAGCCACTTGTCGGGGTCGTGGAGCACCTCGCGGATCTTCTCGATGCCGAAGCGCGCGTTGAGGCCGTCGTCGATGCGCTCGTCGTAGCTGAAGCGCATGTGCAGCCTCGGCCGCACCTCCACCCGCCCATCCACCACCATCGGCGTGGGCTCGATCTTGCCGAACATGATGAACAGCGGGCAGGTGCCGTACTCGTAGAGGTGGTGGAAGCCGGGGGCCATGTCGAGGCTGCCGAGGTTGGCGATGAACAACGACGTGTGCATCGGGTCGTCCTTGATGAAGTCGCCCGGCAGCAGGTTGTAGTAGTTGAGCTGGTCGATCGCCCAGGCCGTCGTGCGCAGGAAGGGGCGCGGGAGCAGGTTGAAGAGATCGAGTTCCTTGTCGCCCGAGGTCTTCTTGCCGCTGCGCTCAACGTTGATCCCGGCGTTCACCCGCGCGCACCACTGGGGAAAGGTCTCGCCGTCGAGGAACTCGAGCTTCACCGTCCCGATCTTGGCCTCGCGGCTGAGCTTCTGCCGCTTCATCGAGAAGGTGAGCCACCTGCCCTTGCGGTGGTAGAGGCGCCGACCGATCACGAACTGGTTCATGCGCGGCGCGGCCGACAGCGCGATGCCGCTCGCCGCCACGGTGGCATGGGTGACGTTCGCCTCGAACTTCACCTTTGCCTTCTCGAGGTAGGCAAGGAGGGCCGTGGCGTCGACGTAGGCCTCGAAGTACACCACCGACTCGTTCCGGGTGGGCATCAAGTACTGCATGACCCGCCGGAAAGGCTGCATTCGAACGAGCGTGCCGTCGGGACGGGACGTCTTGAGCTCCACGAGCAGGTAGATCACCAACATCACGACGGGGACGATGTAGGTCCATGGCATCCACGCCGCCTAATCTGCTTTTCAGGCCGTGGCGGAAATGTCCGCCCAGCCGTGCTTCGCGCCCGAGACCCCCTGGCGGGGCAGCCTGACGGTGACGGTGGTGCCCTGCCCGGGCGTGCTCTGCAACTCGATTTTCCCGCCCATGTCCTCGTGCACGATGCGCTGCACCAGCGCGAGGCCGAGCCCGGCGCTCCCGCTCCAACTTGCCCTATTCCAGCCCGAGGATGGTGCGCCTGCGAGGATGGATACGGCGCGGGAGGGAACCGAGGGCCACGACGCTAGATGCATCCCCACGCGGGCAACTCGATCACCACCTCGGCGCCGGGCCCGCCCGCCTCGCCGATGCGCAGCCGCCCGCCGTGCGCCTCCGCCACGGCGCGGGCGACGGCAAGCCCGAGCCCGGGCCGGTCGTTGGTAGAGTAGAAGGGGCGCCCCGCCGCGCGCCGCGCGGAGGCGAGGAAACCGGACCCCGTGTCAGTCACGCTCACGCGGGCGGTGCCCATGTCGCTGCGCCCGGTGACGACGCTCAAGACGTGCCGTTCCGACGCGCGCTCGCTCCCTAGCCGCTCC